>CAISJZ010000161.1 GCA_903885755.1 uncultured Hyphomicrobiales bacterium | reverse complement strand
GTCACGCCGAGCGAGAGGGTCAGCGCGATGGCGGGATTGGCGTCGGGCAGCGCAATTCGTCATCAGTGAAACTATATTTGCGTTGCTGGTCCGTCCCGTTCCAGTTCGGGAACGAGCTTTGCTCGATATGTAGCGTCACCACGTGACTAGGCTCGTCGACGGTGTAAGTCCCGAAGTAGGCGACGACGTTTTGCGAGACCGCCCCATAATGATAGTTATGCGCCACATTGAATTGAAATGCTTAGAATCCAACCGTGCTCTCGCACGACCGAATTGAGGAGCTGATCGACTCATTTGCCATTGCAATTATTGAGTCTTTGAATTTGGTAGCAAGCTCGCGTCATGCTCGCTCAGTGAATCCAACTGTCCTTTGACTTTCTTCAAGAGAGACAGGAGCAACTCGTTCTCTTCTCTTGTTAATCCGCTCAGAAGCAATTTCTGCCGCGCGATCGCGAGAGGCAAAATTTTTCGATAAAGCGCGACGCCTTTGCTCGTTTGTTTTAACCCCATGCGGCGACGGTCAAGCGGCTCGACGCAAAGCAATCCTTTTTCCTCCAAGGTACGCGCCGCGCGACTGATGGCTGCCTTATCAAGTCCCAATGCCGTTGAGATTTGCATCGCGGTCGACCTCGGTCGCCCCCCTAGATACGACAAGGTCCGCCACTCGATGATGCCGATGTCGAACAAATTCAGATAAACGCGAGACGATCCCCTCGAAAGTTTATTTGATATCAGATTGATGAAATACGACGCGAATTCCGAGAAAACCGGATCGTCGGTTTCCGAAAAGCACTCGCTCTTCCGGCCACGATTGTTTGCCATTTTGCCCCTTTGGCCGCTTGACGCGTGTATGATGACATGTCAACATAATTGAAACAATGGTTTGGCTTATAAGCGCCAAACGAGAGTGAAGCGCATATCCGAGGACCGCCGATATAAGGCGTTGGCCGGACGTGGGGTCAACTTCGTCGTCGATCTTCGAGCGCCTTCATAGACAAACTGAGGAGGAGATCATGGCCCAATCCAACGCGCATGTCCCGTTGCCGCCAAATCCCAATCCCAGCGTTCCCAAGCTAAAAGCGCCGCCCGAGAGCTGGGACATGCATTTCCATGTGTTTGGCCCTCCGCAGGAGTTTCCATATGCGGAAGCGCGCCGCTACACGCCGCCCGCGGCGCCGATTGAACATTGGTTCGAAATGTCCAAGGCTATCGGGCTCAAGAATGGCCTGTTGGTTACCCCAAACATCCATGACATCGACCCGACAGTAACGCTCATGGCGATCGAGAAATCGGATGGAAGATTGCGCGGCGTCATTCGCGCCGACAGCGGTCTGACGCTGGAGAGGGCGCGCAATTTGAAGACCGCTGGAATTCGTGGCCTGCGCTTTCCTTTCGCCAATTTCGTTGGACGATCCTTTGATGTCGCGCAACTGGAAGCCAATGTGAAGATTATCGAAAAGATGTCCTGGTTCGCCGAATTTCAAATCGACGGCGAAGGGCTTGAAAAGCACGCCGAACTAATCGGAAGGCTGCCCGTGACTGTCATGATCGACGTTTTCGGCGGCGTTGAACCCAAAAACGGGCTTCACCAACCGGCTTTCAAAACGCTTCTCGATCTCGTGCGACGGAACAATGTTTGGGTAAAACTCACTTGCGCCGATCGTTTTATGCTTGAAGGAACGTCCTACGAGGATGTTGTCGCCATGTCGCGCGCCGTCATCGAAGCGGCGCCCGACCGCATTATTTGGGGCACCGACTGGCCGCACGCCTATGTGTATCGCGCGCGCGATGTACCCGACGACGGGAAGTTGCTCGATATGTTGCTGGATTTCGCGCCGGACGAAGCGATACGCAACAACATTTTGACACGCAATCCACGGCGCATTCTTGGGATACGCGACTGACCGCTATTCGCGATGTTGGCTGGCGCGACAATGGCGCGCGTTCAGGGGGATGACGCTGTGGAAACGATACGCTTCGCGTTGAACTTGAGCAACCTCGATTGGGTCCAACGGGCGTCCGACGGGTCGCTTAAAGGTCTGGCCATTCTGGCCGGAACGAGGCTGGCAATGTTGATGGAGGCGCGGCCTATTTTCATCGAATACGCCAGCGCCGGAGTGCTATTTGACACGTGTGACAGTGACGAATGGGATATAGCCTTTCTCGCGCGGGACGTGCAACGGGAGAACGCGCTTTATTTTTCCGAAGCCCTCTTCTCAATCGAGGGCAGACTATTGACCAGCGACGCCGATCGCGACGTTGAACTCGATATGTTTGGAGAAGGCACGATCGGAGTCGCGAGAGGAAGCGCGATAGACGGCTATTTGAGCCGCCGTCTTCCACCGGAAACGCTGGCCAGATTTGCACTTTTAGATGAAGCATTCGAGGGATTGCGATCAAAAGCCGTTCGAGCGGTCGCCGCGCCGACCAAGGCGCTCGCGCGTTTCCGTGAGATCGATGCAAATTACGTCATTGGCCAAGCGCCTTTCATGCGCGTCGACCAAAGCTGCGCGTGTCCAAAGCATCATGAAATTCTCGTGCGAGACTTCATGCCGCTCATTCCATTCATGAGAACGATGCCCGAAATTGAGGCGGCCATCGCCCTCCTCTGACGCCGAACTTTTAAAAATCCGACAGGAACGCGCTCATGTCCGAGACCGCTGAAAAAGCCACCCCAACCAATGTGCGGGCCATTACGTCTTATCCCGCCCGCAGGAACTATCGGCCGGGCGTCGTTTTCCCGCCTGAAGTGCCTGATGTCACGGATAGCATCGATATTCATTGCCACGCGCACGAAGGACAACAGGATGCGTTGTCGCTTTCGATCCTTGCCTCCGAAAGCCATATGAAAGGCATTCTATTCAAAACGCTTGGACCGATCGCCGGCGACTACCAACCCATGGCCGAGCTGAGAACGGTGCGAAACAAGCTTGAAGAATGGTCCGCCTCGTCCGGCATTTCGCCGATCGATGTCTGGGTCGGATATGGCGTCACGATGGACAATCGTCCACCGTCTCTGGAAAGACTGGACGCTCAACTGAAAGAAGGCGTCCGCGGCGTATGGCTGCCGGTATTCAACCATGCCAACACTTACAACAAGGTGGGTGGCAAGACGATCTGGATGCATCCGGGAGCCGACCCTAAAGCCCACACGGACCCCTTGCCCTGGGCCGAAGCCGCCAAATATGGTCACTACATGCTCGGTGAAAATGGCAAGCTCAAGCCACTTTATAGCGATATCGTGCGAGCCGTCGCCGATCATGGCGTCGCTCTGTTCTTTGGACACGCGACCCATCCCGAGATTTGGGCGCTGGCGGAATTTATCGACAAGATTGGCTTCAGGCGAGCGGTCATCGATCATCCTTTCAGCCCGTTCATCGACCTCTCCATTGAAGACATGAAGCGCGCCGCCGCCGCCGGTATCACGCTTAATTTCACTTATGACGAGATATCTCCACTGTTGGGTGTCGATCCAAAAGTCATTTACGACGCGATTCGCGAAGTTGGCGTCGAACACGTCACCTTGTCCAGCGACGCGGGAGAACCGCTATTCCCGCACAGCGTTGAATGCATGCGCCTCATCCGTGGCTACATGGAAGCATATGGCATGTCGAAGGAAGAGTTAAAGACGATTTGCTGCACGAATCCGCTTCGCGTTGTGAATTGAAAGTCAAAAAGGCGAAGCCGACGTACAAATTGAATTGGGGGACATCGCATGCCACGCCTATTCGGCATTGTCGAAGCTTTCGTCATGATAGCCTGCGCGATGGAACCGCCTTCAGCCCGCGCAGAAAGCTATCCTTCGCGGCCTATCCATCTCGAAGTCGGCTTCGCTCCGGGCGGGGTGGCCGATATAATCGCGCGGCTCTACGCGAAGGAATTGACGGTACGGCTGGGTCAGAGCGTCATCGTCGATAATCTTCCCAGTACTTACAACATGAAACCAACGGAGATGGTTTTTCGCGCCGCTCCGGATGGCTATACGTTGATGCAGGGCGCATCAGATATGTTGATGCTTCCCATGCTCAAAAAGAATTACAAATATCGCTTCAATCGAGATTTCACGCCGATCGCGACATTGGCCAGCAGTTGGACTATCTATGCGATCAACTCAAATCTTCCAATACAATCAATGAAGGAATTTATCGAGTACGCCAAGGCTAACGAGGGAAAAGTTCGGTATGGGTCTGGTGGCATTGGAACTCCGATGCATCTGGCCGTTGAGCTGCTTGAACAACAAAGCCATGTCAGCCTCATTCACGTTCCGTATCAGAGCGGAGCGGCATCCCTGACAGACCTTTTGGGAGGCCGAATCGAGATGGGCTCCATGGGCCTCGCGAGCGCGAAAAGTGTAGAAGGGCAGAATATACGCGTAATCGCTCAAGCCGGATCTCATCGCCACCCGATGTTTCCGGATGTGCCGACAATCGCCGAGTCCGGCTATCCCGAAGCACAGCTTGAATACTGGTTTAGCCTGTTTGGCCCAGCAAAGTTGCCCGCAGATGTTGTTGAAGTTCTTGATAAAGCCTTAGGCGAAATATCCGCAGATTTCACGTTCCAAAAGCAGCTCACCCGGGTCGGCATGGCGCCGTTTTTCACAAATAGTGAAACATTCCGGAACTACATCGATCAAGAGACCGATCGCTGGCAGCGAATAATTCCGCAGATTGGCCTGCCGGAACTCGATTGAGCGCTTCGAATGAAAGTAAGCGTGATGGCGTGACCGCACTGACAATGCGAGCCTGAATCAGCGATGATTGTTCCGCGATCGAAGCGGATGGACAGAATTAAAATCCTGGCGTGGGATGGAACGGGCCTATGTCTATATTCGAAACGCATCGAAATCGGGGGCTTTACATTACCTCGAATTCGCGACGGTTCAATCATTTTGAGCGCCGCGCAACTGGCTTCGCTCATCGATGGCCTGGATTGGCGACGCCTCTCCGCCAGCGTCGTAAAAAGCCATCGCGAGCGGGATAAAAGCCAATAAATATATGGGGTTTCTGGTGTTTTAAGACTAGTATTCCCGCATGGTCATTCGCGATGATTCACCAGTCGAACCGGCTTCGCCGCAAGCCAAGGTTGCTCGGTCGGCTCGCGTCATCAAGGCCCTTGAAGCGGAAAGAACCATTCTCGCCATCCAGAACCAGTCGCTGTCGAAGGAGCGCGACGAAGCCGTCGCGCGACGCGACGCCGCCCTGCTTGAGAACGAGAAGCTTCTGCTCATTCTGTCGCAATACAAGCGCGCGATCTTTGGACGCCATTCGGAGAAAATTTACCCCGATCAATTGCGTCTCCTGCTTTCAGGAGCCGAAGCTGCCGCCGTAGTCGGGGCGAACGAGAACGACGCGCCTGGCGATAGCGGAAACCGAGACGCTACCACGACGACGATCCGACCGCGCGCCAACCTCAATCGCGGACGCCTGCCCGCGCATCTGCCGCGCATCGATGTCATCATCGACATCGCCGAAAAGGCTTGCCCTTGCTGTGGCGCCGCTTTGCACAAGATCGGCGAGACGCAAAAAGCGATGCTCGACATCGTGCCGGTTCAATATCGGGTAAAGCGGGTCATCCGTCCGCGTTAAGGCTTTCGGGTGTGAATTTGCGACGAACTGGAACCCCTGCTGGGACTCCGACACGCGACTGAAATTCAACAGGAAATATGGAAACTTGCGAGGTCCCTGTTGGATGCAAACTTTGCCGGGACGTGATTCGGCAGGCTATCGGCGGCGCTCAACCGAATCACCGACTTGTTTCGCTGTCGCTAGATCAAATCCAGGAATGTGATTGCTTGGCCCCGTCGAAAGCGTTTGGCTGAACTGCCGTCTGAGTCGTCCGCCAAGAATAATCCGTGATCGTCGAAATGTGGTCGTCCGTTTTGCTGGTCGGCTGGGCCAAGCCGAGATCGCTTTCCTCATCGCCGACTGCGCTCGCCTCGTAGGCGGCCATCACCTGTGCAATTGATGCCGAGGCGCTGTGACCAGTGGTCGCTAGGCGTATCGCTAGATTGCCCACAGCCGATCGCGGGCCAGGTGCCAACTCTGGGGCTACCGAGGCTGGCAACATGTCTATGTTCACAGGAACGGATGGCGAAGGTGCCAACGGCTTCATGTTTGGGGTGCGGCACGGATAGATGAGACACTCGGCTGAGGTAAATTTAACCTCAACCGGAGTGTCAAACATGACGAATGATGAAGGGCGCAAGCCCGAAGGGACGCCGGAGCGCTCCCCCAAAGCTGGCGCAGGCGTCCCTT
>CAISJZ010000160.1 GCA_903885755.1 uncultured Hyphomicrobiales bacterium | reverse complement strand
TCGACAACATGGACATCGAGCGCGAGCGCGGCATCACCATCAAGGCTCAGACCGTCCGCCTGAACTACAAGGCCAAGGACGGCGAGACCTATATCCTCAACCTGATGGACACGCCCGGCCACGTCGACTTCGCCAACGAGGTGTCGCGTTCGCTGGCCGCCTGCGAAGGCTCGCTGCTGGTCGTCGACGCCAGTCAGGGCGTCGAGGCGCAGACGCTCGCCAACGTCTATCACGCGCTCGACGCGGGCCATGAGATCGTGCCCGTGCTGAACAAGATCGATCTGCCGGCGGCCGAACCCGACCGGGTCAAGCAGCAGATCGAGGACGTGATCGGTCTCGACGCCTCGCAGGCCGTGCCGATCTCGGCCAAGACCGGCATTGGCATCGACCTCGTGCTCGAGGCGATCGTGACGCGCCTGCCGCCGCCGAGGGGCGACGAGACCGCGCCGCTGAAGGCCCTGCTCGTCGATAGCTGGTATGACGCCTATCTCGGCGTTGTCGTGCTGGTGCGCGTCATCGACGGGACGATGAAGCGGCATCAGCGCATCAAGATGATGGGCACCGACGCCCATTACGAGATCGAGAAGATCGGCGTCTTCAAGCCAAAAATGCTCGACGTGACAACGCTGGGCCCTGGCGAAATCGGGTTCATCACCGCGCAGATCAAGCAGGTCGCCGACACGCGCGTCGGCGACACGATCACCGATGACAAGAAGCCCTGCGCCGCCGCGCTTCCAGGCTTCAAGCCGGCCCAGCCGGTGGTGTTCTGCGGGTTGTTCCCGGTGGACGCCGCCGATTTCGAGGATCTGCGCGCCGCCATGGGCCGTCTGCGCCTCAACGACGCCAGCTTTTCCTACGAGATGGAAACCTCCGCCGCGCTGGGCTTTGGTTTCCGCTGCGGGTTTCTTGGCCTGCTGCATCTCGAGATCATTCAGGAGCGGCTCAGCCGCGAGTTCGATCTCAATCTGATCGCGACGGCGCCAAGCGTCATCTACAAGATCAAGATGACCAACGGCGACGAGATCGAGTTGCACAACCCGGCCGACATGCCGGACGTGGTCAAGATCGAGGAAATCAGCGAGCCGTGGATCAGGGCGACAATCCTGACGCCGGACGATTACCTCGGTTCGGTGCTGAAACTGTGTCAGGAGCGGCGCGGCGCGCAGATCGATCTGAGTTACGTCGGCAAGCGCGCCATGGCGGTCTATGACCTGCCGCTCAACGAAGTCGTGTTTGATTTCTACGACCGGCTGAAATCCATCTCCAAGGGCTACGCCAGCTTCGACTACGCGCTGACGGACTATCGCGCCGGCGATCTCGTCAAGATGTCGATCCTCGTCAACGCCGAGCCTGTCGACGCGCTGTCGATGCTCGTGCACCGCACCCGCGCCGACATGCGCGGCCGCGCCATGGTGGAGAAGTTGAAAGAATTGATCCCGCCGCACATGTTCCAGATTCCGATCCAGGCGGCGCTTGGCGGCAAGATCATCGCGCGCGAGACGGTGCGTGCTTTGCGCAAGGACGTGACGGCCAAATGCTATGGCGGCGACGCCACCCGCAAGCGCAAGCTGCTCGACAAGCAGAAAGAGGGCAAGAAGCGCATGCGCCAGTTCGGCAAGGTGGAGATTCCACAGGAAGCCTTCATCGCCGCGCTGA
>CAISJZ010000159.1 GCA_903885755.1 uncultured Hyphomicrobiales bacterium | reverse complement strand
GATGTGTCGGGCGGCGCGACATCGGCGGCATTCTTCAACGCCGCCGAGCGCGGCATCGGCATCCGCATCGTCGCCAATCGTTCGGCGATGGCGAAGGGCTATCGCTACCAGACGGTGGTGGTGCGGACCGATCTCGTCGAGTCCGGCGCGGTTAAATCCTACGCCGACTTCAAGGGCATGAAGATCGCCATTCCCGCGGCGGGCATCGGCAGTCAGGTCGATATCGACGCCATGGCGCGGCGCGGCGGCCTTGCCTACGAGGACATTGAGCAGGTCTATCTCAATTTTGGGCAGATTGTCGCGGGTCTGCGCGGCAAGTCCATCGACGGGGCCTTGATGATCGAGCCCTACGGGAGCGCCACGGAAGGCGAAGGGCTGGGGAAAATCATCGACACCACTCAGGACCTCTTTCCCGACGAGGAAATCTCTTTCGTTTTTTATGGAGACAAATTCGCGCGCGAACGGCCCGATGTGGCGCGCCGCTACATGAAGGCCCTGTTGCGTGGCGCGCGCGACTACAATGACGCCATCACGGACGGGCGCTGGAACAAGTCACGTCAGGCCGATGACGCGGCGCGACTGCTGTCCAAGGCTGTAGGTATGAGCCCCGAGCAAGTCCGGGGTTCCTTTCCCCAAGCCACCCACCCTGACGGCGCCATCAATCTCAATCCACTGCGACAGGTGCTGGAATTCTTCAAGCAAAAGGGCCTCGTGGGCTCGCAAACCCTCGTCGTCGAAGACGTCGTCGACATGAGCTTCGCCAGCGCGGCTGTCAGGGAACTTGGCCCCTACGTCCGCAAAACACCCTGAAATCGGGAGCTCAGCGCTCCTAGAGTATCCGGACTCCGCGAAGAAAGCGTTTGCCCCCTGGAAAAAGCGGGGTTAGCCTCCCCTCGCTCGAAAAGCAAAGAGCGGGAGGTCAGCGAAATGGACGACACCACGATCGAACCGTTCGTGCGCAACGCCTGGTATGTCGCCTGTTGGCCCGACGAACTCGACAATGGCATCCTAGCGCGCACCATTCTGAAGGAACCGCTGGTTCTGTTCCGCGATCCCGATGGCAAGGCCTCGGCGCTGGAGGACCGCTGCTGTCATCGCGCCGCGCCCCTGCACTACGGCAAACTCGTCGAGACCGGAATCCAGTGCGGCTATCACGGGCTCGTCTTCGACGGTTCCGGCAAATGCGTCGACATTCCCGGCCAGCAAAACATTCCGCCCATGGCGGGCGTGCGATCCTATCCAGTCGTTGAACGCAACCGGATCATCTGGATCTGGATGGGCGATCCCGCGCTGGCGGACGAAAGCAAGATCGTCCCCTACCCCTGGCATGACGACACGGCGAAGTGGCCCTATTGCAAGGAGGTCATGCACATCAAGTGCAATTACATGCTGATGATCGACAATCTGATGGATCTAACGCACCTCGCCTACGTCCATACCAAGACAATCGGCGGCAACCCGAGCGCGCACGTCAACGCCAAGATGGACATCGAGCGAACCGAACATGGCGCCAGGTACATCCGCTGGATGGACGAAACCACGCCGCCGCCGACTTATGTCAAGGGTGCGGGATTCAAGGGCAAGGTCGATCGCTGGCAAGAGTTTGAATACGTTGTGCCGTCAACTGTCGTGCAATGGTCGGGCGCGCTGGATGTTGGCAAGGGCGCGCATGAGAACCGCGAGCAGGAGGGCTTTCACCTGCGCATTCTCCACGCCATCACGCCGGTGACCGAGACCACCTGCATCTATTTCTGGTCGGCGGCCAACGGCTATCGTCAGGATGATCCGAAGGCGACAGTGGAACTCTATGGCGAAATCAATCCGACTTTCATCGAGGATGTGGGAATTATCGAGGGCCAGCAGGCGCGCCTCGACAGCGATCCCAACCGCGCCCTGCTTGGCATCCGCGCAGACAACGCCCTGAGCCAGGCGCGCAGGGCGCTAAGGGCGGAACTGGAGCGGGAAAGCGGGATCACCGCTCAGGCTGCGGAGTAGCAAGACGATCAGCGCGGTCGTTCCCAATTCGGGCAGGGTTCGCCCACTGTCGTCGCGACCCTGAAGGTACGGGCGGGGAAATAATAGACGCACGTCTTTCCCCACCTGTCGCTGTCCACCGTCGACGACACCAGGTAGGCTTCGCCGCGGACCAGCAGGGCCAGATTGCCCAGAATGAGACAAGCGACAACGCCGCCGAACAAGGCTGCTTTCATTCGGCCCCTCGATTGGCCCCATTGCATGCGAGGAATGCCTTGCGCGGGCGTTGCGCGGGCGCGGGAGGCGGGCGGGGGCCGGGCCCCATGCGAAATCAACTCCTTGCGGTCAGGCCGGGTTGTGCCACAAGGTTCTGGCGTAAACGGGCCGGCGAATCATTATGGAGTGACGACGGCTTTCGGTTTTTCGCCTCGCTTGGGGGACAGGGACATGAGCGAATCGCCCACCGAACATTTCGAACACATGGAGCACGCCGAGCACGTCGCGCATGAGGGCGACCCCTTCATGCTGACCGTCGCGATGACGATCGCCATCCTCGCCGTTATCGCCGCCACGGTCGGCAGTCTTGAATCCGTCGAGACCGCCGCGACCATCACAAGCAAGAACGAGTCGGTGCTCTTCCAGAACAAGGCCAGCGACCAATGGGCGTTCTTTCAGGCCAAGAGCATCAAGAAAAACCTGTACGAGATCGCCACGATCCAGTCGCCGGACAAAGCGGATCAGTTCAGCGCCGGCGCGAAAAAGAACGATGAAGAGTCCCGCGAAATCCAGAAAAAGGCTCAGGAACTAGAAAAGCAGGTGGATGAGCGGGGCGAGGAATCCGAACGCCACGAGCAACGCCATCACGTCCTGACCCTGGCGGTGACGTTCTTGCATGTGTCGATCGCCATCGCGACGGTCTCGATCATCACCAAGGGCGCGCGCTGGCCCTGGTACGCCGCGATCGTGCTCGGAATCGCCGGCGTCCTGACGACGGCGAAGGCATATTTCTGAGACAAACAAAAACCCCGGGGCGAGCCCCGGGGTTCTCGTTCAGTAGTCAGGTGGCGATCACGCGCCCTTGAGAGCCTTGTTGCAGGCGCTCCAGTAGCCGCCGCCCTTCTCGATCCACTTCATGCCGCCATTGCCGTTGGTGGCCTTGTTGGCATTGTACTGGTCGTCACAGGTCTTCATGCGAGCCTTGCCGGCGGAGATCGTCGAGTACTTAGGATCGATCGCTTTCGGGAACACGGCGGCGCCAGCGGCGGCGGGAGCCGCCGGAGCGGCGGCGACCGCGGGCTTGGGAGGCGTGGCCGCCGGAGCGCTGGCGGGCGTCGCGGCCGGCTTGGCGGGCTCGCTCACGGCGGCGGCGGCCTCGGCCTCGTCGGCGTCATCGTCGGCGCATTGGGCCTTGCGGAAGTCGTTCCACTTTTGGCCCTTC
>CAISJZ010000158.1 GCA_903885755.1 uncultured Hyphomicrobiales bacterium | reverse complement strand
GTATCCACCATCATCTTTATGGTTGTATGCTGTTTTCACATACTCTTCCGAATGAGACTCATATATCTGATTGTACGTAAAATCTTCTGACTTTGAGTACCTTAAAATCGTATCCGTTATTACAGCCAAATTCCAAGTTATATTACTTTTTGGATTGGATCGTTTCCAAATAATCTCATTGCCAAAATTTTCAGAACCAAACACCTCATCAAGTAGTGTTCTAATGTTTGAGTTTTGACGCCAGTCGCAATGCACCAAAATTGACGCATTTGGATGCATTATTTCTTTTATCAGCTTTATTCTCTCATACAGCATCGACAAGAATGAGTCTGATCCCCGTCCCCAAGTATCCCTATATGCAATTTCCTCCAAAATATTGGGTTCTTTGCTGAAGCGACTATCACCAATTTCGATATCCATTTCAAAATTAGCACCAACGTCAAAGGGCGGGTCGATGTAGACAAGCTTGATGCCACCGTTCTTCTCAATTTCGTCTCTCAGTGGGCCGCTACGGAGGGACGACAGCACGAACTTGTTGTCACCCCATATGAGCTTGTTGCTCCAACCCTTCAGCTGACGACCGCTGGCGGCGTCGAACAGGTCGAACTGCTGCTTCATCACCTTTTCGCTGCGGGGCTCGTCTACCTGTTCGATCACTTGGAATGGTAGCTGCACATCCGTTACGGCGTTGCTCTTGCCATCCCACACAAGCTCGACATTGCGCTGATCGCCAAACAGGACGAAGCGGTACTTCTCAGGCAGTGGCTTGCCCTGCTCCAACAAGGTGGTGATGTCACGGATTTCGTTTGGTGAAAGCTTGCCTGCCATACGTCTGCCCCTAGCCCGCACCCGCCCATGCGTGTCGCACGTTTGGGATTTTCTGCATGATTCCTCAGCTCGCATCATGGAACTGATCCACATGGGCTTGCTGTTGCAGATAAGCTACAGTTTGCATGTGATTGCAGCAAGGGGGCGACAATTATTGGCAGTTGCTCAATCAGACCAATTCAACAGCCTCACGCAGCACGTGGTCGTTGAGTTCGATGTAACGCTGCGTCGTTGCAATGTTTCTGTGCCCTGCCAGTGCAGCTAGCACACGCACATTGACGCCTTTGTGCGCTAATCCTGTGATGAACGTACGGCGGCCGCTGTGGCTGGTCAGCTTGTCCAAGCCTGCAGCGTCGTAAAGCTGCAGGAAACGCTGGCACAGCCCGTTTGCTGAAAAACGCTTGCCAGTCTTGCTGGCTATCAGCGCACGCTTTGGGTCCAGCCGCTTGTTAAGAGTCTTTACGTACCGCTCCAGTTCAGCCTGTAGCTGGCTGTTGACCAGCACGGTCCGCGCTTGGTCGCCTTTGGTTTGGTCAGCTCGCAGCTGGATTTCAGCGCGGATCGCGCCGTCAGCGCCCTGCACGTCGCCAATGTCCAGCGCGGCAATCTCGCCCACACGCATGCCAGCAAGCCAGCTCAGCTGTAGCATGCAGCGATTGCGTGCTGCATAGCTGGTGCGCTGCAAGTGCTGCAGCATGCGCTGCTTTTCGCGTTCGTTAAGTACGGGTGCCTGTTTCATCGCTACAGCTCCTAACATCATGTTTTAACTGCATTAAGTATGCATTCTGATGCTGGGCAGGACGACCTCTAAGATTGGCATTTTTCTACTCCAAGTTTCAATGACTTAGCGATTTGGTTCATCTTTGTCACATTTTGTGAGGTTGCGAGCTGCGTTCCGTGAGCGTACATTTTGCGTGCTTTAAGCCCTTGTAGCGCCTGCTTTGGCGCACGCAGGACAGAGCTTTCAAAGCGAAACCTACACAAAACCTGTACAGTTAAATGTAGACACTGTAAGTCGTTGATTTTACAGGTTAAAAATAGACGCATTAGCAGTACAAACACTGTCACGGCGTGCTTGCCTGAGGGGCGAGCCGGCGCGGTCCTATCCGATCGCGCCGAGGCTGCCGCCCTTCGCCTCGACCGGCTTGGCGGCGATCAGCACGAATGCAATGATGCAGGGAACGTCGCCCCGGTTGATCCAGTCATGGATCGTGCCGCGCTGAACGAGCACGTCGCCGGCGCGCAGATGGACCTCTTGCCCGTCGTCCAGCCGCATATCGATCTGGCCGGAGAGAACCGACGCGTAATCAATGGTTTCGGTTCGATGATTGCGTGGCGAGACGCCTGGATCGTACTGGACGACCCGGAAGATGGCTCCGTTGCCGGCGCATTCTTTCACATTGCGCAGTCCGCCGTCGCTTGCCTCCGCGTTGTTCGCCGGCGTGGCGTCGTTGGACCAGATGACCGTGCTCGACTGGCCGGGCCGTGTCGAAATCACGTTGCGGGCAATCTCGTCGATATCGACGGTCGCCTTGCCGTTTGTGTCATGGCCGGTAACGACGCGGCGAATCGAGATCGGCATGGATTGGCTCCGAAGCGTGTAAGGAGCCGCAACATGCCCGCCCGTCCGGTTTCGCGCAATTTAATTCAATTTTGACCGTCATTTTCGTTAACCACTGTCGGTAACCTCGCGCTCACGCGGCGCCGCCAATCATGACCCATCCGAAAACGACTGAGCCCCGAATGGGGCCGGGGATGCGTCATGTCGATGTTGAGCATGTCCGGGGCGAGGGGCCCCGTGTTTACAGCGCGGGGTTATGTCCCGGACGAATTGTGGACATTGCGCATGCGCGCCCGCGCCCAGATTATGCATTGGGCGATCAGCGGGCTTGCTGCGCTGGCGATCGCGCTTGCGGCCACGGCGGCCTTTTCCGGGTTGCTGCGCGCGCCGGCGGCCGCGCCCGATTCCTCCGAAATCGCCAAAAACGCTTGGCAGGAAGTGCGTAATCCCCTGAAATTTTATTCGCTGGAGAGCGTCGAGTTTGGCCGCGAACCCCGGGTTTACGAAGCGCGCCGCCACGTCATAGGCGGCGGTCGGCAGGACAGCCTGACCTTTGGCGCGGCAGTCCCTGGCGCCGAGCCGAGCCTGCGGCTGTCAATCTATCGTTTCGGCAAGGAATCAGTTTCCGACGACCGGTTCTTCGTTGAAATGGCGCGGCGGGCCGCGCAGGCCGGATTCGCCGTCACCCACAGCGCCCAACCCGGCGATCTGGCGACGCGTTTCGGAACATTCGAGACCGCCGATCTGACGCTCGCGACACCGGTGGGCGAGGTCGCCTGCCTGGGATACCGGTTGGAGGTCGCGACCCCCGGCCTGCGGATTTCAGGCTACGCCTGCGGCGCTCCGGGCCGTCCCGTCGACCGGCGAAGCCTCGCTTGTGCTCTTGATCGGCTTGATCTCGTCTCCGCCGCGGAAGATCGTCCGTTGGCCCGCTTCTTTGTCGCCGCCGAACAGGCGCGCGGCCAGGGTTGCGGCGGCGCGAAGGGCGGATCGGTACAAAAGGCGAGTTGGCTGGCCGGAACGCCGCCGCTGCGCGACGTGGGGTCGGGACAAAATCTCGCGAAGCGCTAGGCGGGGGGTTCGCGTTGGGCAAAAACAGGGTAGTGTGCCCCCTGAATGATTTGCTCGACCGAGGGATGACCCGATGCGCCATGCTCAACGAATGTTCCTGACCGTAACCGCGGCGTCCCTCGCCGCGCTCTTCGCGGCCTCGACGATCGCGCAGGCCAAGCCGCGTCATCACCATGCGCCGCGCGGCCTCCTCGTCAAGAAACGCCCGTTTACCGATAGCGGCAACGTGGTCAACGTCGGCTCGGAATCGCGATACGTTTATGATGGCCAGTATCTGACGAACTCGCCGACCTATGGCCATGCCCCGTCCAGCTACGGCGGCGAGACGCTACGCGGTCGTTTCGATCTTCCGGGGAATCGCCCGCTCTTCAACTTCTGAAATAATCAGACGTCCAAATCAGTTGGGCCGGCGGCGTGGATAACGCCGACCGGCCCGTTTTGATTACGCCAGTTTGCGCAGCTCGCCGAGTATGGCGTCGCCCATCTGCTGGGTCGAGATGGTGGATGAGGCCGAACCCTTGATATCGGCGGTACGCAGACCCTGATCCAGCACGCCGGAAATGGCCTTCTCGATCATGTCGGCGGCGTCGCCGAGGCCGAAGGAATAGCGCAGCGCCATGCCGAAAGAGCCAATCATGGCGATCGGGTTGGCGATGCCCTTGCCGGCGATGTCGGGGGCCGAGCCATGCACGGGCTCGTAGAGCGCCTTGCGTTTGCCGGTCTTCGGGTTGGTCTCGCCGAGCGAAGCGGAGGGCAGCATCCCGAGCGAGCCCGTGAGCATGGAAGCCACGTCCGACAGCATGTCGCCGAACAGGTTATCGGTGACGATGACGTCGAACTGCTTGGGCCAGCGCACGAGCTGCATGCCAAGCGAATCGGCCAATTGATGTTCGAGCTCCACGTCGGCGAATTCGCGCTTGTGAAGCGCGGTCATCACCTCGTTCCAGAGCACGCCGGATTTCATCACGTTGCGCTTCTCGGAGGAGGTGACTTTGTTTTTGCGCTTGCGCGCGAGCTCGAAGGCGACGCGGCCGATACGCTCGATCTCGTAGGTGTCATAGACCTGCGTGTCGATGCCGCGCTTCTGGCCATTGCCGAGATCGATGATCTGCTTGGGCTCGCCGAAATAGACGCCGCCGGTCAGTTCGCGCACGATCATGATGTCGAGATCCTCGACAATTTCGCGCTTGAGCGAGGACGCGTCGGCCAGCGCTGGGTAGCAGATCGCCGGGCGCAGGTTGGCGAAGAGTTCAAGATCCTTTCGCAGACGCAGCAGGCCCGCTTCCGGCCGCACATCGTAGGGTACGGAATCCCACTTGGGGCCGCCGACCGCGCCGAACAGCACCGCGTCGGCGGCGTGCGCCTTGGCCATGTCGGCCTCGGAAATCGACTGGCCATGAGTGTCGTAGGCGATGCCGCCGACAAGGCCGCGCTCGATCTCGAAGTTGGCGATGCCCGCCTCGCCCATGAATCTGGCGACCTTCTCGACCTCGATCGCCACTTCGGGGCCAATGCCATCGCCGGGGAGGAGCAGGAGCTTGTGGGTCGCCATGATCGATCTTTCAGTTCGAGGATTTTTCCGCAGGAGTGCTAGCCGGGCGGGGCGCGAAGGGCAAGTGGCCGAGTTCCACCGGCCGTTTTGCGCGCCTGATTGAATTCCGACCGAAGATGGCCCCAAGATGCCACGAACGCGTCCCGCGCCGAGCCGAATGAGAGCGATCATGGCGCAACCTCGCACACTTTACGACAAGATCTGGGACGACCATGTCGTTGACGCCTGGGCCGATGGAACGATCCTCCTCTACGTCGATCGCCATCTTGTTCACGAGCTTTCACCGCAGGCTTTCGACGGGCTGCGGCTCGCGAGCCGCGCCGTGCGCGCGCCCGAACGGACTTTGTGCGTCGTGGATCACAATGTCCCCACTACGGACCGCGCTCTTCCGATCGAAGATCCGGAAGGCCGTGTGCAAGTCGAACTGCTGGCGCGGAACGCGCGGGAATTCGGCATCGAGTGCTTTGACCTCAGAGACCCGCGCCAGGGCATCGTCCATATCGTCGGGCCAGAACAGGGGTTGACGCTTCCCGGCGCGACCATCGTTTGCGGGGATAGCCATACCTCCACGCATGGCGCCTTTGGCGCGCTGGCGTTTGGCGTCGGAACCTCGGAAGCCGAACACGTGCTCGCGACACAAGCGCTGATTCAGCGAAAATCCCGAAATATGCGCGTCATTGTGGATGGCGCGCTAGGAGAAGGTGTTGGAGCCAAGGATCTGGCGCTCGCCATCATTGGCGAGATTGGCGCGGCCGGCGGCACGAATTCGGTCATTGAATATCAGGGCGAGGCTATTCGAGCGCTTTCGATGGAGGGGCGCATGACCCTCTGCAACATGGCGATTGAAAGCGGAGCCAGATCGGGCTTGATAGCGCCGGATGAAATGACGTTCGCCTATCTCAAGGATCGTCCGCGCGCGCCAAAGGGCGTGGATTGGGACGCCGCGATGAAATTCTGGGCGACTCTTTCCAGCGATGAAGGGGCGTTCTTCGACCGGGAGGTGCGGTTGAACGCGACCAATCTGCCACCCATCGTGACATGGGGAACGTCTCCCGAGGACGTAGCGACGATCACGGGGTCGGTGCCCCGGATCGAGGACGCCAAGACCGAGGAGCAGCTGAGCAAGATCAAGCGAGCGCTCGACTATATGGGTCTCAAGGGTGGGGAAAAAATGGTCGATTTGACGATCGACAGGGTTTTCATTGGCTCATGCACCAATGGTCGGATCGAAGATCTGCGCGCCGCCGCCGACGTGGTCAGGATTGGGCTGGCGCGCGGCCAGAAAGTTCACGACCGGGTTCATGCGATGGTTGTCCCCGGTTCGGGCCTCGTCAAACGGCAGGCGGAAACGGAAGGGCTCGACAAGGTTTTCGTCGAAGCGGGGTTTGAATGGCGGGAGCCCGGCTGCTCCATGTGCGTGGCCATGAATCCCGACCGTCTCGGACCCGGCGAACGGTGCGCCTCGACTTCCAATCGAAACTTCGAGGGACGTCAGGGGTATCGCGGACGAACGCACCTCGTATCGCCGACGATGGCCGCCGGCGCCGCGCTCGCCGGCCGGTTCGTGGACGTCCGAACCTGGGGCGACGCGGGCGTCTGACGTTCCGCCGGGCTGCTCAGGGCGCAGTCCGAGTCGCGAGTTCGCGCTCCAGCCGATCCTGATTGGCGAGTAGGCGGTTCGCGACCAGCCGCAGGAAGTGGTAGCCGAATTCCGGGTTCTGGAAATAGAGTTCGTTGAACTCGTCGTAGGTCATGACAAGCAGGTCTCCTGATTCCAGACAACTCAGCGACTGGGTGCGGCCCCGCCCGGGCGCGAGAAGTCCGATTTCCCCCACAACCGACCCGGGCTTTAGTTCGACGCCAAGCTCTGGAATCTGGAACCGGCCCGTGGCCACGTAAAAGAGTTCATTGGCGCCGTCGCCGCGCTTGAAGACACTCGCGCCGGCCTTGATCGGTCGTCGCTGCATGAATGCCGACAGCCAGTCCATCCTGATGACGCCATCGGAAGCCCGCTCGACCTTGCGGATCAGGCCGAGCATTTGCCGCAGACGATAGAAATTCAGTGGGAACATCACGAGATAAAGCGCGAACAGCGCGTATTCGCGGGCCGAAAGGCTGTATGCGATGTAAAACGCATTGCCGATCAGCAACATGATTCTAAGCGGAATCATGCGTGGCATGATCATGGCCGCGGCATAAAATCCCGAACCGAGCAGATTGAGCAATTGAATGAACATCGGCGGACCATGCGTTCAGCGATGATTTTCAGGCATCATACAGGTTCGAGATCGCGGGGCCAGTTGGTCGGCGCAGTTGCCGATGCCGCGCCTCGTTTGCCTCCGCCCCGTGGACCGCGCTAGCCTTGGCGACATATTCGCCTTGTCGGCAAAAATTAGGGAGGGAACATGAGCGGATCGATATCGCGTCGTCGGGCCATCGGCGGGGTCATGGGGCTGGCCGCCGGGTCGCTCGTCCCCCCGCTGGCCCGCGCCGAGGACGAGACGGTTCAGTCCATCTACGAGGCGGCGAAGAAGGAGGGCAAGGTTGTCTTCTGGTCGTCCAACGACGTGGCGGTCAGTCAGGCCAGCGCGAAAAAGTTCGCGCAAAAATTTCCCGGTATCGAGGTCGAGGCCTACAAGATCGAGCCGGGCCCGGCGATTGAACGCATCATCGGCGAGAGCAGCGCCAACCGGCTGACCTGCGATGTCGTGGATTCGCCAATCTCCTACACGCAGCTCATGTTCGATCGCGGTCTGGCCCTGCAATACCCTTGGGACAAGGTTTTCGGCCTCGACAGAGAGACCGTGCTCTTCGGCGGGCGGGCGCTCTATTCCTATAATCTCGATACGCCGATCGCCTACAACACGGGGCTCGCCAAGGCGTCGGACTTCAAGTCCTGGGACGACCTGCTCGATCCCAAATGGAGTGGCAAGATTCTGCTCGAAGGCCGAGGAATCGAGTTTCCGTTGCTGGCGCTGGCCTGGGGCGAGGAGAAAAGTTTTGACTACCTGAAGCGACTGCTCGCCAACAATCCCATCATCATCAAGGGCGGCACGCCAACCATCGAGGCGCTGGCCGGCGGACAGGGCGCCGTCGCGCTCGGCACTTACGGCGGGCGTGTGCTGCAATATCAGAAGGAGGGCGCGCCGGTGGAGTGGGCGCGCGTTGGGCCAATCCCGGCGATGATCTATGTGCAGATGGCGGTGAAGGGCGCGCCGCATCCCAACGCTTCGAAGTTGTGGACTTGGTGGACCGTAACGAAGGATCATCTTGATGAACTCTACAGCCATCATTTTTTCGGGCGTCTGACTGGCCCGACCATGTCGCCACTGGGCAAGATGATGGCTGACGCCAGCCTGAAGGTGGTGATCGAATCCCAGGATTCAGCCGAGATGCAGCGTCTGCTGGTGAAGGCCGGGACGATGATCAGCGGGCGGAAGTAGGACGCTTGCGCGCCGCGCCGCTCGCTTCTATCGTTGCATGAAATTAAGCCGGGCCGGAGAGGCGCGGCATCGGGAGGATGACATGACCGACGCCGCCGTGGCGGATTGCGTGGTGACAACGAGCCGGGTTCAGATCGGCGATGTCGATCTTGAATTACATCGTGGCGGCAAGGGACCGAGCTTGCTGTTTCTGCATGGCGGCGGCGGCTTTGATCCGAGCGCGCGCTTTGTTTCCCTGCTGGCGCGGGATTTCGACGTGGTGGCGCCGATGCATCCGGGTTTTGGCTCGTCGAGCCTGCCGTTCTGGATGGATAGCGTCGACGATTTCGTCCATATCCATCTCGCCGTGTTGGAAAGGCTCGACCTGCGCGAGGTTATTCTGGTTGGCGCGTCCATTGGCGGGTGGATCGCGGCCGATCTCGCCACCAAGAACCAGAGCCGGATTTCGCGAATCGTTCTGGTGTCGCCGGTCGGCGTAAAAGTCGGACCGCGCGACAAGCTCGACGTACCCGACATTTTCGCCGCCAGCCTCGATGATCTCAACAAACTGACGTCCGCCGATCCCGAGAAGCGCAAACCGGATTACGCCGCCATGAGCGATGACGCGCTGCGTGTCATGGCGCGCAATCGCGAGACGATGGCGCTGGTCGCCTGGGAGCCCTACATGCACAATCCCAAGCTCAAGCATCGTCTGCACGCGATCGCGCGTCCAACGCTATTCCTGCGTGGCTCGCACGACGGGCTGGTAAGCCAGGACTATGTCGACGCCTACGCGAAACTGATTCCCTGCGCCGCGAGCGAAGTCATCCCCGATGCCGGGCATTCGCCGCAAAGCGAACAGCCCGAGGATTTCGCGGCGCGCGTCAAGCGGTTCACCAAGGCCTGAGACAAGATTTTTCGGGAGAATCGACGATGCGCATGTTCCACTTCAGCGAGGGCGCGTTTCATCACCTGCCCGACGAGGACAAGTACGAATCCGTTCGCGTCACGCTGCCCAACAGCTATTACGATCCCAGGGTTGGCGCGGACCTCTACCATCGCTATCTCGACGAGTGGCTGATCGCGGATGATCTTGGCCTCGACATCATGGTCAACGAGCACCACCAGACGCCGACGTGCGTTGATCCCGCAGCGCCCATTCTTCTGGGCATTCTGGCGCGGCAGACGAAGAACGCGCGGCTGCTGATTCTCGGCAACCCCATCGCCAACCGCAATCAGCCGGTGCGTGTCGCCGAGGAAATGGCGATGATCGACGTGATCTCGCGGGGCCGTCTTGAATGTGGTTTCGTGCGCAGCGTGCCCTACGAAATCCCAGCCGCCAACAGCAACCCCGTTCGCATGACCGAGCGCATGTACGAAGCGCTCGATCTCATCAAGGCCGCGTGGACCCATCATGACGGGCCGTTTTCGTTTGAAGGCCGGTTTTTTCACCATCGTTGCGTCAATGTCTGGCCGCGCCCCTATCAGCAACCGCATCCGCCAATCTGGATATCCTCGACATCGCCCGAGGGAGCGGCGCGCGTCGGCGAAGGCGGCTATGTCATCGGCTGCTTCCACACCGGCTTTGAAGGAACGCGGCAGGTCTTCGATTATTATCGCAAGGGCTGGTCGAAGGCGGGGCGTACCGGCCCGGTTCCCGAGGACCGGCTTGGCTATTCCGCGCTGATGTACGTCGGCGACACGGACGAGGAAGGCCGCGCTGGCGCGCAGAAGCTGCTGTGGTATCTCTCGCACAATAAGCTGCCAGTGCATTTCAAGAATCCGCCGGGCTACAATTCGCTCGAAGCCAACATCAAGGCCCTGCGCACCGGCAAGGTGGGCACGCGCGAACAGGGCTTCGTGCCAAATCTCGACCATGAGATCGAGACGGGCACGGTGTTCTGCGGCAATCCCGACACGGTCTATAAGCAGATCAAGAAATTCTACGATCACGTCGGCGGTTTCGGACATCTGCTTTCAATGGGGCAGGCCGGTTTCCTCGAACACGCGGAAACCGTGAAGGGACTAAAACTGTTCGCCAGCGAGGTCTATCCGCGTCTGAAGGAACTCCGGGTGACGCGGGAAGCCGCGGAATAAGAAGCGCGCGCCGCGAACCGGTTCTCACGAAGGCATCCGATCCATGGACATGAATATTCCAGTCAATCCCACGACGAAGACCGGCGCGGCGGAAAAGCCCGCCAGCGCGATTGGTCACAATTCCAGCGATCTCGATGTCTGGCTGCGCAAGGTCGAAGGCATCGGTGAGTTGAAGCGCATCGCCGCGGAGGTCGATCCAGACCTCGAGACCTCGACGATCTCCTGTCTCGTGGGAAGTGAAAAAAGCCCAGCGCTGCTGTTCGAGAACGTCAAGGGTCATCCGGGTCATCGCGTGCTCTATAACATGATTGGCTGCAACCTCTCGCGTTTCTGCCTGATGATTGGCGAGGAGCCGGTCGAGCATCCGTTGCAGGCCGTCCAAATTCTGCAGCAAAAACTTGGCAACAAGATTCCGCCGGTGGAAGTCTCCGGCGCGGGCGCGGTGTGCAACCAGAATATCTGGGAAGGCGACCAGATCGATATCCGCAAGTTCCCGGCCCAGCGCATGTGGCCGCTTGATGGGGGAAAATATCTGGGCACCGGCGACGCGGTGATTACCCGAGATCCGGAGAGCGGGCGCGTCAACGTCGGCACCTACCGCATGATGATCAAGGGTCCGCGCGAGATCGGCGTTTACACCTCGCCCGGCAAGGACGCTGGTCTCGATCGCGACAAGTACTGGAAGGCGGGCAAGCCGATGCCCATCGCCGCCGCCTACGGCATAGATCCCCTGCTCTTTCTTGTCGCCGCGACAAGTCTGCCAAAGACCGAAAGCGAGTATGATTATTATGGCGGCATCAACGGATCGCCCATCGAGGTTTTCACCAGCGACCTGACGGGTTTGCCATTGCCTGCTCGCGCGGAAATAATTCTGGAGGGTTTCCTGTATCCGGACGAGACCTTCGCGGAAGGGCCCTTCGGCGAGTTCACCGGCTACTATGGGAGGCCCAGCGGCGCGACGCCCTACATGCGGGTCGAGCGCGTCCGGTTTCGGAACAACCCGACCCTTACCTGCGCCCTCATGGCGGATGGTCCGGCCAACGAGGCTGGTCTGTTCTGGGCCATGCTTCGTTCGGCGGGCATCTGGGCCGACCTGCAAAAGCTCGGCGTTCCCGGCGTCAAGGGTGTCTGGTCAATTCCGGAAGCGGCGGGCTGGGGGATTACCGTCGTGTCGATCGAGCAGATGTACGCCGGCCATGCGCCGCAGGTGATGGCGCTGGCGGCGCAATGCACCGCGGGCGCGTATTTCGGCAAATACGTGATTGTCGTCGATGACGATATCGATCCAACGAACGTCCATCAGGTGCTCTGGGCAATGGCGACGCGCTCGCGACCGTCGCAATCCATCGATATTCTGCGGGAAACCTGGAGCACGTACCTCGATCCGAGCCTCAATCCGCCGGAGTTGCGCCCCTGGGGCTCCAAGGCGCTGATCAACGCCTGCATGGATTACAAATACATCAAGAGTTTCTCAAAGCGCACCAAGCTGTCGAAAGAAGCCTATGACAAGGTTGTCGCGCGCTGGTCCGAATTGGGGCTGGAGGGCAAGCCGCCGGTGATGACCGTCTTCGAGGACGGCGCCTTTCCCGAAAGGCTCTGACAGCGTCCAAATTTACCATGAGACGCGAATCGCGCGGCGTCGGCGGATTCCCGCCCGCCGCGGCGCCTTGATTGCTCGGACATCGTGTCGGCCACTCATGTGTGCCGAAGTTGAACACGAGCAAGGGCGACCCAATGCCAACGAAAAAAAGAGTCATCCTCGCAATTGTCGCGGGGGTCGCGATCGCCGGAGCAGGATTTGGCATTGGAACCCGGTCCGAGGTGCGACGCTCGTCCGCCGCGGACCTCAAGTTGCCGGGCTATGCCCAGCAAAAGGTTGTCTACCACGTCACCGAGACAGATGGACTGACCCGTCGTGGCTATACGCTGCATGTGCTTCAGGCGGCGCAAAACCATGTCAATGCGGTTGGCCAGGACAAGCTCGACCTGCGCATCGTGCTTCAGGGCGACGGGCTCGATCTGCTTAGGGAAGCCAAATCCGATCCAGCGTTCTCGAAGCGCGTCGATACATTGAAGGCCGAGGGCGTGAAGTTCCTTGTCTGCCGCAACACCCTCGTGGGGCGAAATTTGGACCCGTCCGAACTCTATGACGTCAAGACATCCGACATCGTCGGCGCGGCCGTCGCCGAAGTCGCCGCGCTGCAGGCGCAGGGATTTGTATATCTGAAGCCCTGATCCCTCGATCAGTGGAGATAAAACTCCATTCCAACCGCGCGAAATTCAGCCGGCCTGATGAGGCCCTGATGAGCGACCATGATTGTATGCAGCGGCCCCTCGATTTCGCGCACCCAGAAATCGAGGAATTTCCGCAGCTCCGGGAATTCCGGATGCAGGTCGTATTTCTGCCAGATGAATGTTTGCAGGATGTCGGGGTGGTCGGGCATTCCATAGAGAATATTGGCGGTCGTCAGTCCGTATCCCTCAAGCTGCCGTCGAAAATCAGCGGAGACCATTTAACCCTCCAGCGAATCATCACACTGGAAAGTGTGGGCCCGAATTTGTTTGGCGCAAGTTAAGCGGATAAAAATTTTGCGTGATTTCAGTCTGTTGGCAGTCATTTCATGCGAGTGCTGACAATTCGCGGTGGCCCATCGCGGGTTACCCGAACCGCGCGCGATCATGCGGGCGTCGATGATCGATCCACGGTCCCAGCGGAATAATGCCGTTCGATTTGATCGGACCGGCGGGGCCGAAGACGCCGCGTTTCATGCCCTCGATATCGCAAACCTCGGCGATGCCCGGTATCTGATAGAGGTCGCGCAGATAGTTTGACAGATTGGGATAATCCTCGATCCGGCGCAGGTTGCACTTGTAGCCCTGATAGGAAATCGGATCGAAGCGGATGAGATTGGGAAACAGTCGCCAGTCGGCTTCGGTCTGTCGCGGACCGCAGAGATACCGCCGCTGGCCCAGGATTTCTTCCAGCGCGTCGAGCGTCTGGAACAGCAGGTGGAACGATTCATTGTAGGCGGCCTGTGTGGATGATCGGCCGCAGCCGTTGATCGCGTTGTTGACGCCCCTGAGCGTGAACTCGTTCATGGCGTCAATCTCAGCGCGTAGCTCCACAGGATAATAATCCGGCGTCGGCTCCGCCAGACCAGTAAATTCCGAATTGAACATGCGGATGATTTCGGAGGATTCGTTGTTCACGACGCGGCGGGTCCGCGCATCCCACAGCGTTGGAACAGTGACGCGCGTCGTCACGTCGGGATCGCCAATCGTATAGATCTCGTGCAGGTATTTTACATGCCGGTCGGTTCCGGGAACGACCTGCCCTTCCTCCGGAAACGTCCAGCCTTGACCGGCGACGGCCTGTTCGACCTGATGCAGCGCGACGACGGAGTCGAGTTTCTTGAGCGCGCGGAAGAGCACGGTCCGGTGCGCCCAAGGGCAGGAGACCGCGGCGTAAAGATGATAACGACCGCGCGCCGCGGGAAACTCACCCACGGGATCGGCCCGGACCCAATCGCGAAAGATCGATGGCTTCTTGACGTACATGCCGTCGCGATTTTCGACGAGCGTGTCGGTGTCCGTCCAGGCGCCGTTGAGCAGATGTCCCATGATCTCTTCTCCCGCGGCGAAACACGCGGCCTCGTGTCTACGGCTCCAGCGAGGCCGCGTAGGCCGCCAGATTCAGCATGTCCTCAACGGTCAGTTTCGCGACCACCTGCGCCATCAACGCGGATTGCGGGCCGGCGCGATCGCCGTTCTGAATCATGAACATCTGCCGCACCATGTGATTGGGCGTACGGCCCGCGAGCGGCGGGATGTCGGCGATGCCATGGAGGGTCGGACCGTGGCAGATGCCGCAGGGCACTGTCTTGCCGTCGCCGCCGGTCCTGGCCAAAGCCTCGCCCCTGGCCACCGCGCCCTTCGGGACGTAAGCGACGAAGCCCTTTTTGGGATCGCGGTTGAGCACGATGTCCTCGTCCTCGGGGATGACGATGATGCGCTGACCCAGCGGTTCGGTTCCGCCATCGGGATGGACAAGACGTTTGTTGCCCGGTCCCACATAGGTCTTCGGCACGGCGTCGGTCTCGACCACGCGCACCCAGGCGCGCGGCTTCACGCTGGCGAAATAATCGGCGGCTGATTTGATTTCCTCGTCGGTGATGTCCTTGCCGATGGCGGTCATGGAGCCCGAGCCCTTGCGCGCGCCAGTTCGGAAATCGAGCATCTGGCGGGTGAAATAGGCTGCGGGGAGCCCGGCTACATAGGCCGATTCGTCGTGCCCATTGCCGGTCGGCAGGTGGCAGGCGCCGCACGCGCGCACATTGGGCTGTCGACCATGGGCGACAACGTCTGGCATCGGCGGATGGAGGTCAGGCCGCCAGTCCGGCGGGTTGAACATGTCGTCAATTTGGGCGCGCGTCAGGCTGAGGGGACTGTCCGGCGCGGTCTTCGGCTTGCCGTCGTCCCAGGACGGCGGCTGAACCTTTTCGGTCACGGGAAACGCCCAGTCTGGCTTGTCGGCGGCCACGGCCGCGGCGGGCAGGGACGCCAACGCCAAAGCCAGAATGAGTTTTCGCATGATTCCCCCCGATAGCGCGTTAGGGCGCGACGATAGCGGGCGGGGGCCATGGCTTCAAGGCGCGAGCGCGGGCGTTGGAGCCGCGCACAGGTCAAGCCAGGGGCGCATGGCCGCTGGCGGCTCCGCCTCGACCTCGATGGGCGATTTGTTCTTGTAGAGCGGCACAATGATTTTCCGCGCGTGCAATTGCAGCCCGGGGCCGCCCTCGCGCGGGCCGGTCCCGTAGATGGGATCGCCGAGGATCGGCCAGCCCATGGCGGCGCAATGGACGCGCAACTGATGCGTGCGGCCGGTGAGCGGCTCCAGCGCAAGCCAGGCCAGCGGATTGCCTTCGGCGCCATGGCCTCGTCCGAGAATCCGCCAGCGGGTTTGCGATGCCGCGCCGAGGGGGTCGACCTTCATCCACCATCCGCGCTTCGAATCGAGCCGCCCGAGTGGCAGATCGATCAATCCCTCGTCGGGCGGATTGCCCTCGACGATGGCCCAGTAGGTCTTGGCGATCTTGCCCTGCTTGAACAGAAGACCCAATTGTTCCAACGCCTTGCGATGCCGGCCAAGAACCAGGCAACCAGACGTGTCGCGATCCAGCCGATGGGCCAGAGCGGGCGTCCGGGGCAGGCCAAAGCGCAGGGCGTCGAAATGCGCTTCGAGGTTGTCGCCGCCCTTGGGGCCCTGATGGACGGCGATGCCGGCGGGTTTGTCCACGACCAGCATGAGCGCGTCGCGAAACAGCAGGCGGGCAAGAATCTCTTCCGATGTCATGACGGGCAGGATATCGGGTAAAGGGATGCGGGAACAGGCGCGCGTTGGCGCCGCGGGATGTCTTCGGGAATGAGCGACGACGGGACGCCTTCGGGCGAGATGAAAAAGCCGGGCCTGCTCGGCCGTCTGTTCGGTGGCGCGCGGGACGTGGCGCCTGTCGCGCCGAGCGGGCCTGCGCCCGCCGCGAGCTGGTGGGGGCGCTTGCGCGCCGGACTGGCGCGGTCCTCGTCGGCCATCGGCGATGGCATCACGTCAATCTTCACCAAGCGCAAGCTCGACGGCGCCATGCTGGACGAACTTGAGGACATTTTGATTCAGGCCGATCTTGGCCTCGCAACCGCGACGCGCATTCGAGACGCGGTCGGCAAGGGTCGCTACGAGCGTGAGATCGCCCCCGAGGAGGTCAAGGATATTCTGGCCGCCGAGGTCGAAAAGACCCTCACGCCGGTCGCCGTCCCTTTTGTCATCGATGAAACCCGGAAACCCTACGTCATCCTCGTTGTCGGCGTGAACGGTTCGGGCAAGACGACGACGATCGGCAAGCTTGCGTCGCGTTTCACGGCCGAGGGCAAGGCCGTCATGCTGGCCGCCGGGGATACATTCCGCGCCGCCGCGATCGAGCAATTGCGGATCTGGGGCGGACGGATTGGCGCGACGGTGATCGCGCGTCCGCAAGGGTCCGACGCGGCCGGGCTCGCTTTTGACGCCATCCGCGCCGCGGGCGAAGAGGGCGCCGATGTGCTGCTGATGGACACCGCCGGACGGTTGCAAAACCGGACCGAACTGATGGCGGAGCTCGAAAAAGTCATTCGCGTGATGAAAAAGGTCGATCCGGCGGCGCCGCATGCCGTCCTGCTGGTGCTTGACGCGACCGTTGGACAGAACGCCCTGAGTCAGGTCGAAATCTTCGGCAAGGTCGCCGGGGTGACAGGTCTGGTGATGACCAAGCTCGACGGCACCGCGCGCGGCGGCATTCTGGTCGCCATCGCCGACCGGTTCAAACTGCCGGTGCATTTCATAGGTGTCGGCGAAGGGCAGGACGATCTGGAAACGTTCGAAGCCCGCGATTTCGCGCGCGCCATCGCGGGCCTTGGCGAATAGGGACTATGCTCCGGCGGCGAATCGCCGGCCTTCGGGAAATTTCCATGTCGATTGAACAAAACAAGCGGCCCAAGCAAAACCCGGTCATCAAGCTCGCGCTTGAAATGGGCCCCCTTGTGCTTTTTTTCATTGCCAACGCGAAATTCGGAATATTGACCGCGACAGCCGTGTTGATGGTCAGCGTCGTCATTGCGCTTGGCGCGTCCTGGTCGCTCACGCGGCACTTGCCCGTCATGCCGCTCGTCACCGCCGTCGCCGTTGTGTTCTTCGGGACGTTGACCCTGATCTTTCAGGACGAGTTGTTCATCAAGCTCAAGCCCACCATCGTCAACGCGCTGTTTGGAACCGCGCTGCTTGCCGGCCTTGCGCTGGGCAAGCCGCTGTTACCGGTCGTACTCGACAGCGTGATGAAACTGACCGAGGAGGGCTGGCGCGTTCTGACGCTGCGCTGGGGGTTGTTCTTTTTCGTTCTGGCGGCGCTAAACGAGATCGTGTGGCGCACCCAGACCACGGAATTCTGGGTGTCCTTCAAGGTTTTCGGCACAATGCCGATTACCATCCTGTTCGCGCTTTCGCAGGTTCCGCTGATCCTCAAGCATGAGCTCAAGTCCGAGGATCCGGAATCGACCGACGACCACTGGTAGGCCGCGAGCGTCGTCCCGATATATCGTTGGTGAACAGCCCCATCGGACGCCAATCAAACAAGGGGAAGACACATCATGAAATCGATCGCAATCGCGCTTGTCATGCTGGTTTCGCCCGCCGCGGCGTTCGCGCAATCGCGTCCCTCGACCACGACGATGTCCTGCGCCGCGGCGAACGCCCTGGTGCTTTCGCGTCATGCAATCGTGCTCGGCACCGGACGCGACCTTTATGATCGCTACGTCTCCGATCAGGGGCAATGCATGGTCGATCAGACCGTTGTTCCCGCTTTCGCGCCGACCATCGACAATCCGCAATGCTTTGTGGGTTCTCGTTGCGTGACGGTTTCGCCGGTTGACCGTTAATCGCCGTCCAGCGGCTATTTCTGCTCCGCCGTGGCGATGATCTCCTTCATGCGTTTCTTCTGTTCGGGCGTCGGATCGGAAACGACGCTGACCGTCGCTTTGCGGGTGTCCTCGGCTCCGATGAAATCGACATAGCGCTGGGTCTTCTCGCCTTCGGCGATGAGCGCTGGATCGGTCAGCGCGGCCTTGATCCCGTCTCGGAGATAGGCGAGCCGCTCCGGGGAGAGGCCGGGCGGGGCGACGAGGATGCGGCCAAGGTTTTCCGCCGTCGCGTGAAAATCGAAGAGCGCGGCCTGTTCTGGCGCCAGTTTGACCGCCTCGAAAATCGTCGGCAGGTTCGGGAAAAACCGCGACTTCACCCTGCCCATTGTGGCGACCGCCTTGTTCTGGCCGGCCTTGACGTAATTGTTGGCGGAGGTGTCGGAGACATAGATCATGTCCATCTCGCCCTTGGTCACGGCGAGGGCTGATTCATTGCTGCCGGGATAGCCCAGCACGATTCCACATTCGAGTTTGAGCGCCGCGCAGGTGAAAGCCGCGCCGTCGGAGAGGCCATCGATAGGACCGCTGGCCGACCACATGAATTTTCGCTTCGCGTCGAGCGCCTTTTTCGGCGTGTCGATTGTCGCGTTGGGGCCGACCAGCCAGACCCACGGCGAGGCGCTGACGGTGCCGAGGTGGTTGAGTTTGGCGAGATCAAAGCGCACGCCCGGCTGCTCCGTGAGCTGGGCGAAGGCGGCGCCCAGGCCATTGACGAGCATGATCTGAAGCCCGTCGGGGGACGCCGTCATGATGCGGTTGAGCGCGGTTATGCCGCCGGCGCCAGGCTGGTTCTCGACGACGACGGTCGTGGCGAGCGCCTTGGCGACATAGGGCGCGATCATGCGGGCGTAAACGTCATAGCCGCCGCCGGGTCCGTAGCCGACGATGATGCGAACTGTCCTGCTCTTGAAATAGGCTTCCTCGGCGTTTTGCGCGCGGGCTGGCGCCGCCGCGACGAGGGCTGTTCCCAGAAGCGCGAGCGTCGCGACGAGAATTGCTTTAGCGGAAACCGCGAACCGGCCCATCGGGCGTCCTCCAGATTTTATGAGTCAGCCTCTACACAGAATCGAGCGCCGCGAACAGGCCCGCGGCGGTCGGTTCCGTCGCGACGAGGACGCGCGCTCCGAGCGACGCGAGGGGCCTCGCGGCGTCCGCGGAGATGCAGATTTGTGGAACGGCGATCAAATGGTCGAGCAGACCGGCGTCGCGCGTAAGTTCAATCAGGATTTCGGCGCCGCGGCGCGAGAAGCCGAGGGCGGCGTCGATCACGCCGGCCCGCAAGGCGTCGATCGCGGTGTCGGGCAACTTTGGCGCCGCGACCGCTGTATAGACAACAGCGATCTCGAAGGACAATCCGCGCGCGCCGAGTTCATCCTCGAACAAGGGCTTTCGATGGCGCCCGGCGAGATAGAGAATTTTTCCCGCGCTCGATTCGGGCGCCCATGACGCCACCAGAGCTTTGACGTCAGGCGCGGCGGGATGCACGGTCTGAAAGCCTCGCGCCCGCGCCTGCTCCGCCGTGCGCGCGCCGACGCAGAAGACCGGAATTGTTCGCAGTCGGAACGCGGTGGCGCTGTCGAGAACCTCCATCGCGTGGCTGCTGGTGGCGATGACGGCGCTGAACGGTCCCGATGCAATCGCGGCGTTTGAGGGTTCAATTTGCGTGACCGGCGCAATGATCGCGACATGGCCAAGCGCGGCGAGGCGCGCCGCGGTGATTTTCGCGTCACGCTCCGGGCGGGTCACGAGCACACGCATGTCGCTCAGACCAGAAAGTCGGCGGGCATTCGCTCCAGCAGGGCGCGACCGGCGCGCACGCCGATTTTTTCGGCCTGATCGGCCGGGCCCGATTCAGCGATATCGTGAGCCTGCGAGCCATCGGGTTTCAGGACGACGCCGCGCAGGCTCAAAACGCCATCGGAAATCGTCGCGTGGCCGCCGATCGGGGTGCGGCAGGAGCCGTCGAGCACCGTCAGGAAGGCGCGTTCGGCGGCGAGCGCCTCGCTCGTGCGCGCATCGAGAATGGCGCCGACCGCGACGCGGGTGGCGTGATCGTCCGCCCGCGTTGTGATGCCGATGGCCCCCTGACCGACCGCGGGCAGGAATTCGTCGATTTCGAGAATGGACGTTGCTCTATCGGCGAGTCCGAGGCGCCGCATTCCCGCCAGCGCCAGTAGCGTCGCGTCGATTTCGCCGCTTTCGACCTTGCGAAGGCGTGTTTCCACGTTGCCGCGCAGCAAGGCGATTCGCAGGTCGGCCCGCAGCCGCAGCGCCATGGCGCCGCGGCGCAAGGACGCAGTGCCAAGGGTCGCGCCATGCGGCAATTCGACAAGGCGCGCAGCGCGGGTCGAGATGAAGGCGTCGCGTGGGTCCTCGCGCGGCAGGCAGCCGGCCAGCACGAGGCCATCGGGCAGGGCTGTCGGCAGATCCTTGGACGAATGGACGGCGAGGTCGATCTGTCCGGCCAGTTGCGCAGCGTCGAGTTCCCGGGTGAACAGCCCCTTGCCGCCGGATTCCGACAGGGCGCGGTCCTGAATCATATCGCCGGTCGTCTTGATGATGACGATCTCGACACGCGTCTCCTCGACACCATGCGCTTCGGC
>CAISJZ010000157.1 GCA_903885755.1 uncultured Hyphomicrobiales bacterium | reverse complement strand
CTACAGGCCACCAGCCCCGGAGGCTCTGCAATGGCCGGCTTCGCAACCTGGACCAGCTTCGCCGGCCACGCCAGCAATAGCGCCAAGGCCGACGTTGAATTAACATAGCAACTGGATCACCCAATGGGGGCCGGCCAGCATCGAGGATGGGTACAGCTTTCGAGCTGCATATTGAGCGCGTGCTGCATGACATTGCAATTCCGTTTGTACCGCAGCCTAAAATTGGGAACCGTAAGCCAGATTTCCTAATGCCTTCTCTCAAAAAATATAAAAACACCCCATCCGAATGCATAATTCTTTCTGCTAAGTCGACTTTGGGGGAGCGATGGCAACAGATTTTGAATGAAGGCGCTACTGGTCATTGGTATCTCGCCACGCTTGACCGCACGATTACCGACCAATCAATGGCAGATATGAACGTGTCAAAGATTACTGTTGTTGTTCCTGAATCGTTTGTAGCGCCAAAATCCTCTGCAAGTCCGCGTGGGGTTTATTTTGGGAAGCCAAATGCAATGTCATTCCGTGATTTTTTTGATGGCCCATTGCGAAATGGCAGGACAACTTGGCAATAACTCCCCCCCTCCCTTCCCCCCATTTACACACCTCGCCCCATTGGCCATATCTGAACGCCAGAGAGACCTCCGGAGGAGCCGCCGATGATCCGTTTGACCCGCCGCCAGACCCTTGCCGGGGCGCTCGCGTCGCCGTTCGCCTCCCTGCCCGCGCTGGCGGCCGGCTGGCCCGAGGGCCAGACCATCAAGGTCATTGTCGGCTTAGCGCCCGGCGGCTCGACCGACGCCATCGCCCGCCTGACGCAGGAGGGATTGCAAAGGCGCCTTGGCGCGAACGTGGTGGTCGAGAACCATCCGGGCGGCGATAGCGCCATCGGCGCGGCCTTTGTGGCGCGCGCCGCGCCGGACGGGCTCACCTGGCTCAATGTGTTTGATTCCCACGCCGCCCTGTCGTCGCTGCGCAAGCTGCCCTTCGACATCGACAAGGATCTCGAACCCGTCATGCTGATCGGCGTGACGCCCATGATCATCGCCTGCGCGGCGGCGAAACCGTTCAAAACCTTCGCCGACGCGATCGCCGCGGCGAAGGCGAAACCCGAGGCCATCACCTTCGCCTCCATCGGCAATGGCAGTCTCGGCCATCTCGGCATGACGCTGTTGCTGAAGAAGGGCGATTTCAAGATGACGCATGTGCCCTACAACGGCGGCGGGCCGTCGATGAACGCGGCGCTGGGCGGACAGGTCGATCTCATCATCGGGTCGGCCGCCCTCGTCTCGCCGCAGGTGGCGGCGGGCGCGCTGCGGCCCCTGTTGCAGACGGGCGCCGAGCGACTGCCCAATATCGCCGACACGCCAACCGCGAAGGAAGCGGGCTTTCCCGATTTCGTGGCGCTGTCGTGGTGGGGAGTCTTCGCGCCGGCCAAGACGCCACGCGCGATGATCGACCGCTATGGTCAGGACCTGCGCGCCACGCTGCAGGACCCGAACGTGGCCAAGACGCTCAGGGACTCCCAGCAGGTGAACGTGCTGGCGCAGGGCCCCGAGGAATTCGGCAAGTTCTTCGCCGAACAGGAAGCCATCTGGGGCGGCGTCATCCGGGAAAACAACATCAAGGCGGATTAGGCGGCCTGCTGGCCACGACGGGCCGTCGCCACGGCGTCGCGGATCAGGACGCCCAGCGCGTCGATTGCGACGGGCTTGCGGATGTAGCCGGACATGCTCGCCAGCGCCGTCTCGTCGATGGAGCCGTCGCGATCGAGGCCGGTCATGGCGACGATGGGCGTATCGGCATGTTCCGGCATCTGGCGGATGATCCGGCTGGCTTCCAGCCCATCCATCTCGGGCATCTGGATATCCATGAGGATGAGGTCGAAGCGCTGCTTGCGCGCCGCTTCGACAGCTGCCTTGCCATCGCGCGCGCTGACGACCGCGTGGCCCATCTTCTGGAGCATGGCGCCAACCACCATCACGACGGACGCCACGTCATCGGCGACCAGAACCGACAGCGGTCCATCCGGCGTGTTGCCGCCGGGGGCCTCGACAACGGGGGGAGTCCGCGCTGCGGGCGCCGCGATGCAGGGGATGGTCAGCGTGAAGGTCGATCCGCGGCCGACCTCCGAGTCGACCGTGATCGTCGCGCCAAGTCCCGTCGTGAGTTGGCGAACAATGGAGAGGCCCAGCCCATGGCCGCCCGGATTCAGGTTGCCCGGAGTCTCGCCACGCTCGAAGGGACTGAACAGCTTTTGGCGAAACGATTCGGGAATGCCGACGCCAGTGTCGGAAATGGCGATTGTCGCGCGGCGGACATTGCCGATTTCCCGCGCCATGGAGGCGCGCACAGTCACGCCGCCGCTCGTGGTGTACTTGATGGCGTTGGCCAGCAGGTTGAGGAGAATTTGTGACAGCGCCGCGGCGTCGCCCAGCACCGTTTCGTCGATCGTGTCGGAAATGTCCGCGGTCAGCGTCAGGCCCTTGGCGGCGGCGCCCACCTGACTGACCGCGATGTTGGCGTTGATAACGTCGCGCAACAGAAAGGGCTTCATGGAGGCGCGCGCGCGGCGGTCGCCCGCTTTCGAAAAATTGAGAATTCCATCCACCAGCGCCAATACCTGCCCGGCGGAGGTCTTGATGAGATCGATGTATTGCCGCCGCTCGGCTGGCGGCTGACCATCGCGGATCAGGTCGGCGCTGCCGATCAGCGCCGTCAAAGGCGTGCGCAGATCATGGCT
>CAISJZ010000156.1 GCA_903885755.1 uncultured Hyphomicrobiales bacterium | reverse complement strand
CGAAGAAGGCGTGATCGTCGAATGGGATCTGTCGCTGCTGAGCGACATAACGCCCTATCCGTTCCGTTTTCATTGCGAGCAGTTCAAGCTGACGCCGTTGCTGGGCAAACGCTTCGAGGCGCTGGGCGGTAAGGTTCAGTTCGGACATCGTTTCATCGACGCGACGCAGGACGCCGACGGCGTCACCGCGCGGTTCGAAACGCCGGGCGGTATCGAAACCGTCACAGGCCGCTATCTCGTCGGCGCCGACGGCGCGCGCAGCGCGGTGCGTCATTTGATGGACGTGCCGTTCGAGGGCTTCACCTGGCCCGAGCGTTTCCTGGTCATTGGGATCAAGCAGGACCTGGCGCTGCACGGCTATACATACAATGCCTATATCGCCGATCCGGTCGATTGGGGCGCGATCTTCAAGATGCCGCATAAGGGCCCGCCGGGGATGTGGCGCGTGCTGTTCCCGACCGACGCCACCTTGCCGGACGAAGAAGTGCTGAGCGTTCCCTTCGCCGAAAAGACCCTGCAACATTTTCTGCCCCGCCCGACGCCCTACGATGTCGAGCACACCAACATCTATCGTGTGCATCAGCGCGTGGCGGCCGATTTCCGCCGCGGCAAGTTCCTGATCGTCGGCGATGCCGCGCATGTGAACAATCCGCTGGGCGCGTTCGGCCTTAACGGCGCGCTGCATGCGGCAAGCAATCTCGGCGACAAGTTGGCCGCCGTCTGCCGCGACGAAGGTTCGGAAGATTTGCTGGACCTGTATGTGCGGCAGCGCCGCGCCGCCAATGTCGAATTCGTCCAGGCGCAGTCGATCCGCAACAAGCAGGTTCTCGAGGAAAAAGACCCCGCCATCCGGGCCAAAAATCTCGACGAATTGCGCGCGACCGAGGCCGACCGGGAGCGGCAGAAAGCCTATCTGATCCGCAGCTCGATGATCTCCAGCATCCGCCACGCCGCCGCGATCACCTGATCTGAAATATTTTTAACCGCCAGCGCGGATGTTCGCGCCTCCTGGCGCGTTATAATAGGCGACCCGTCTGAGGAGCGACCTCGTTTTGCCAGCATCCGCGATACCACATGTCTCGCGCTATTTTCTGCTGCTGGCTGTGGCGTGGCTGCTGGTCATGACTTGGCGCATCTATCCGCAATTCAAGGACGCGGTAAGGGTCGAGGGGCAGCTCAGCACCGTCGATGATTATGTCGATGACACTTGCCACCAGCGGGTCGGCCCGGCGGCCGAAACCTGTATCGCGGAATCGCGTGAGACCGCGCGCCATATGCTGCGCCGCGAGCAGGGAAAATCGATCCTGCTGATCGAAGCGCCGATCCTCGCTTATCTGATTTTTTATGTCCCGTTTGCGTTCTGGCGCGACCGGCACCATGCCCCTCAATCGGGAGGATGATCATGCGCCATCAATACTTATCCCTTGCCCTGGCCGCCGCTTGCCTATCGCTCGTCACGGCCACCGCGGTCCGTGCCGATACGCGGCAGGTCGAAAGCGTCAACGCCTGGAAGATGATGGCGGATTGCGCCAAGCAGGCGGCCAAGCAATTCCCCGATCACACGCCCGAGGGCAATGCCAAGCGCGAAGCAGCGCGGCAGGAATGCTTGCGCACACGCCATCTGCCGGTAACGGGACAGTAGGGTTTAGGCGACCCGGCGCAGAATGCCGTCCAGCGCGGCAATATCGCGCTGAAGATCGATGTCGAGGCTCGACGTGACTTCGAGCCGCAGATCATCGAACACATGGACCTTGGCGCGATGGCGGCGGCGCCATTCCATGATCGCTGCATCCCGCCGAACCACGAGATCAGCGAGCAGCGGCTTATAAAAACCGAGCATCGCCGCCATCCAGCGATTGAGCAGCGGCGACGGCGGCGCGGGATCGAGCACGAACCGTTCGAGCATCCGCACCACGTCCGGCGCGGGGAACCAGGTTTCGCCCGTGACCCAACGGTTGGTCGTAAAAAACCGAAGCGGCACGCCGGACGCATCCATCGCGATCGCGACAAGATGGCTCCAGGGTTCGGATTCCTCGCCTTCCGCGCTTTGAGGCGCGGAAATCGGGCCTTTGGGAGCCGCCGGATTATCGGCGATCGCCAGTTCCGGCATCACCATCGGACGAACACCGGCGGGCATGCCGCGCTGGCGCAGGAAGGTGTGGAAGTGGCCATGCTCGTCCACCGTTCCCGGCTTTGGCTTACGTTCGCCGGGCGGGTGGGCATGATAAAAATACTGTGCGTGGCTGACCGGGTCGTGGATGTCGCCGGTTGGATAATGCTGCCATTCATAGACGGCAGCGGCGCCTTGTAGCGCCTCGGCCAGCACCGAGCTTCCGGCCGCATCGAGGTCGCGCTGAACGGCAAGAAGCGCGCGGCCGCATTCGGCCATGGCTTGCAATTCAGCGCGGCTCAATCGAGCAAAATCGAACATCGAATCCGGAAAGACCCCTTTCCGGTCTTATGTCCCGCCCCGACTCCGCTGGCAAGAGCCGTATTGCCGGGGCCTCAGCGCGGGACGCGCGACAGATTGTCCGCCGCCCAATCGACGATCTGCCGGGCGACACCGCGCCAATCCTCGTCGGCGGCATCGACGATGCTCGCCATGTCGTTGCGCGCGGCGGGTGCCTCGCCAGTGAAGATACGTTCCGCAACGAGCTTGCGGTCGGGCTGGTGGATCAGCTTCACCGCGATCTCGATCCGCCAATGCGGCGCGCCCACGCCGTCGTAGGACGCTTCGAAATGATGCAGTTCGGTGGTCAGCACGGCATCGACGCGGAACAGAGTCGCCGTGGCCGAGACGGCGGCCAGACGATGCGAATTTTCAAAACTTTGCACGAGACGCGCCTGGACGACGACAGGCAGGCGATCGGTCCAGGCAGCATCGGCGAAATAATCGAGAGTCGTGGCGCTGCGTCCGAGGGCAATCCGGGTGGTATCGAGCGCCGCCTCGGTTCCCACTGCCCAGTCAAGTGGGATACCATTCAGATAGTCAACAAGAGCAGCACGAGCAGCTAGCTCTAGCCATCACCTACCCGTCACCTTCTGCTGCTGCGGCTATTGCT
>CAISJZ010000155.1 GCA_903885755.1 uncultured Hyphomicrobiales bacterium | reverse complement strand
GATCTGAGCGACATGCGCCAGACGCCGTCCATATCGCCACCGAGGGGCCCATCGGCTTTCTCGCGCGGCGACATTGCCTTCGCGTCGGGCGGCCTTTCACGACCTGCTATCACACGCGATTTCCCGAGTATATTTCGGCGCGCTGGCCTATTCCCGTCTCATGGAGTTATGCCGCCCTGCGCCAGTTCCACGGCGCGGCGGCGGCAACAATGGTGTCGACGCCGACGCTCAAGTCGGAACTCGAGGCGCGCGGCTTTCGCCGCCTTGCATTGTGGCGTCGAGGCATTCCGGTGCGACGATTTTCCGCCGGCGCGGGTGGTCGCTCGCCTTGGGCAAGGCCGACGTTTCTCTATGTCGGGCGCGTCGCCGTGGAAAAAAATCTCGGTGCGTTTCTTGAACTCGATCTACCCGGCGTCAAGGTTGTTGTTGGCGATGGGCCAGCGCGCGAGTCGCTGATGCGTCGCTTTCCCGACGCCGTGTTCACCGGCCGGCTTGACGGGGCCGCCCTCGCCGACGCCTACGCCAGCGCGGACGTGTTTGTATTCCCCAGCCTCACCGACACGTTTGGACTTGTCATGCTGGAGGCGCTCGCCGCTGGCGTTCCGGTCGCGGCCTTTCCGGTGGCGGGTCCGCGCGATGTGCTGGGCGATTCCGGGTGTGGCGTGATGGACGGGAATCTTCGGCGCGCCGCGCTCGCCGCTCTGCACATTTCGCGCGACAAATGCCGGGCCTTCGGGGCCCGCCATTCCATGCGCGAAAGCGCGCTGGATTTTGTCGGCAATGTCACCCGCGCCGTGGGACTGAAATGGACTCAAGCGGCCGTTCAGGCGGCCGGCTGAAGCGTGAGGTCCGCCAGGCCGGGCTCGCTCGCGTGTTTCGCGACGACATCGTCCCAGCGGATCAGTTCAAGCCGTCCATCGAAATGTTCGGCGATGGCGGTTCGGGACTCCACCCAGTCGCCACAGTTCATGTAGAAAATCGGACCCATCTGGCGCGCGGTCGCGTGATGGATATGTCCGCAGATCACAACCTGCGCGCCTTGATGCAGGGCGTCGGCGACGACCGCGTCCTCGAAGGCGCCGATGAAATTGACCGCCTGCTTGACCTTCGCCTTCGCGGCCGCGGAAAAGGACCAGTAGGGCATGCCGAGCTGACGCCTGAAGAAATTGAGATAGCGATTGATGAAGATGGCAAAATCGTAGGCCCAGTCGCCGAGGTGGGCGAGCCATTTCATGTTTCGCACGACCGTGTCGAACTTGTCGCCATGCAGGATGAGCGCCTTGCGTCCGTCGGTCAGTTCGCAAATGGCCTCCTCGATGATTTCGATTCCGCCGAATGTATCGCCGGCGTAGGGCCGCATGACCTCATCGTGATTGCCGGGGATATAGATGATGCGCGTGCCCTTGCGCGCCTTGCGCAGCAGTTTCTGGACCACCACGTTGTGGCTTTCGGGCCAATGCCAGGCGGCCTTCAGGCGCCAGCAGTCGATGATGTCGCCAACGAGATAGATGGTTTCCGCTTCGTAATGCCTGAGAAAATCGAGCAGGGCGTCGGCGTTGCAGCCGCGCGTTCCCAGATGGATATCGGAGATGAAAAGCGTCTTGACCTTTTCATTGGGGGCTGAATCGAGCAAGGCGACCATCCATGTTGGCGAGTTCGCGCCATGCAATGGCTGATTCACGTCAAGGTTTCATGACGTTCGGAACATCGAATGGCGTCATATCCCCGACATGGAATCCAATTAGACGTGCGTCATGCAAATGCTCGACGTCGTTTCGCTGCTTGCCGCGCTTCTGGTTCTGATGCAATTCGCCACGATTGGCCTGGCGGCGATCCGGTGCCGCGGATCGCACATTCTGGAGCCGGCGCCGGATCCCGCGCCCGGCATTACCCTTGTACGGCCGCTGTGCGGTATCGAGGACCACAGCATCGAAACGCTCGCGGCGTCCCTGCGATTGAATTATCCCGCCCACGAAGTGCTGTTCTGCGTCGCGGAGGCGTCCGATCCCATCGTTCCGCTGGTGAAGTCGGCGTTGCGGGCGCATCCGGAAGTCGATGCGCGGCTACTGATCGGGGTGGACCGCGTCGGCGCCAACCCGAAGCTCAACAACATGGCTAAGGGCTGGCGCGAGGCCAGGTACGATTGGGTTTGTTTCGCCGACAGCAATCTACTTGCGCCGGTCGACTACCTCCAGCGTTTGCTTGCGTGCTGGGGGCCCGGCGTCGGAGCGGTCTCCGCCCCGCCCGCTGGCGCGAGGCCCGTGGATTTCTGGGGCGAATTCGAATGCGCGTTTCTCAATACATTCGAGGCGCGCTGGCAATACGCCGTGGACACGCTTGGGCAGGGTTTTTGTCAGGGCAAGACGCTGTTCCTCAACAAGTCGCTGTTGCGCGGTCGTGGCATCGCGGCCCTGGCGGACGAGCCCGCGGAAGACGCTGCGCTGACCAAGGTCGTGCGCGCTCAGGGGCTCCATGTCCGTCTCGCCGGACCGCCATTCGCACAGCCATTAGGCCCGCGCGCCGCGCCTGGAGTCTGGACGCGGCAGGTGCGCTGGGCGCGTTTGCGCCGCGCGACGTTTCCATTCCTTTACACGCCGGAAATCGTGCTCGGCTTTCTCCCCGCCGCCATCGCGCTTGCCTTCGTCGCCGACGCCCATGGCTGGTCGATCGCCGCCTGCCTCTCCGTGCTGTTTATCGCGTGGTATGGAGCCGAGGCCGGGCTCGCTGCGCTCGCGGGCTGGCCACTGTCGCTCAAATCCATCGCCGCCTGGGTGTTGCGCGATCTCTCGATGCCGGCGCTCTGGTGCGCGGCCTGGGCCGGCGACGGATTCACCTGGCATGGCGCGCAACTGTCCGCGTCGGACGAACCCCGCGAAGTCGAGGCGCGATAGCGTCGCGACCAAACGCCACGCGGTCGGACGGGCCGGGCATGTCAATAGTAGAGAGTCGAACGCAACTATTGGGCCTCGTCGCCTCGCGCCCCTATTCCGTCTTCAAAGGCGGCGGATCGCGCCGCGCAATGGCGTGTCATGCGTCGCCAAGGGTTCGATCGGCGCGAGCGTCAGCGAAACCGCCAGCAATGCATGCCAATGAGGGTCTCGGACAAGTCTGTCGCGCCAAACCGGTCGCGCCCCGCGCCCTGGGCGCAAGCATCACTTCGTGGTCGCCGCGCCCGCGGGCTGATTGTGCCCGGACATCCTGCCGGCGGCGAACATGAGGCCGCCAACGACGAAAAGCGCGACAACAAAGGCAATGACCTTGAAGAAGGACAGTTGTCCCACGCTTCCGGCGGCGGGCCGCGATTTGTTCTTGATCTCGTCGGTCATGCGATTTGCCTGTCCGCCTTGAGCATACCGGGCCAGAGAATTGCCGGAGAGTAAGCAGGGACTGCGGAAAGCTCCCCGCAAATAAGGCTATTCTGTCACGACCCGCGGTTGTCGGTCGTTGCAAGGGAGTGGCTGGTGGGGGAAGTAGGACTCGAACCTACGAAGGCATAGCCAGAGGATTTACAGTCCTCCCCCTTTGCCGCTCGGGACATTCCCCCTGAATCCGCTCGCGCGGGCCAGACAAAAATCCCCGCCACGGGGCGGGGCTTTCATGGGGCGCATATGAGAAATCATGACCCCTCCTGTCAACCTGAAAAAAGGTTGTCGAAAAAAGCCCCCGGAAACGCCGGCTTTGCGTCGCGGGCCGCGCCGTGCGACAGGTTCGCGGCAACCATGGAGCCAGCGTGGCCAGGAATTCCGATTTTCACCGCAATCGCGGCCCCGACCGGGCCGGTCCCTCGCGCGGCTCGCCCGGCGGGCGTCCGCCCGGTCCGGCCGCCTCCACCGCCGACCGGCCGCGGCGCGGCGATCCCGATATCGCGCTCATCTGGGGCTTTCACGCCGTGCGCGAGGCCTTGCTCTCGCCCCGCCGCAAGCTGGTGCGCCTGTTCGCCACCGAGCCCGCCGCGGCCAGGCTGGCGAGCGAGATCGGAACCCACCGCAAGCTCGACGTTGTCACCACCACCCCGCAGGACATCGACCAACGCGCCCCGCGCGACGCGATCCATCAGGGCGTGCTGCTGGAAGCGCGGCCTCTGGGCCCCATCGATATCTCGGAACTGCCCGCCAACGGGCTCATTCTGGTGCTCGACCAGATCACCGACCCGCACAATGTCGGCGCCATTTTGCGCACGGCGGCCGCCTTTGGCGTCGACGCCATCGTGACCACCGAGCGCCATTCGCCAGCCCTGACCGGCGTGCTCGCCAAGAGCGCCTCCGGCGCGCTGGAGCACGTGCCGATCTGTTCGGTCGTCAATCTCGCCCGCGCCATGAAGGAACTCGCCGACATGGGCTACGCCCGCGTCGGACTTGATTCGGACGGCGAGACGTCGCTGGGCGACGCGCCACTGGCGCGCCCGCTGGCCATCGCGCTGGGCGCCGAAGGCAAGGGGCTGCGGCGCCTGACGCGCGAGAATTGCGATGTCGTCGCGCGCCTCGACCTGCCCGGCGCGATCAAGAGCCTCAATGTGTCGAACGCCTGCGCCGTGGCGCTGACGATCGTCTCGATGAAGCTCGCTCGCCCCGCCTGAACGGTTCAGTCCGGAACCGTTAAGGCGCCGCGCGAAAAATGGCGCGGGTCGCAGGGCGGCCGCGATCCATAAATCACCTTCGGCAGGGGCCCTGGAGCGGTCGTGGCCGGTCCGACCTCGATGATGCGCGGATGCGCGCAGTCGCCGCGCGCCGGCGGCAGAGCGTCAAGATTGAAGGCCTGGGGGCCGTCTGGCGTCGCGCTCGCGGGCGCTGTCGATCCATAGACGAACGGGACGTCCGGTCCGTAGTAGCGGCGCGCGTAAAAGCGCCGGTCATGCCGGGTTCGCGCCGCGCCAAGCGTGGGCGCGTGGGCCGGAGCCCCCAGCGCGATCGCATGGCGGGCGAATCCCGACGGCGTCGCGCCGACAATGGCGCCGCCGCCGCCCGCCGCGACGGCCGACATGGACGAAATGATTAGCGCGAACACGGCCGTAAACGCGGTTCCGGCCGTGAATCTAGACGAAGGTGTCATACCCTCCTCCATCGACGAGGCGGCCTCCTCGCGCCTAATATACGTTTCATTAACGAACGCGAAATGGCGAACCGTTGACATGGTGAATGTCGGGGCCCGTTCCGTCGTCGTTGGTTGAACCGCAAGGACATGACGTTGATCGTCTGGCGATCAATGTTTTGAAACGGAGGAAGAACCGCGTCGTTCGCGACGCGCCGGGACTGTCCGGGCAACGAATGGCGGGTGGCGAATTCCTGGGAGCGATGCGTGGCGCCGTGATCGCGACGGATGGTCTCGAGGGGAAGCCTTCGCAGCAGCAACATCAAGGGGAACTGACATGACAATGGCATCTGCAACGGTCGAGAAGGCTCGGCCGATGACCGCCGAGGAGAGGAAGGTCATTCTCGCCTCCTCCGCCGGCACGGTCTTCGAATGGTACGATTTCTATCTGGCCGGCTCGCTCGCCGCCAACATCGCCCAGACCTTCGTTCCCGGCACCAACGACACCGCGAAATTCATTTTCGTGCTGTTCGGTTTCGCCGCCGGCTTCGCGGTTCGCCCCTTCGGCGCGCTGTTCTTCGGGCGTCTCGGCGACATGATCGGCCGCAAGTACACCTTCCTCGTGACCATGACGATCATGGGTCTGGCGACCTTCGTTGTCGGCCTTCTGCCAAGCTATGAGTCCATCGGCTACGCGGCGCCGGTCGCCTTCATCACCTGTCGTCTCGCCCAGGGCCTCGCGCTCGGTGGCGAATATGGCGGCGCGGCGACCTACGTGGCCGAACACTCGCCGGCCAATCGTCGCGGCTTCTACACCTCGTGGATCCAGACGACCGCCACGGTCGGCCTGTTCCTGTCGCTGATCGTCATTCTGACGCTGCGCCTCAGCATGACGCCGGAGGCCTTCGCGGCCTGGGGCTGGCGCGTGCCGTTCCTCGTGTCGATCGTCCTGCTCGCCGTCTCGATCTGGATTCGTCTCCAGCTTCAGGAATCTCCGGCGTTCCAGAAGATGAAAGCCGAAGGCACCAACTCCAAGGCGCCTCTGACGGAGGCCTTTGGTCGCTGGGAAAACGCCAAGATCGGCATCATCGCCCTTCTCGGCGGCACGGCGGGCCAGGCGGTTGTCTGGTACACCGGGCAGTTCTACGCCCTGTTCTTCCTGACGCAGACGCTGAAGGTGGACGGCACGACGGCCAACCTGCTGATCGCCGGCTCGCTGCTGGTGGGCACGGGCGGCTTCATCTTCTTCGGCTGGCTCTCCGACAAGATCGGCCGCAAGCCGATCCTGCTGGCCGGCTGCCTGATCGCGGCGGTCACCTACTTCCCGCTGTTCCATCAGCTGGCGCAGATCGCCAACCCGAAGCTGCTGTCGGCGACGGAAAACGTGAAGATCGTGCTGACGGGCGATCCCGCCGAGTGCAGCCTTCTGTTCGATCCCGTCGGCGTGCGCACCTTCACCAAGCCCTGCGACGTGGTGCGCCGCAATCTCGCGACGAACTCGATGCACTATGAACTCGTTCCCGGCGCGACCGGCAGCGAGCTGAAGGCGACGCTCAACGGCGCCGACGTTCCGGTCGCCGACAAAACCGGCGCCGCTCTGGTGGCCGCCGGCAACGCCGCTGGCTACCCCAAGGCGGGCGACGCCAGCATCCTCAAGACGCCGTCCATCGGCGAGATGTTCGGCAGCAGCCGCGCTCTCTCCGCCGCCGGCATCCTGCTGATCCTGGTTATCTTCGTGACCATGGTCTACGGGCCCATCGCGGCCATGCTGGTCGAACTCTTCCCGACCCGCATCCGCTACACCGGCATGTCGCTGCCCTATCACATCGGCAACGGCTGGTTCGGCGGCTTCCTGCCCCCGACCGCCTTCGCCATCGTGGCCTCGACGGGCAATATCTTCTCCGGCCTCTGGTACCCGATCATCATCGCCCTGATGACCTTCGTCATCGGCCTGATCTTCCTGCCGGAGACGAAGAACCGCGACATCTACGCCAACGACTGATTGGCCTTCGCATCAACGAGAAAAGCCCCGCGGCGACGCGGGGCTTTTTTGTGGGGGCGCTCGATTCGGCCACCCCGTCGGGTTGTCCCTGTTGCCAGCATCTTGTGCGCGACATACATTTGGGCGGAGTGAAAACCGCAAAAAGCTTCGCTCGGGGGTTTCGATCGGCCAACTGGCCCGGAGGCGCATCCCATGCTCGATCATCCGCGAAAGCCGCGACCGGATCAGCGGCCCCTTGAACTCTATTCCGTCGTCACCCTGATGGAGCCCGTTGAATGCGACGGCAAAACGGCGCCGCGCGGAACGACCGGCGTGATCGTCGATATCGGGCGCACGCCCGGCGTTTACGAGGTTGAGTTCACGCGCCCGTTTGCCGGCGTGGCCACCGTTAAAAGAAAACAGATTGCGTGAATGGCGATTGTCGTCCCTCCAGGAAAGGTCAAGGACTATCTCCTGAACCGCTCCCACCCCGAGGGTAGAGCAAAAGCCAGATTCTTCCTGTCAAGGGGATTTTCTATAGATAACACAGCGCGAATGGAAGCGGCCCTGGCGACTCATGCGTCGAGCGCCGTCCTTGTCAAAAGGGCGAGACATCCGGACGGCGTGAAGCTGACATACGAATGCAAGATCGAGACGCCCGACGGAAGTGGACCCTGCGTTCGATCTGTGTGGATCGAGGACAAGGTCACTGGAGATACGCGGCTCGTGACCAGCTATCCCTTCGAAAAATAGATTTCCTTTTCGATGTTCTTGGCGCCGCGCGTTTCACCGCATTTCCGCATCGTATTTTCTGGCCATCCCCCCCACAAAAAAGCCCCGGACCATCCGGTCCGGGGCCTTCAATTCCATCAACGACTGAACCACTACCGGCTACCGCCGGTAGGTTCGTCGGTGTGGCTCTGGAGATACTGAAGTATCACGTCGTCCGTGATATTTCCGCTTGTGGTGCAGAAATATCCGCGCGCCCAGAAGTGACGCCCCCAATATCGTTTGCGAATTTCCGGGAACTCCATCTGAATTTTCTGCGACGAACGCCCCTTCATACGTTGCAGCAAGTCGCTGATGGCCACGTGCGGAGGAACCGACACGAACATATGGACGTGGTCAGAAGACAAAACGCCCTTGACGATTTCGACGCCCATCTCGCGACAGACCTGCCGAACAATGTCTCGGACCCGCAATCGCAATGCGCCTTGCAGAACCTTGTAGCGGTATTTCGTGATCCACACGATGTGATAGCGGTGGTAAAAAACAGTGTGACAGCCTTTGGCGTAGATCATACCCTCTCCCTTCAAAAACGAGCTTGCCCTCGGGCGGGG
>CAISJZ010000154.1 GCA_903885755.1 uncultured Hyphomicrobiales bacterium | reverse complement strand
TCGAGCCGAAGTTCAGCATCCCGGACCGGCCAAGTAAGCTGGACGCCTATGCCGACAAGCTGTCGCAGATGCTACGGCAGGAGGCGGCGAAGTCGCGCAAGCAGAAACGGACGGTCAAGCAATTGCACGGCGATCTGATCGCCCTCGGCTACGACGGCTCCTACAATCGGGTGGCCGCCTTCGCCCGTGAGTGGAAGGCCGCGCGGCATCAAGAGCAACAAACCTGCGGTCGCGGCGCCTTTGTGCCGCTGGCGTTCATGCCCGGCGAGGCATTCCAGTTCGATTGGTCGGAAGACTGGGCCATCATCGCGGGCGAGCGAACCAAATTGCAGGTCGCCCACGTCAAGCTCTCCCACAGCCGCGCCTTCATTCTGCGCGCCTATCCGCAGCAGACGCATGAGATGCTGTTCGACGCCCACAACCACGCCTTCCGCGTGCTGGGCGGCGTGCCGCGGCGGGGCATCTACGACAACATGCGCACCGCCGTCGACAAGATCGGCCGCGGCAAGGAGCGCAAGGTCAACGCGCGCTTCTCGGCGATGGTCAGCCACTTCCTGTTCGAGGCCGAGTTCTGCAATCCGGCCTCCGGCTGGGAGAAGGGGCAGATCGAGAAAAACGTCCAGGACGCCCGCCACCGGCTCTGGCAGCCGCCGCCGAGCTTCCCGTCGCTGGCGGCGCTGAACGACTGGCTGGAGATGCGATGCCGGGAACTGTGGGCTGATATCCCGCACGGTTCGCGGCCCGGGACGGTCGCCGACGCCTGGCGCGAGGAAGCGCAGCACTTGATGCAGTTGCCCCGCTCGTTTGATGGCTTCGTCGAATACGCCAAGCGCGTCTCGCCAACGTGCCTCATCCATCTGGAGCGCAACCGCTACAGCGTGCCGGCGTCGTTCGCCAATCGCCCAGTCAGCGTTCGGGTTTATCCTGAACGCGTCGTCGTCGCCGCCGAGGGGCAGATTGTGTGCGAGCACGCCCGCGTCTTCGCCCGCGCCCACGACAGGATGAAGAGCGCGACGGTCTATGACTGGCGACATTATCTCGCAGTCATTCAGCGCAAGCCCGGCGCGCTGCGGAACGGCGCGCCCTTCGCCGAGATGCCGCCGGCCTTCCGGTCTCTGCAACAGCGCATGTTGAAGACGCTGGGCGGCGACCGCGAAATGGTCGAGATCCTCGCCCTGGTCCTCCAGCATGACGAACAGGCCGTTCTCGCCGCCGTCGAACTGGCGCTGGAGGCCGGCGCGCCGACCAAGACGCACATCCTGAACCTCCTGCATCGGTTGGTTGACGGCAAACCGATCGACGCGCCGCCGGTAAAGCCGCCCAATGCCCTGACGCTGACCACCGAGCCGCAGGCGAACGTCGAGCGCTACGACGCGCTGCGCAAAGTTCGGGAGGCGCGCCATGCGTCATAATCCCACCGCCGGCGCCATCATCATCATGCTGCGCAACCTCAAGATGCATGGCATGGCCCAAGCCGTCGGCGAACTGACCGAGCAGGGTTCTCCGGCCTTCGAGGCGGCGCTACCTATCCTGTCGCAGCTCCTGAAGGCCGAGACGGCCGACAGGGAGGTCAGATCGACGGCCTATCAGCTCAAGGCTGCCCGCTTTCCGAACTATCGCGACCTCGCCGGCTTCGACTTTACCAGCAGCGATGTCAACGAGGCGCTGGTGCGCCAGCTCCATCGCTGTGAGTTCCTGGAGGACGCTCACAACGCCGTCCTGGTCGGCGGCCCCGGCACGGGCAAGACGCATCTCGCCACTGCGATCGGCGTCCAGGCTATCGAGCACCACCGCAAGCGCGTCCGGTTCTTCTCGACCGTCGAACTCGTCAACTCCCTCGAACAGGAAAAGCTTCAAGGAAAGTCCGGGCAGATCGCCGGGCGGCTTGCCTACTCCGACCTCGTCATCCTCGACGAGCTTGGCTACCTGCCGTTCAGCGCCTCCGGAGGAGCCTTGCTGTTCCATCTGCTGAGCAAGCTCTATGAGCGCACCAGCGTCATCATCACCACCAATCTCAGCTTTGGCGAATGGGCGGCCGTGTTCGGTGACCCGAAGATGACGACAGCGCTACTCGACCGCCTCACCCACCGCTGCAATATCCTCGAAACTGGAAACGACAGCTTCCGCTTCAAGAACAGCTCGGCGCAAGCCGCTAAACCCGCGAAGGAGAAATCACGTAACTTGACGAAAGCCTGACCCTCAAACCATCATCAAGCCGGGTCAGTCCTCAATGGAAATCCCGGGTCAAATCTCAGCGGAAACCAACAGCCTTGGGTTCAAATCAGCGAGTAAACCCGTTGAAGCTACAGATTATCATTACAGCATACATTGTCGCCTGCGGAGGCGTTGGGATCGCGCTTGGGAACTTTCTGGTCGCGATGGTCGAGTAACAAGGAAGGCTGCGGCGATTCGATCTCCCTACTGTTGCTAAATTATCCCGGGTCTGCTTGATTCCACTATCAGGCGGGTTTTTTTGCAATTATCCCGCTCACATTCGGGAGGAGGGACGCGATGTCGAAATCCAGTGTCCTCGGCGCGACGACAGGCAATTTGCCGGCCGTTCGCGGACTTCATCACGCGGCGTATCGATGTCGCGACGCCGAAGAAACCCGACACTTTTACGAGGACATTCTGGGCCTTCCACTTGTCCATGTAGTCGCAGCCGATACGGTGCCCAGCACCGGTGAGAAGAACCCCTATCTCCACCTCTTTTTCGCGCTTGGTGACGGTTCTGGCCGGCCCCCATTGGGTGATCCAGTTGCTATGTTAATTCAACGTCGGCCTTGGCGCTATTGCTGGCGTGGCCGGCGAAGCTGGTCCAGGTTG
>CAISJZ010000153.1 GCA_903885755.1 uncultured Hyphomicrobiales bacterium | reverse complement strand
CGAGGCCGCGACGCGCGATCTACTGGCGCGCCGCCCGCGCGGCCGCCCTCCAAAAGCCGATCGCAAGGTCAATCAGACGCTACGTCTCGATGCCGACGTTCTCGATGCCTATCGCCGGAACGGACCGGGCTGGCAGACGCGCATCAATGACGTTTTGCGCGAGCACATGCCCGCGCCAAGGAAGTGAAGGCGGATAATTCCCGCCCCTCGACGGCCCCTTCCCTCCGGGCTAACATCCCCCCAACAAAATCCCGGAGGAAACGATGAGCGCTGTCCCGACCTATGAAACCGTCAAGATCGAGCGCGATGGCGCGACGACGTTCTGCATTCTCAACCGGCCAGAAAAGCGCAACGCGATGAGCCCGCAGTTGCACCTCGACATGTGCGAGGCGCTGGACTGGGCGGCGGAGGACGACGAGACGCGGGTTGTCGTCGTCACCGGCGCCGGCGGGCATTTTTGCGCAGGGCAGGATCTCAAGCTGTTCTTCCGCGCCAACGAGAACGATCCCAAGGCGTTTCGCAAGACGAGCATCGCCTCGCAGGCGTGGCGCTGGGACAAGCTGTCGCGCCATCCCAAGCCAACCATCGCCATGGTGCATGGCTATTGCTTCGGCGGCGGCTTTACGCCGGTCATCGCCTGCGATTTCGCCATCGCGGCGGACGACGCGACGTTCGGTCTGTCGGAGGTCAACTGGGGCATCATTCCCGGCGGGCTCGTCGCCTGGGCGGTGACGCAGATCATGAACTATCGCGACGCGATCTATTATTCGGTCACCGGCGAGCGCTTCAGTGGCAAGGAGGCCGCCGCGATGAAGTTCGTCAACAAATCCGTGCCGGTCGCCGAATTGCGCGACGCGGTAATGTCATTAGCGCGCAATCTCGAGGCCAAGAATCCCCTGACCGTGCAGTTCACGAAAGAGGCGATCCGCTCGGTGCGCGGCTTCAACGAGGATCAGGCGCTCGATTACCTCGACGCCAAGATCAACGCGCTCAAACATGTCGATCCCGACAAGGGCGGCGACAAGGCGATGAAGCAGTTCCTCGACGAAAAGAGCTTCAAGCCGGGGCTCGGCGAATACAAGCGGACGTAAGGTGGGGGGACTTCACGCGGACAGTCCCGATTTCCAGTCCTTGAGCAGGACAACGCTTCCAAGCGCCGCCGCCTTGGCGACGTGACGCGCGTCGGACGTGAGGAACATGCCGCCGCGCGTCATGGCGAGGGCGTGATAGGCCGAGTCATAAAACGTCGGAAATCCCGATTTGGGATTGCCATGATTGGCGATGGTGATCGCCTGTTCGACGACGTCATCGTCTGGCTCCACGAGCTGGAATCCGGCTTTCACGAATTCGCGGATCAATTGATGGCAAGCGCGCGCGCCAAAGACCGAACCAGCCGCCACCGCCAACGTTTCATAGAGGAAGAGACCCGGCGCGATCAGCGCAAGACCGCTCTCCCGCGCATGACGCAGAAAGGCAATAACGTCGGTCCGATCCTTCTCGTCAAGAAAAAGCTTCACGAAAACGCAGGAGTCGATCACCACGGTCCCGGGCATCAGGGTCAGGTCTTCGGTAGAATCGCGCCACCGTCGCGCAACTGCCGGATCATGGTCTCGGAGGCGGCTGGCGCGGCAATCGGCTTCAAAGCCGCGACGGTCTCCAGAAACGAGTCGAATTTCTCTAGCCGCTCCAGGCTGGAGAGAACCTCGGCCAGCGCCTGGTTGACCAGTTCGGTCTTCCGCCCGCGCGGAATCCGGTCAAGCCGCGCGCGGTTCGCGGCGGTGAGGTAGATCGACATCCGCGACTTCGCGGGAACCTTTTTGGCGGTCGGCATGCGGCAGCCTCGTACCCCGGGAATAGCATCATATTATAGACGCTATTCATGGAGTCAAAGCAGCTTCCCGCCAGCCTCCTTGCGAAAGCCGGTCGTCCGGGCTTCGCGGTTTTCTGTCCCCTGGCTACATGCTCTCGATCGGCGCGAAGAAGCATTGCGTTCTGATGGGATCACCCCAGCGGAACACCCAGTATTCGCCGTCGGGAGAGGGCTGGGCGTGCTCCTGCGTGACGGTCTCGCCGGTATCGCCGAGCTTGTAGCCGCCGGGGATGATCTTCACCTCTTCGCGCGTGAGGTGCTTGATGTCGTTGTCCCCGCAGCAGTAGCGCTTGGTGGCGGGATCGACCTCCTTGCCGTTCCACCATCGGTCGTGCGCGGCGGCGGGCGTGGCAAGGGCGAGAAACACGAGGACAGGCAAGGCTTTCATCTGCGACCTCTCTTTCGAAAGGCCCTTCGATGGCGCGATTCCCCCGGGCAACCCGGCTGCCGCGCCAGCGCGGCGACGCCCGGTTTCACACTGGACGAAGATGGTAAAGCAAGCCGCGCGCCAACCCGTGAATTAGCCGCCCGCCGCCGCGTTGCCGGCGCCTTTCGGGCGGCGCATCTGGAACACCTCGTCGAGCACGGTGTAATCCTGATAGCCGCAGCGGGCGATCGGCTTCATGCGCGTCACCTGGACGATGCCATCCTTGATGTAGGCGTCGTCGATCCACACGCCGATGACCTGCCCGAGCACCAGCCAGTTGCCCGAAAAACCGCCATCGCAGGTCTTGAGATGAATGACTTCGGTCACCTTGCATTCGAGCTGGGCGGGGCTTGCCTTGACGCGCGGCGGCCGCACGAGCCTGGACGGAGCCGTTTCCAGACCAGCGTGGGTGAATTCACTCTGGCCGCGCGCCAGCGGCGCGGAGGTGTCGTTCATGAAATCGCGCAAGTCCCAGGTCGCCAGATTCCAGACAAACTCGCCGGTCTCACGGGCGAAGGTCGCTGAATCCTTTTCTCCATCGCTGGAAAATCCGATGAGCGGCGGCGCGCCGGAAAAAGCATTGAAGAACGAATAGGGCGCGAGATTGACCTCCCCCGATTTGCTCATGGTCGAGACCCAACCGACCGGTCGCGGCGCGATCAGCGCCTTGAAGGGATCATGCGGCAGCAGGGTCTTGTCGCGCAGGTGGGATTCATAAAACAAGGTTCGTCTCCCCGGAATCAGGCGTCAAAATGCGTGACGATGGCGGACATTTCGGGACGCGTACGGTCCTCGATCGGCGCACGCGCGCGGCCGATGTGAATGAAGCCCGCCATCTTCTCATGTGACAGCAGGCCCAGCGCCTCCAGCACGCGGCGATCATAGGCGTACCACTGGGTCAGCCAGGACGCCGCGAACCCCATGGCGTTCGCCGCGACGACCAGATTCATGCAAGCGGCTCCAGCGGACAGCACCTGCTCCCAATCCGGGATTTTGACGTGCGAGGCGGCGCGGGAAACCACGCCAACGACAAGCGGCGCCAGCGACAGCCGCTTGCGCTCCTGCGCCAGACGATCCGCGTCGGCTCCGGGGTTATCAGTGGCGAAGACGCCCGCGATGATCTCGCCGGCCCTGTCGCGCGCCGCGCCCTCGAAGACGATGAACCGCCAGGGGGCGAGCTTGCCGTGGTCAGGCACCCGCGCGCCAAGCCGCAGAAGGGTCTCGATCTGGGCGGCGTCCGGCCCCGGTCCTTCAAGCGCCAGCGGCGGCACGGAGCGGCGCGTCTTGAGAAGTTCGATCGTGTCGGTCATGGGTATCCCGCGCGAGGCCTGGCGGACCAGCGCCACGCTTTGGCCGTGTTCGAATGGTTCGCACGGGACTACACCGGCGCGCGCCGCGAGGCAAAGCCCCGCGGAGGTTGCGCCAAACGGCGCCGGCGTCTATGGCCACCGCCAACCATGGGATTTCGATGACGCGTTTCGGATCGGCGCTGGCCCTTGTCTGGATGACCCTTGCGCTGCTGGCTCCCTCCAGCGCCGGCGCGCAGGGCGCGACCCCGCAGCCGGGCGGGGCCTTCGCGGCCCAGCCCATGGTTGCTCCCGGCCAGGGCGCGCTCAACCTGTCGGCCACGCTGACGACGGGCGGCAAGCCAATTCAGGCCGGGCTTGAATGGCGCGTGTTCCAGGAGCGCGCGGAGTCCGACGGCGCTCACGCGCTTGTCGCCAAATCGAGCGACGCCACCCCGGTCCTGCGGCTGCCGGACGGGGATTACGTTGCGCACGTCGCCTATGGTCTCGCCAGCGCCATGAAGCGCGTATCGGTGCGCGGCGCCAGCAGCGATCAGGCGCTTGTGCTCAACGCCGGCGCCTTGCGGATCGGGGCCGTTCTGGGAGACTCGCAAATTCCCGCCAATCGGCTGCAGATCGCTGTCTATGTGCCTGAACGCGCTGGCAACGAAGCGCGCCTTGTTGTCGCCGACGCCAAGCCGGCGACGATCATCCGGGTGCCCGAAGGATCATATCGAATCATATCAACCTATCTCGACAAGGAAGGCGCCGGCACGACGCCCGGCGCTGGCGCGCACCCCAACACCACCAACTCGGTCGTCAACGCAGAGGTTCGCGTGCAGGCCGGCAAGACGACCGACGTGACGCTGCGCCACCACGCGGCGGTGCTGACCCTGAAACTGGTCAACGCGCCGGGCGGCGAGGCGCTCGCCAATACAAGCTTCTCTGTGCTGACGCCCGGTGGCGACGTGATCCGCGAAATGATCGGAGCCTTCCCCTCGCTGGTGCTCGCCGAGGGCGAATACGTCGTCATCGCCCGCCGCGATGGAAAAACCTATCAGGGCACGTTCAACGTGCAATCAACCCTCGACCGCGACATCGAGGTCATTGCCAAGTAATCTGCGACCAGAGTCGTCGTCGGGGAATCGCCATGCAGACCTTCTTCGTTGAAATCAAATGCGCGCTGGGCCGAACCTATTCGGTCGCCAATGCGCTGGCGGAAGCGGAAATCGCCTCCGAAATCTATTCCATCGCCGGCAACTACGACATTCTCGCCAAGTTCTACGTCTCCAAGGACGTCGATATCGGCCATTTCGTCGGCGAGAAGGTGCAGCCGATCCCCGGCATCGTCGATACCCGCACGATCATCACCTTCAAGGCGTTCTGATCAAGCCGTTCCGTTTGATCCAGAACATAGCCATCGCCGCCGCGAGCGACGAGTCTGCCCATCAAATGAGGAGATCATGATGCGGGCGGGATTCGGGTTCTGGGGATTGATGTTTGTGGCCGCCACCTCGGTCGCGCCGGGCCATGCCGCCGATGTCGATCACGGGCGCACCATCGCGCAACGCTGGTGCGCGGCCTGCCATATCATCGCGACCGGCCAGACCACGGCCAAGGCCGACGCGCCGCCCTTCGAGGCGATCGCGAAATCCAGGACGGCGCCAGCCCTGCGCCTGTTCCTCGCCAATCCCTACCCGCGCATGCCCGACATGTCATTGTCGCGCGACGAGATCGCCGACCTCGTCGCCTTCATCAAGACCTATGGGCTGGCGCCAAGCGAGACGCCGGAGCCGCCGCCGACCGAGCAGGATAACCCGGACAAGGATCGTCGGGGGTAGCGCGGCGCGTCAATCGGCGATTGGGGCTTACGCGACCCGGATCGCGACATGAGTGTTGATCAGCAGACTCACTTGGGAAATATCTCGCTGTCCTCGAAGGACTTTTCGATTTCGCGATCCATGTCCGCCCACTCTTGATCGGTCGGCGCGGAAACAACGCCTTTCCACGCGCCAAACAATCGCCAGCGCGGCGTCTCGCCCACCGCCGGCCCGCAGGGCACGATGCGCGCGACGGGCTTGCCCGCGCGCGCAAGGATCACCTCCTCGCCCCGCTCGGCGGCGGCGATGAGTTTGGACAGATTGGTCTTGGCGTCATGGATATTGGTGACGGACATGACGGGCTCCGGGGTTAGCTAACCTGGCTAACCCCAAAATTTCCGTCAATCCCCGGCGTCGGCGCGGATCATGTCCGGCGGGGTCGCCTCAAGCTTCAGCGTGGCTAGCGCCTCATCAAGGCTCAGGCTGGTCTGCGCCTGCGAGCCAAGACGCCGGATCGAGACGCCGCGCTGCTCGGCCTCCTTGCGGCCTAAGACGAGCATGGCGGGAACCTTGGCGAGCGAGTGCTCGCGCACCTTGTAGTTGATCTTCTCGTTGCGCAGATCGAGATCGACGCGCAGCCCCGCCTTGCGAAGCTTCGCCGCGACCTCGAGGGCGTAGGCGTCGGCCTCCTGGGTGATCGTCGCCACGACGATCTGCAACGGCGACAGCCACAGGGGCAGATGGCCCGCGTGGTGCTCGATGAGAATGCCGGTGAAGCGCTCCAGCGATCCGCAGATGGCCCGGTGCACCATGACCGGCGGCACCTTGTCGCTCTTGTCGTCGATGTAGAAGGCGCCAAACCGCTCGGGCAGGTTGAAGTCGACCTGCGTGGTGCCGCACTGCCAGTCGCGGCCGATGGCGTCGCGCAGAACATATTCAAACTTCGGCCCGTAGAACGCGCCCTCGCCGGGGTTGAGCGAGGTCGTGATGAGATCGCCGTGGCGCGCCTTGATGTCCTCCAGGACGCCCGACATCACCGCTTCCGCGTGATCCCACATCGCATCCGTGCCGACGCGTTTTTCCGGCCGCGTCGAGAGCTTGACCACGAGCTTGCCGAAGCCGAAATCGCCATACACGGAGAGAATGAGATCGTTGATCTTCATGCACTCCTCGGCGAGCTGCTCGCGGGTGCAGAAGATATGCGCGTCGTCCTGCGTGAAGGCGCGCACCCGCATGACGCCATGCATGGCGCCGGAGGGCTCGTAGCGATGCACGACGCCGAATTCGGCGAGCCGCATCGGCAGGTCGCGATAGCTGCGCAGGCCGTGTTTGAACAGTTGCACATGGCCCGGACAGTTCATCGGCTTCAACGCAAACACCCGCTGGTCGGCCTCCTCGTCGTTGGGGTTCATGAAGGCCGTCGCGGACTTCACCGCGAACATGTTGTCGGAATACCAGCCCCAGTGGCCGGAGGTCTCCCACAGGGACTTGTCCATGACCTGCGGCGCGTTGACCTCCTGATAGTCGCCGGCAAGGCGCCGGCGCATGTAGGAGACCAGCGTCTGGAAAAGCGTCCAGCCCTTGGGGTGCCAGAAGATCGCGCCCGGCGCCTCTTCCTGGAAATGGAACAGGTCCATCTCGCGGCCGAGCCGGCGGTGGTCGCGCTTTTCGGCTTCGGCCAGCACATGCAGATACTGGTCGAGCTCTGCCTGTTCGGCCCAGGCGGT
>CAISJZ010000152.1 GCA_903885755.1 uncultured Hyphomicrobiales bacterium | reverse complement strand
CAATTGCGGCGAGGGCCATTCGGACAACCAGTCGCGCTGGTCGCCAGACGTCAATGTGGGCAAGCCCCTCGAGTTGTCCGACAATTGCTACCTCATCCATCACACGCAAGGCTGGTTTCTCTGGGATACCGGCATCGTCGACGCCATCGCCGACAAGCCCGAGGGTTCGGGCGATCCCGCCACGATCCTGTGGAAACGCCCCAAAAAGCTTTCGGCGCAACTCGCCGAACTCGGCGTCAAGCCCGAAGATATCAAGGCAATGGCCGTCTCGCACACCCATCCCGACCACATCGGCAATGTCGAGATGTTCCCCAACACGATGCTTTACGTCCAGAAGGCGGAATACGACTGGCCGCAGCCGCTCGGCCTCGGGCGCTTCAAGCCCGAACACCCCGTCACCAAGCTCGAAGGCGACAGGGATATTTTCGGCGACGGTTCGCTGACGCTCATCTCGACGCCCGGGCACACGCCCGGCCATCAGTCACTGCTGGTGAAGCTGCCCAAAACCGGCGCGCTCCTGTTCAGCGGCGACGCCGTCCACTTTCGCGAAAACTGGGACAACCGCCGCGTCCCCGCCGGCAATGTCGACAAGGACATGACCATCGCCTCGATGAAGAAGATGGCCGACATTCTGGAGAAGGAGCACGCGCAATTGTGGATCAACCACGACAAGACGCAGAGCCTGACCCTGAAATATTCGCCGGCGTTTTATGAGTGAGGCGACGATGCGCGCTTTTCCGAATCTCGCGCGCGCCCTCGTCGGCGCGCTACTCCTGACCGCGACGAGCCTCGCGGCGGCGGGCGAACTCAATCCCTCGGCCATCGCGATCCTGCCGCCGCTCGACGAGATCAAATGGTCCTCGCCCCTCAACGGGCCGAACGCCTCCTACGTCATCGCGGGCGATCCCGCCAAGCCGGGGCTCTATGTTCAACTCACGAAATGGAAAGCCGGCAACAATTTCAGCCGGCCGCATTTTCATCCCAACGATCGCTACATCACGGTGCTCAGGGGCACATGGTGGGTCGGCACGGGAACCAAATTCGATCCCGCCAGCACCGTGCCGATGAAGGCGGGCAGCGTCGTCACCCACTTCGGCAAGCAGATCCACTACGACGGCGCGAAGGACGAGGACGCGATCCTGCTGATCGTCGGCGAGGGCCCGGCGACGCTGACGCGCGTCGAGGAGGAGAAGTAAGCCTTACTGACAATCCTTCGACGCGCGGTCGAGCATCGAGCCAATACCGGCGAGCACGTAGGAATCAGTCGAGGCGTTGCCCTTTTTCGACTGCGCCTTGACGACCAGCTTCTGGCCCTTGCGCAGGGCCTCGATGAATTGCGGCTCCTCGGCGGGGTTCTTCACCCACAGGTTCGACCCCTTGGCGACGAGGTCGAAGTTGGTCGCCCCAATCTCGGCCTTGGGCGCGGAATCGGCCTTCACCTCGAAGCCCATGACGAAAGAGACTTCGTTCTTCACGCTTTCGCCGGGCCGGTTCGAGATGAAGAGGTAACCGGGGTCGCGCTTGAGGGTCGTCGGCTGGCGATCCTTCGGCTTGGCCAGCGCGTAACAGGTCTTGCCCTTGCCCGCGCCAGCGGTATAGGCGCCCCATTCGCCGGACGTCGCCACCAGCAGCGGCTTGCCAGCGTCGCCCGCTGGCTTGGCCGCGTCCGGTTTCCTGGCGTCCGCCTTCTGGTCCTTGCCGGCCTTTTTCTCGGCGGCGGCCTTCTTGTCCGCAGCGGCCTTCGCGGCGGCGGTTGGCTTGGGCTTGGCGTCCTGCGCGAAGGCCGCCGCTGGCGCGACGCCAAGCGCAAGGGCCAGCACAAGGGACATCGGACCCGGGCGTCCGGAGAAAATTCGACGAATCATGGGCTCAGTGTACTCCAAATCGATCGCGCGGGGGACAGGCCGACAGGCATCCGGGCGATCTGGACAGGCAAATCCCGGCGAAATTCCGATCGATCCATTGGTGGCCTCATTCCCCGAGGTGACGCAAGCGGGCAACAGACAATTTTTTATCGCTGTCGCGATGCCCCGCCAGCTTCCGGGAATCAATCGGGCGGCGTAAAAGATTTGCTCGGCTTCCGTTTGTTTTGCGTACCGGACGTTTCGCGGCGAGCGTTCGCCGGCATCCCGGCGGTTCGCGCGATTTCCCATTGGGGGATGCAGTTGATTTCGAACCCTATTTGCGAACCGACCCGTGTGTCGCGCCTGGCGATTATCGTCGCGCTCGCGGCCTGCGCCCTCGCGGTCAACCCCGCCAACGCGAGGTCGCGCCACCGCCATGCCGCGCCGGCCACCGCGGTCGACGCCAGCCTGCCCAAATGGACGGCCCAGCCCGTCGGCCCCGTAATCTTCGTCGTCTCCATCGCGGACCAGCGCCTGACGCTCTACGATAATGGCGTTCCCGTGGCGCGCTCGACGGTCTCCACCGGCGTTGCCGGCCACCTGACCCCGCGCGGAATTTTCACCATCATCCAGAAGGACCGCTATCACCGGTCGAACATCTATTCGAACGCGCCCATGCCCTACATGCAGCGCATCACCTGGTCGGGCGTCGCCCTGCATGAAGGCCATGTCACTGGCCGGCAGGCCTCGCATGGCTGCATCCGGATGCCGCATGACTTCGCCGCTCGCCTGTGGCCGTACACGAAAATCGGCATGCGGGTGATCGTCTCGGACACGGACATCACGCCAGCCGAATTTTCGCACCCGAATCTGTTCGCCGCCGCCAAACATCCCACGACCGCCGCGATCGAACCGGCCAAGGCGCTGCGCTTCGCGCAGGTCCACACCGACAGCGCCAGCGACGCGATCGCCGCGCCCGCGAAGCCGGACATCGCCAGCGCGCCCGACGCCACTCCAGCCCCGGCCGGGTCCGTCGCAACCGCGGCGCAACCCGCTATTATTGAAGCGCCGAAAGCCGAGGCGACAAACGAACATCCGGCGGAAGCAACCACTCCTGTCGCGCCGGAAGTGAAATCCGCCGACGCAGGAACGTCGCCGGTCGAGGAAAAACCCGCGGCCACGGCTGATGCCGCCGCTGAACAAGCCACCCCGACCGCCGGCGCCCCTGCCTCGAGCGCCGCCGTTGAACACCCGGTTGAAACGACCGCCCCCGTCAAGGCCGCCGACGCGGAACCGACCAAGCCGGCTCCGGAAGCCGTCGCCGTCGCGCCGATCGAGACGAAGCCGGAAGCAAAAACCGACAACGCGCCGGAAGCTCCCGCCACGGTTGCCGCGCTTCCGCCCGCTCCCGTTACCCCCGAGACGACGCCGCGGGCCCAGGCGCCAGCGCCCATCGTGATCCCGCCCGGCCCAGGGCATGTTTCGATGTTCATCAGCAAGAAAACCGGCAAGCTCTACGTGCGCCGGAATTTCGCGCCGATCTTCGAGACGCCCGTCGTCATTCGCGACCCGGCGACGCCGCTGGGCTCGCACCTGTTCACCGCGATGGAAATCAAGGACGAAGGCTCGAACGTGCGCTGGACCTCGGTCGACGTGCACGACAAGATCGAGGAAATCGTCCAGCGCCGCCGCAAGGGCCAGCCGGCCCCAGAGCCTGTGGTTCCGTCCCAGGCGTCAAGCGCCGCCGAAGCGCTTGATCGCGTCATCATCCCCGAGGACGCGCGCGTCGCCATGGCGGACCTGATTGTTCCCGGCACATCCCTGATCATCAGCGATCAGGGTTTCGGGCGCGAAACCGGCAAGGGCACGGACTTCATCGTCCTAACCCGCTGATCGCGTTCCATGCGGCGGCGCCGCATGGACTTGTCCCCGCCGTTGGCGCAAAATCGACGGGCTTTCTCCCGGGCTCGGGCCCCATTTCTCGGAGGCGTTATGTTTCTGTCCTTTTCGCGCGCGCGCACGCTTCTGGTCGTGGCGTCTCTTGGCCTCGCGGTCGCCGGCTGCGGCTACAACAACATTCCGACCGAGGAACAGGCTGCCAAGGCGAAGTGGGCCGACGTGCAGAACAATTACCAACGCCGCTCGGACCTCATTCCAAATCTGGTCGCCACCGTGCAGGGTTACGCCAAACAGGAGAAGGACGTGCTGATCGGCGTGACCGAGGCGCGCGCCAACGCCACCAAGGTGACGATCGACGCCAGCCAGCTTTCCGATCCTGTCAAGATGAAGCAGTTCCAGGACGCGCAGGCGCAGATATCCGGCGCGCTCGGCCGGCTTCTGGCCGTCAGCGAAAACTATCCCGACCTCAAGTCCAACCAGAATTTTCTGGCGCTGCAGTCCCAGCTCGAGGGAACGGAAAACCGCATTACCATCGCTCGTCGCGACTACATCGAGGCGGTACGGGTCTACAATACCGAACTGGTGACGTTCCCCGGCGTTTTGTGGGCCTCGACCTTCCAGCGCAGTTACAAGCCAATGGCCGAATTCGCCGCCAATGACGCCGCCCAGGCGCCGCCGCAAGTGAAGTTCTGACGCCGGTGTTTTGCCGGGCCACGCGCGGCGGCGTTGCGCGCCTCGTCGGCGCGTTGCTCGCCTTCTGCGCGCTAATTTTTGTCGTGGCGGCTCCGGTCGCCGCGCAGACCTTCCCCGCCCTGACCGGACGCATCGTCGATCAGGCTGGCGTCATTCCCGCCGACAAACAGGCGGCGATCGAGCCGAAACTCTCCGATCTCGAAACCAAATCCGGCATCCAGCTTGTCGTCGCCACGGTGAAGTCGCTGGAGGGCCAGGAGATCGAGCCCTACGCCAACCAGCTCTTCCGGACATGGAAGCTCGGCGAGAAGACCAAGAACAACGGCGTGCTGCTACTTGTCGCGCCCAATGAGCACCGTGTGCGTATCGAGGTCGGCTATGGTCTCGAGGGTACGCTCACCGACGCTCTCTCCAAGGTCATCATCACCAACGCGATCGCGCCGAAATTCAAGGCCGGCGATTTTGGCGAGGGCGTCTCGCGCGGCGTCGATGACATCATCACGGTCCTGACGACCGACTCCTCGGAATGGCAGCAAAAGCCCTCCCTGCGGCTCGACGCGCCGGACAACCAGATTTCCAACACCGCGCTCATGATCGGCCTGTTCGCCTTTATCGTGCTGCTGTTGTTCTGCCGCATCTGCCGCGAGATTTTCTTTCAGGTGCTTTGGGCCATGGCGATCAGCGGCGGCTCCAGTCGCGGCGGCGGTGGCGGATCGTTCGGCGGCGGCGGTTTTTCCGGGGGGTTCTCCGGCGGAGGCGGATCGTCGGGCGGCGGCGGCGCGTCGGGGAGCTGGTGATGAAGATCGAAGCCGCCGATCAGGCGCGTGTTAGCGCCGCCATCCGCGCCGCGGAACAGAAGACCTCCGGCGAGATCGTCTGCGTTCTTGCCCGCTCCTCGTCCGACTACGCCGCGATGCCGCTGGCGTGGTCGATCATCGTGGGCCTGCTGACCCCATGGGTCCTGCTGATTGAAACCCGCTGGACAGTCGAACGCATCCTCATCACCCAGCTCGCGGTCTTTCTCGTCGCGTTGCTGATGTTTTCCGCGCCCGCGATCCGCGTCTGGCTGACGCCGCGCCGGGTGCAGCGCGCCCACGCCTTTCAGGCCGCCGCCGAGCAGTTTCTGAATCGCGGCTTCGCGCGCACGCCAAAGCGCAAGGGCGTGCTGATCTTCGTATCGCTCGCCGAGCGTTACGCCCGCATCATCGCCGACGAGGGCGTCGCGGAGAAAGTCGCGCAAAAAGACTGGCAGGACGCCGTGGACGCGCTCACCGCCCACATGCGCGGCCAGAACATCGCCGACGGCTTTGTCGCGGCGATCGAGATGTGCGGCGATATCCTCGCCCGACACCTGCCTCCCGAGCCAGGTCAACGCAATGAATTGCCGGACCGGCTGTTCGTGATCTGAACCGTGTAAGGCCGTTTGAAACGCCCCTCGGCGCGGCTTGCGCGCGCCGCGATCCTCGCCGACAATGCGCGGGAAAACGGGGGGACGCGCATGGATCGCAGGCGATTGCTTCAATACATGGCCGCGACCCCGACGATCGGCCTCGGCGCCTGCCTGGCCAACGCCCAGACCTCCGACTGGCCCCAGCGCAACATCGCCATCGTCGTACCCTTTCCACCGGGAGGTCAGGCCGATCTCGCGGCGCGGCCGATCGCCGACGCGTTGCAACGCGGCCTTGGCCGAGGCGTCACCGTCGACAGCCGCGGCGGCGCCGGCGGCAAGATCGGCCACGCATTCGTCGCCCGCGCCGAGCCCGATGGCTACACGCTGCTGTGCACGCTGCCCTCGCTCGCGGTGTTGCCGGAAGCCGATCGTCTGTTCGATCGGCCCGTCGCCTACGAGGTGAGCGATTTTACGCCCATCGCGCGAATTCTGGCGGACCCGACGCTGCTCGCCGTCTCCGCCTCGGCGCCGTGGCGGACGCTGGAAGAATTCGTGGCCGCCGCCAAAGCCGCGCCGGGAACCATCCCCTATGGCTCGTCCGGCTCCTACGGAACGCTGCACATCGCGATGGAGATGTTCGCCGCTGAAGCCGGTTTAAAGCTGCTGCACGTGCCCTATACAGGGGCCGGGCCGGCGCTGAACGCGCTGATCGGCGGCAACGTTCAGGCCATGGCGGCGACGCCGGGCGTCATCAAGGCGCAGGCCGACGCTGGCGCGATCCGTGTTCTCGCCAACTGGGGCGCCGATCGCGTCGCGAGTTTTCCCGACGCGCCAACGTTCCGCGAGCGCGGTTACGCCAATGTCGAATATTACAACTGGGCGGGCCTGTTCGCGCCGCGCGGAACGCCCGTCGACGTGATCGACAGGCTGCGCCTTGAAATGAAACGCGCCATGACCGACCCGGCAATCATCCGGATTTTCGAAGGCGCGAGTTCGCCGCCCGCCTGGCTCGACGCGCCGGATTTTTCCGAATTCGTCGCCGCCGACACCACGCGGCTGATCAAGGCCGTCCAGAAGATCGGCAAGGTGGATTGAGCCAACCGCCGGCGCCAGGGGCGTCGACAGTCATGGAGCGGCGCCGCGCCTACGGCTTGAACGGCTGAACCGCCCCGCCGATCGGGCGTTGTGGCGCGAACGTCGGATTCAGATGAACCAGCCCTTGCGACAGGTTCGGCAACAGCACCGGCTGTTTTGGCGCGTTGGAGAGCCGCGTCGACGGCGTAGGCGTGGGCGTCGGCTGCGTCAGATTGGGCGGCGCCGTGACATGCGGAAGCGGCGGCGGCGATGACGGCACGAATATGCGTGGCGGCAGCGTTGAAATCGGCAATGGCTGCGACGGCGCCCGGATCGGCGCACACCCATTCGCGCCGCGCACTTCGCCAAGCGGGCAGGGCCCCGCGCCCGATCCGGATCCCGATCCCGACGCAGGCGGGGGAGGCGGCGGGGGCGGCGGTGGTGGCGGCGGCGGTGGAGTAATATGCAGCCCCGGAATGTTGGGCGCCGGCAGGGTGAAACCCGGGGGATTGAAGCTCGGTATGTTGATAGGCTGACATGTCCCCGGCGCCATGCCCGGCAGATGGATTTGACCGGACGGGCAACCCGGCGGCGGAGCCGGCGGCAATGGCGGGAAAATGTTGGGCATGCACATCTTGAGGCCGGGCCACCACGAAGAGTTCGTCGGACAGGATGGCGGCGCGGGCGGCGTCGGCTGACACGAGAATGCGCCATTGCTCCAGCCAAGATGCTCGCCCGCCGGGCAGATTTGCCAGATGGGCGGCGGGATCACGGTGCACACCCAGTTCAGACCGCTCCAGTGGCCATAGGTCCCCGGGCCACAGGTCGGCGGCGGCGGCGGATTCTGCACGCAAATCCACATCGCCCCATTCCATTGTGGATGCGACCCGACGGCGCACACCGGTGGCGGCGGACCATTCTTCTGGCAATAGAGCTGGCCGGCGACGAATTTCGGCGTGAACCCGACGGGGCACCAGGGAATGGGGATATTGGGCGCGCAATAGTAGGGCGGATTGCCGCCGGGATGGAAGCCGACGGGGCAGACCAGTTGCGGCGGCGGCGCCAGGGGAACGCAGACGCCCTCATCGTCATGGAAACTCATGACGAACCCAACGGGGCAGGCGATGACGGGCGGTGGCGCGATCGGCTCGCATAGCGACTCGTCGTAGCCCTGATGAGCGAAATACCCGGTGGGGCAGAGGCCGCCAACAAACGCCGGCGGCGCCGGATGCAGCGGCACGGGGGGCGGCGCGATTTGCGCGCGCTGGGCGCAAGCCGAATCGGGCTGGCGCAACTCCTCAAGCAGCTCCCTGACGATGGCGACATGGTCGGGCGCGCCGGTCGCGGAAAAAGCGGCGAGGTAATCGCTGTAGCCGGCGATGGAGTTGCGCCAGATCGCCGCCCAATAGGCGTCTTCCACGCTCATGCTGGAGAGCGGCGCGCCCTGATCGGGCAGTGTTGCGGCCGCGGCCTGAATCTGCGCGATGTCGGCGTTGAGGGTCAGCGGTACGGCGGGGGTCGCCACGCCGGTGGCGTGCCACGGCGTCTGCGCGCCGCCGGTCGCCTGATGAGTGTGAACGCGCACTTCGCGCAGGAAGGCGTCGATGTCGGCGGTGGGTTGCGGCAGGGCTGCCGAGACCGCCGCGGCATAGGGCCCGTAAACCGCCGATGGAGCGGCATCGGGCATGAGGTCATGCACTTCCTCGGACAGCGCGAAACTCGTCGCTGGCGGGACAGGCAGGCCGATCAGCCCCTTGGGAAACGAAATCGCGCTGACGCTGGCGGGAATCGCGCGCGCGCCATCGAGCATGACAAGACGCGCCGCGGCATTGGTGCGCGACAGATCCGCCATCACCCTGTCCATGGACAATCCGATGCGCAAGACATCGGAAATCTGCCGAATCTGCGCGTCGACCGGCAACAGGAAATCGTCGCAATTGGCCTGAACGGCGAGGCCACCGAGATAGAGCGTGACAAGGGCGCCCGGCGGCGCGCTTGAAACTTTCGTCAAAAAATCCCTGTAGGCCGAGGCAAGTCCGTTGGTGTCGAGATCGCGCCATTCGCTGACATCGAAACCCTGCGCGCGCAGGGATTGCGCGACCAGCACGGAATCCGCCGCCGTGGTTTGCAGAGGCGCGCCGACATAGGCGGCTTCGCCGATGACCAGCGCATAACGATTGGCTGACTGGGAATAGGCCGGGTCGGACCGCGCGACGGCGAGAGCCGTCAATGCCACAAGCGCCAGAATGATGGGACGACCAAGGAGGTTCCAGCGCATCGCACGGCTCCCAAGTATTTTATGTCGAACAGACGCCGAATGAGGAACGTGGTCGATTAAATTCGAGGTCGAACCGACCCGTCCCGCCCGAATACTATTTAATTAGAGGATAACTTGCGCCTGCTTTTGGGTTTTGGCAAATCGGGCGGGGCGGCTGCCGGATTTCGCTAATTTTGTCGCGTCGGCGATGCGGGCAAGATCAAAGCGGAACAAATCGGCAAGGCGTGTTGTGAGAGCCAACGCCCTCACCTCGCCTGCGCGTGGTACTCCGCATTGGGCCGCATATCGACCGCGCTCGCCATGCGGTTCGACATGTTGAAGAAACTCGCCACGGCCGCGATGTCCCAGATGTCGCGATCGGAAAATCCGGCGTCGCGCAATATCTGGCGATCCGCCTCGACGATGTCGGCGCTGGCCTTCGTGATCTTGGTCGAGAATTCCAGCATGGCGATCTGGCGCGGCGGCAGATCGGCGGCGCGCCAGTTCATCACCATGAGTTCTCCGAGAACGGGATCGCCCGAGAGCTGGCGCACCGCCGCGCCATGGGCGGTCAGGCAATAGAAGCAATGATTTTCCGACGACACCGCGACCGCGATCATCTCGCGTTCGAGCTTGGTCAGGCCGGAGGGCGCCAGCATGAGGTCATTGTAGAAGGCGGCGAAAGCCTCGAGCTTTGGCATGTCGTGGGCGTAGGCCGTCAGCACGTTGGGCACGAAGCCGATCCTGTCGCGGCACTTCTGGAAATAGGCGGCCATGGCCGGCGTCGGCTCGGCCAGCGGCAGATCAAGCGCCATGACCCCGTCCATGGGCTTTTTGGCCTTCGCCTTGCTCTTCGCCATCGCTCGCTCCCCTGTTCCGCGCATCCCGAGGCATTTCAGCCCGGCCCGCCGCCCCATGCAAGCGCGCCTGTGCGCGCCGGGCGAGTTGGAGTATGCTGCGCGTCCAACAGGTTGATGGAACGATGGACAAGTTCAGGGTAATCGAGGGCGGCGCGGAAAAGCGCGACATTCATCAGACGATGCTGGCCATGGGCCACGCCGCGCGCCGCGCCGCGCGCCGGCTGGCGCTCGCCCCGCGACAGCGCAAGAATGCCGCGCTCATGGTGGCCGCCGGCCTGCTGCGCACCAGCGCGCGCGACATCATCGCCGCCAACGGACGCGACATGGAGGCCGCCCGCGCGGCGGGCGTCAGCAAGGCCAATCTCGACCGGCTGATGCTCGACGAGGCGCGCATCGAGGCCATGGCGAAGGGGCTTGAGGATATCGCCGCCCTGCCCGATCCGGTGGGCCGGGTGCTGGCGGCCTTCGATCGCCCGAACGGGCTCAGGATTGACCGCGTGGCGACGCCGCTGGGCGTCATCGGCGTGATCTACGAGAGCCGCCCCAACGTCACCGCCGACGCTGGCGCCCTGTGCCTGAAGGCCGGCAACGCCGCCATTCTGCGCGGCGGCTCCGATTCGTATCATTCCTCCGCCAAGATCCACGCCTGCCTCGTGGAGGGGCTCAAGGCGGCGGACCTGCCCGAGGACGCGATCCAGCTCGTGCCGACCCGCGATCGCTCCGCGGTTGGCGAGATGCTCGCGGGCCTGTCCGGCAATATCGACGTCATCGTGCCGCGCGGCGGCCGGAGCCTCGTCGAGCGGGTGCAGGAAGACGCGCGCGTGCCGGTCTTCGCCCACCTCGAGGGCATCGTGCATGTCTATGTCGATGGCGCCGCCGACCTCGCGGAAGCCAAGAAGATCGTGCTGAACTCCAAGATGCGGCGCACCGGCATCTGCGGCGCGGCCGAGACGCTGCTGGTCGATCTCGCCTGCGCCGACACCCATCTGGCGCCGCTGGTGACCATGCTGCTCGACGCCGGCTGCGAGGTGCGCGGCGATCCCCGCACGCGCACGGTGGACCCGCGCGTCAAGGTCGCCGCCGACGAGGACTGGCGCACTGAATACCTCGACGCGATCATCGCGGTGAAGGTCGTCAACGGCGTCGACGAGGCCATCGATCATATCGAGGGTTACGGCTCGCATCACACCGACTGCATCGTCACAAGGAGCGCTCACAACGCCGAGCGTTTCCTCGCCGAGGTCGATTCCGCCATCGTGCTGCACAACGCCTCGACCCAGTTCGCCGATGGCGGCGAATTCGGCTTTGGCGGCGAAATCGGCATAGCAACCGGGCGGATGCACGCGCGCGGCCCAGTCGGCCTCGAACAATTGTGCTCGTTCAATTATCGCGTGCATGGCGACGGCCAGACGCGCGGCTGAAAAACCCGGAGAAACGCCATGATGACCCAGGAAATGCTTGTCGCCGAGGCCGCGCGCATCGCCGCCGAACAGGCGACGCCCGACATGAGCCCGATCGAAAAGGACGAGTTGCTCGAACTCACCATGATGAAGCTGCTCGACCGCTCCGTCTCGCCGCCGTTCTTCGCGCGCGTGGCGCAACTGGCGACCGGCGGCCCGAAGAACGCGTCCGGCCCAACACTGATGCACGACGAGCCGCGCCTGCCCAAAATGCCGGCGGCGCCGACGCTCATCGATTTTTTCAAGAAGCGCATGCTGCTGAACAATCGCGGCGGCAGCCATTTGCTGCAAAGCGCCGCGCTGGCAAGGCGCAATGGTCTGCCGGACAAGTTGATCCTCGCCTGCCTGCTGCACGACATCGCCGTCGTCGCGCATATCCGCTCCGATCACGGCTATTATGGCGCGCAACTCGTCGAACCCTACGTCGACGAGGAGACCGCTTTCGCCATTCGCTATCATCAGGCTCTGCGGTTCTATCCCGACAAGGAGACGGGCTACGAATATCCCGCGCTCTACAGGCAATGGTTTGGCGAGAACTACACGCCGCCCGAATATGTCCGCGACGCCTACGATCACGCGCGCGGCCACAAGTGGTACATGTCGGCGCGGCTGGTGACATGCAACGATCTCTATTCGTTCGACCCGAACGTAAAGGTCGAGATCGAGGAATTCGAGGATGTCATCGGACGTTGCTTCAAGACGCCCCGGGAAGGTCTTGGCTTTGACGACAGTCCAGTCGCGCATATGTGGCGCAGCATCATCTGGCCGAACAATTTTCTCTGAGGTTTCCAGAATGCCGATCGTTTGACCCCGGAGTAATCGCCTGATAGACGTGGTTTATTATCAGACAATTACTTGTGGGGGCGGAAGTGGTCGCCAAACCGAATACAGCCCAGCGAATTCTCGACCTTGCCGAGAAACTCGTGCAAACGCGCGGATACAACGGCTTCAGTTATGCCGATATCGCGTCGGCTCTTCGTGTCACCAAGGCAAGCCTGCATTACCACTATCCCTCCAAGGCGGAACTCGGCGCCCGGCTGATCGAGCGCTACGACGAGAACTTCCGGCGCTACCTCGCGGAGATTGACGCCGCGAATGCTCCTGATGACCAAAAGCTTGTTCGGTTCGTTGATCTCTACGCGCGCACGCTGAACAGCAATCGCGTCTGCCTTTGCGGAATTCTCGCAGCCGAACAGGCCACTCTTCCGCGTCCGATGCGATCGGCGCTTTTGCGATTTTTCGAGTTCACCGAGACCTGGTTGACGGAACTCATTGAACGCGGAGGCGCGAGCGGAGCGATGCGATCGGTCGCGTCGGCCCGCGACGAAGCCATATCCACCATCGCGTTGCTCAACGGTGCGATGCTGATCGCCAGGGCGCGAGGCGATGTCGTCACATTCACGCGGGCGACAACAAGGCTGCTGCTCGGCCTCGGGATCAACGCCTGAGTCCGAGGACCCGTCTTCCCAAATTCCTGGCATTGGTCATAATGGGCCCCGACAAGGCAAACGCCGGGAGGTCCGTCCATGATCAAGGTTCAAGATATCGTCTATTGCGTCTTCCGCGCCCCGGACCTCGACAAGATGGCGACCTTCCTGACCGATTTCGGCATGGTCGAAAACGGCCGGAGCGGCGATCGCCTGTTCATGCGCGGCGCGGGAGCATACCCCTACATCAACGTCATCGAGAAAGGCGAAGCTGGCTTCGTCGCCGTCGGCATGCTCGCGGGCTCCGCGGCCGAACTCGATGAAGCGGCGAAACTGCCTGGCTCCTCGCCTGTCGAGACCATTGATGCGCCTGGCGGCGGCAAGCGCGTGCGCCTGAAGGCCCCCGACAATTACAGAATCGATCTCGTTCACGGCATGGAGCCGGCGCCGGAACTGAAGGTTCGCGACCCTCTGGCGATCAATTTCGGCTGGAAGAAGCAGCGCGTCGTCGATCTCCAGCGTCCGGCCTTCGAGCCGGCGCGGATCGTGCGCCTCGGCCATTGCGTTCTGAAATTCAGCGATGGCGACGCCGCCGCCAAATGGTTGCGCGAAACGCTCGGCATGCTGCCGACCGACCGCCTGCACGCCCCGGACAACAAGGCGGCTACGCTCGGCACGTTCATGCGCTGCGACCGCGGCCAGAAGCCAGCCGACCATCATACGATTTTCGCGTTGCAGGCCATGCCCGGCGATATCAACGTCCACCATACCTCCTACGAGGTGCAGGACCCCGACGCCGTGCACATCGGCAACCAGTGGCTGCATTCGAAGGGCTATGTGGCTGAGTGGGGCGTGGGCCGCCATCTGCTCGGCAGCCAGGTCTTCGATTACTGGCGCAGTCCCTACGGCCATATTTTCGAGCACTACGCCGACGGCGACCTGCTGATATCCGACATCAAGCCCGGCGACTATCCTGCTACGCAGGAAAATCTCGCGCAATGGGGGCCGGAATTGTCGCCGACGTTCTTCGACTCGGTTCGCGCGTAATCAGGTCAAACGATAACCGAGCCTTGCGCCGTAACGCGCGGCCCGGTATTTTACCCATAATGAGCATAAGTGGTCTGGTCCCCCCTGATTGGCGGCCGGTCGGGGGGCGCGGCGCGCCTGTCCGACTGCCGAGCCGCGCGTCCGGGCTTCGCATCGGGCTGTTCGGCGGCACCTTCAATCCGCCCCACGAAGGCCACCGCCTCGCCAGCCTGATCGCCATGTCGCGCTTGGGCCTCGACCGCGTGTGGTGGCTGGTGACGCCGGGCAATCCCTTGAAGGACAATAACAGTCTGCCGCCGCTCGCCGGCCGCATGGCGGCTGCGCGCGCCATCGCCAATCATCCGCGCATCGATGTCACCGGCTTCGAGGCCGATATTGGCGCGCGCTACACCTACGATACGATCAGTTGGCTGAAGCGCCGTTGCCCCGATACGGAATTTGTCTGGATCATGGGCGCGGACAACCTGGCGGGATTTCACCGCTGGCAACGCTGGCGTGAGATCGCCGGAATGGTCGCCATCGCGGTCATCGATCGGCCAGCCTCGACACTGAAGGCTACCCATGGGCGCGGCGGCCAGTTCCTCGCCCGCCACCGCCTTCGTGAACACGAGGCCAGACTGCTGTTTAACCGCCGACCGCCAGCTTTTGTTTTCCTGCACGGGCCTCGCAGCGACCTCTCATCGACCTATTTACGCTCCATTGAACGCGGGGAGCCGGGTATTCGACCGCCGCCGGGTTGAAGTTTTAGTGATTTGGCCCCATTCTTTGGGTGTCCGCGATCGGGCGGACACAAGGAGCATGACAGCGCTGACACCCACCCTTCATAACGAGACGGCGACCATGCCGTCTCCTCCGGTCAAGGGCTCGATGTCCGATACCGGCAAACTGGTGCGGAATGTCTTGCACAGCCTCGAAGACGCGAAAGCCGAGGATATCGTCTCCATCGATCTGCGTGGAAAGACCTCGTTCGGCGACATGATGTTTGTCGCGAGCGGGCGTTCATCCGTGCATGTCGGGGCGATCGCCGAGCGCGTCATCAAGGCCTGCAAGGACGCCGGGCTCGCCTCGCCCCGCGTCGAAGGCATGCCGAACTGCGACTGGGTTCTCGTCGACGCCAATGACGTGATCGTGCACGTCTTTCGGCCCGAAGTCCGCCAATTCTACAATCTTGAAAAGATGTGGGGTGGCGATCGTCCGGCTGAACGCGGCGCGCGCGCCAGCGCTTAACCGGATCGACGGGCGAAGGACGTGCGGCTTATCCTGGCTTGCGTCGGGCGGCTCAAGGCTGGCCCGGAACGGGACATCGCATCCCGTTACATGGCGCGGGCCGCGGCAGGCGCGCGAAGCGTTGGCTTGACCGGCGTCGACCTGCGCGAGGTCGAGGAAGGCCGCGGTCGCCGGCCCGAGGAACGCCGCGCGGAGGAAGCAAAGCTCCTGCGCGCCTTCATTCCCGCAAGCGCCAGACTGATCCTGCTCGACGAGCGTGGCGCGGGGCTGACCAGCGAACAATTCTCCGCCGATATCGGCAGGGCCCGGGATGTTGGGGCTTCCGCCTACGTCGTGGCGATCGGCGGCGCCGATGGTTTTGACCCCGCCATGCGCGAGCAGGCGAACCAGATTATAGCCTTCGGGGCGATGACCTGGCCGCATCAACTGGCGCGAATCATGGCGGCGGAGCAGATATACCGGGCGACAACGATTCTCGCCGGCCATCCCTATCATCGGGCGTGACCCGCGAGCTTCCGGACGAAGGATCGGTCTCATGCGCCGCGTGGCCATGACAAACAGGGCCAGAACGATGTCGATGGCGACGCTCGCAATCGTCGTGTGCGCGCCCGCGTGGTCGCAGACACCCGCGCTCGCGACCGAACCGCGCCAGAAGCTTGACCAGACCCAGTTCGAATTGCGCGGTGTCGAGGACACGCTCAAAGCGCGCGACGAGGCCCGCCGCAAGATTGAGGCGGATATTGAATCGATGCGCAATGATCGCGCGCGTCTGAATTCCGCGCTGATCGACACAACAACCCGGGCGCGCGACGCGGAGACCCGGGTGGTCGCGGTCGAAAAGAGGCTGGATACGGCGCTCGCCAGCGAGGCGGCCATTCGTCAATCCCTTGACGGACGCCGCGACGTGATCGCCGAGGTTCTGGCGGCGCTGCAACGCATTGGCCGCAAGCCGCCGCCCGCGGTGCTCGCCAGTCCCGACGACATTTTGAAAGCGGTGCGCGCCTCGATGCTGTTGGGCGCCGTCGTGCCGGAACTGCGGGCGGAGACCGAGGCGCTTGCCTCCGATCTCGCCGATCTCGTCAAAATTCGGAAAGGGATTTCCGGCGAACGCGACACACTGGCGCGCGAATCCGCCGCGCTAGCCGACGAGAGACAGCGCCTATCCGCGCTCATCGAAGCGCGGCAGGCTTCGCTGGCCGAAGCACAGGGAAGTCTGGCGTCCGAAGCCGCGAAAATGCGCGATCTCGCCAAACAGGCGACCGATCTCAAAGATTTGATCGCCAGAACCGAACTTGAAATCGGTTCGGCCGCGCGCGGCGCCGAGGCCGCCAGAACAACGGGCGAACCCGAGCAAAAGCTGGCCATGGTACCCTTGCGCGATCCCGCCCGACTGGCGCCGGCAATCGCCTTCGCCGACGCGAAAGGCGCCCTGCGGCCGCCAGTTGGCGGTTCGATCATCAAAACCTTCGGCGCGCCGGACGGTTTTGGTGGATATGAGCGTGGCCTGTCGTTCGCCACGCGCTCCGGCGCCATTGTTTCGGCGCCATGCGATGGTTGGATATCCTACTCTGGACCCTGGCGGACATTCGGCCAACTCTTGATCATTAACGCCGGCGGTGGATATTATATTGTCTTGGCCGGCATGAACCGCATCAACGTTAATGTCGGACAGTTCGTACTTGCCGGAGAGCCCGTCGCTATGATGGGCGATGGATCGGCGAAAACCGCGGCTGCTATTGCTATTGGCGCGGCGCAGCCTGTCCTCTATGTAGAGTTTCGTAAGGACGGGACGGCCATTGATCCCGGCCCATGGTGGGCGAAGCCGGATTTGGAGAGGGTTCGCGGATAATGCGCAAGGTTTCTCTAGTGCTGCTTGGCGCCGTTCTCGGCGCGTCGGCGGTGACGCTCGGCTCCCAAACACGCATGTTCATGGGCGGCACGGCGATCGCCGCGGCGTACGACACCTATCGCAGCCTCAACCTGTTCGGCGATGTTTTCGAGAAGGTCCGCACCGATTACGTAGAGGCGCCCGACGAGCAGAAGCTCGTTGAATCGGCCATCAACGGCATGCTGACCTCGCTGGATCCCCATTCCAGTTACATGGACGCCAAGAGCTTCGCCGACATGCGCGTCCAGACCAAGGGCGAATTCGGCGGCCTCGGCATCGAGGTCACCCAGGAAGACGGCTTCGTCAAGGTCGTCACGCCGATCGACGACACGCCCGCTTCCAAGGCCGGCATTCTGTCGGGCGATCTCATCAGCGCGATCGATGATGATTCCGTGCAGGGCCTCACCCTCAATCAGGCCGTCGAGAAGATGCGCGGACCGGTCAATACCGCGGTCAAGCTGACGGTTCTGCGCGGCCCGTCGAAGGACAGCAAGGAAACCAAGGAATTCAAGATCACGCGCGCGGTCATTCAGATCAAAGCCGTGAAGTCCGAGGTCAAGGACGACATCGGATACATCCGCATCACCCAGTTCACCGAACAGACCGACGAGGGTCTGCGCAAGGCGATGAAGACGATCCAGAACGACATCGCAGCCGACAAGTTCAAGGGATACGTGCTCGATCTGCGCAACAATCCCGGCGGCCTGCTCGACCAGTCGATCGCGGTGGTCAACGCCTTCGTCGACAAGGGCGAAATCGTCTCGACCCGCGGCCGCAACGCCGACGAGACGCAGCGTTACAACGCCCGCCCCGGCAATGACCTGTCCAAGGGCAAGCCCGTTGTCGTGCTGGTGAATGGCGGCTCCGCTTCAGCCTCCGAAATCGTCGCCGGCGCCCTGCAGGATCACAAGCGCGCGACGATCATCGGCACGCGTTCCTTCGGCAAGGGTTCGGTGCAGACCATCCTGCCGCTTGGACCCAACAATGGCGCGCTGCGCCTGACGACGGCCCGCTACTACACCCCATCGGGCCGCACCATTCAGGCCAAGGGGATCGAACCAGATATTCAGGTGATCGCCGACGTGCCCGACGAGTTCAAAGGCAAGGACGTCGACACCAAGGGCGAGGCCGCGCTCAAGGGCCACCTGAAGACTGGCGACGAGGAGAAAAGCGGCTCGCAGGCTCTGCCAATCCCCACCGACCCGACAAAGGACAAGCAGTTGATCGCCGCCATCGATTTCCTCCATGGCGCCAAGAAAGCCGATCTCGCGACTCCAACGGTGGAAACGCCAGCGCCCGCCAAGACCGCCAACTGAACGAATATAGCCCGCTATTCCCTGGAATCGCGGGTCCCGGAAGGGCTCGACTGGCCTGACGCTTGGCATGACAATGCGGCGTCGGGCCTTTTGATTCGCGCCCGCCACGAGACGGACGGAAAAAGGCATGGCTGGCGACGACCTGCACAAACCGCTGGGTCTCGATCTGGATCGCGACCGTAAGGACCGTCGTGAAATCCCCTGGAGCATCATTGGCTTCGGAGGGCTCGGTCTGCTGGGCGCCGGGCTTTTCGCGTTCGTTTGGGCAACCGACAACGGCATGGGCGGCGAGCCCTTCGCCATTGCAACCATCGAGCCGGCGCCAAAGACGCCGCCACGAACCGCCGCGGCCTCTCCCGCGCCGTCTGCGTCGGCGGCGGTCGCGCCTGCAGACGACACGACCGGCACGGTGCGGATCACGACCGCCACTGCGACCAACGCAAATGACATCGAAAAAAACAGTGGGGTGAAGGTATTTCGGCCCGGCGGCGGCTCCGCTCCCGGAGCTTTGATCATCGAGATTCCACAGAAACACAATGTCGAGCTGGCGCCCGCGCCGGATCGACGACTGGTCGAAAAAGGGAAATACGGCCCCCTGCCCAAAATCGGCGCCGATGGCGCCCGCCCGGCGGACGTTTACGCCCGTCCCGTGGTCGCCTCTCTTTCCTCGAAGGCCGGCGCGCCGCGGATCGCCATCGTCGTCGGCGGCATGGGTCTGAGCGCGACGGCGACCCGTCTGGCGATGGAAAAGCTGCCCGGCGAAGTCACCTTCGCCTTCGCGCCCTATGGCGCCGATCTCGACCGGCAGGCGGCAAAGGCCCGCGCCGAGGGGCACGAAACGATCCTCCAGCTTCCGATGGAGGCTTTCGAAGGCGCCGACATGAATGGTTCGCGCACGCTGGAGGTCGCTCTGGCCCCGGATCAGCTGATCGATCGCCTGTCCTGGCATCTCTCGCGTTTTACCGGCTATGTCGGGGTCGAGAATTTTCTTGGTCAGCGTTTCACGTCGCAAGAGCAGGCTATTACCCCCGTCCTCCGGGAAATTGGCAAGCGCGGCCTGCTTTACCTCGACGATGGTTCCTCGCAGACGAGCATCGCGCCGACGCTAGGCGCGACCCTCGGTGTCGCCAACGCCCGCGCCGATGTCGTCATCGACGCCGAGCGCGCGCCGGAAGCCATCGGCGCGGCGCTCGTCCGGTTGGAGGCCATGGCGCGGCGCTCGTCCGGTTGGAGGCCATGGCGCGGCAAAAAGGCTCCGCCATCGGCGCCATGAGCGCCCTGCCCGCCAGCGTCGAGCAGGCATCTAAATTCATCGACGGCCTTCAGAGGCGTGGCGTGACGCTCTCGCCACTCAGCGCCATCGTGTCGCAAACACCCGTTCCGAGCGCCAGGCTCAATCGCTAGGAAGGCGCGACGATTTGCGCCAGGAGCTATTATGCAAGCCTCCAGATACCGTCCCTGCGTCGGCGTCATGCTGATCAACCGGGAAGGCCTCGTGTTTATCGGTCGGCGCAAGAACAAGCGCCTCGTCGAACATGTCGCCGAGGGACACGAATGGCAGATGCCGCAAGGCGGCATCGACCCCGGCGAAGAGCCCTTTGACGCCTGCGTGCGCGAGCTACACGAGGAAACCAACGTCAAGAGCGCCTCGCTGCTGGCCGAGGCGCCGGACTGGTACGCCTATGACCTGCCAGCCGATGTCGCGAAAAAATCATGGCGCGGCCGCTATAACGGACAACGCCAGAAATGGTTCGCGCTGCGCTTCGAGGGCGACGACTCCGAAATCAACATCATCGCTCCGGCCGGGCACAAATCGGAGTTTGACGCCTGGCGCTGGGAGCGCATGGAGCGCCTGCCCGACCTGATCATTCCCTTCAAGCGTCAGGTCTATGAGAGGGTCGTCTCGGATTTCGCGCGCTTCGCCGCGCCCTGAAATCAGCCCGCCGCGCGCAGCTTGCGCGGAGTCCGCTTGCCGGCCTTGGGCAATTTTTCCGCGATTCCGTAAAGCTGATGCCGGCGATCGATTTCCGCCATCACGTCCGCCGGCTCGATGCCGCAAGCGACCCAGAGGACGCTGAGATTATAAAGCAGATCGGCGCTTTCCAGAATGACGCCACGGCGATCGCCATGGATCGCGTCGAAGCCGACCTCGATCGCCTCTTCGGCCAGCTTCTTGGACATCTTCTTCACGCCCTCGCCGAGCAGGCGCGCGGTACGCGAAATATCTGGATCGCCATGGCGGGCGTCCCGGATGGAGGCGTTGAGCCGGCGGAGCGAATCACCCATTCGTTCCCTGATCCCTCTTTTGCATGGCGGTTTGTTGACAGACGCGAGGGCCGACTCTCATGTTCGCCCATCAAATGTGAACGAGGCGACGATGTTCGGACTGACGACCTACGCAATCAAAACGCCATTCGGGGAGGCGACGCGACTGGGCGGCATGACCGCCGACGGGAACATTGTCGACTTGCGCGCCGCTTACGGCGCTTATCTCGCCGAACACGAGGGTGATTCGCAAGCCGCCGGCATCGCCGCCGTTCGCATACCCGACACGATGCTGGATTTCATCCGCGGCGCGAACCATTCGCTTGAGGCGGCGAAGCAAGCCGTCGCCTTCGCTCTCGCAACGCGGCGGTTCCTTCACAAGACCTCCGCCGTCAGGCTGCCGCCGCCGCTCAGGCCGGGCAAGATGATCTGCGCCGGGCGCAACTACTTGGCGCACGCCCGGGAAAGCGCCATGCCGATCATCGAGGATTTTCCGCGCGGCTTCGTGAAGGTCAATTCGGCCCTCGCCGGACCCTTCGCGGATCTGCCCTACCCGTCAGCCACCAGCAAGCTCGACTATGAGGTGGAACTGGCCGTCATCATTGGCAGGCCGGGTCGGGATATTCCCGAAGCCGACGCCTATAACCATATCTTCGGTTATGCCGTCCTCAATGACATCAGCGCCCGCGACTGGCAGTATGAGGAGCGCAAGAAGGGCAATCACCTGCTCGGCAAGAACCTCGACGCCACGGGCCCGCTCGGGCCCGCGATCATCCCACGCGAATTCGTCTCCGATCCCATGGCCCTCGACATCGAACTGCGGGTCAACGGCGAGACCCGCCAGCGATCGAACACCTCCCAGATGATTTTTTCCATCGCCCGGCAGATCTCCCACTGGTCGAAAATGACCCTTGAGGCAGGCGATCTCATCGCCACCGGTACGCCAGAGGGAGTCGCCGGGGCTGGCTCCGCCGGCAAGGACCCAAAATTTCTTGCCGTGGGCGACTTGGTCGAGGCGGAAGTCCAGGGCATCGGTGTCCTGCGCAACCGTATCGTCTGAACGCGCGCCAGGCCCCTGGCAGGTCGACGCGCCACTTGAAGTCCGGATCATAGAGGTCTAATATTCCATGAAATCGGCTATTTAGAACAATTCCAGACAACTCGCCGGTGATCTCGGGGAGGATGGCAGGGTCAAAGCGTATGCAAACGAATATCGATAGTCCGGCGCCAAATCGGCCGGTCACGGTACGTGAAAAACTGGAGACCGCTGGCCTTCGCCCGACGCGCCAACGTCTTGATCTCGGTTGCCTGCTGTTTGAACGCGGCGATCGCCATTTCACCGCCGAGATGCTGCACGAGGAAGCGCGGTCGCTGCGCTACCCGCCCTCTCTCGCGACCATCTACAACACGCTGAACCAGTTCGCCGAGCGCGGCCTGCTGCGGGAAATCGCGATCTACGGCGCCAAGGTCTGGTACGATACCAAGATCGGCCCGCACTTCCATTTCTACCGGGAAGACCGCGAGGAATTGTTCGATATTCCCGAGGAACTGATCCCGATGCTCAACATCCCGGCTCCAGAGGGCACGCGGATCGAGGCGATTGACGTTGTCGTGCGGCTGAAATCGGCCTGATCAACATAGGACGCGGTCCCATTGGGCCGCGTCAATATTTGATCTTGTCCTCCATCTCCATCCATTCCGCGAAAACCGCGTCCGCCATCGCGCTGCCCTCGTGCAGCGTCGGGATCGCGCGCTGAGAAATGGGCTTGGGAACCTCGGCATAGAGAAAAGCGTCGTCGAACCCGATGGCGGCGGCCTGCTCGCGCGTGTTGGCGAAGACGATGCGCCCGATGCGCGCCCAGTAGATGGACGCGAGGCACATCGGGCAGGGCTCGCAACTCGCATAGATCGTCGCGCCCGCGAGCGAGAAATCGTCGACCGCCTCGCAGGCCCGCCGGATCGCCACGACCTCGGCGTGGGCCGTCGGATCCTTCGCGGACGTCACCTCGTTGGCGCCCTCCGCCAAAACCTTCCCATCGCGCGCGATAACCGCGCCAAATGGCCCGCCCTTGCCGGCCCGCATGCGCTCGCGCGACAGTTCCACCGCGCGGGCCAGAAAAGCACGGTCCATGTCGTCGATCTCGTTGTTCATGTGGACAATCCTTTCATCGCGGCGAGGCAGGATATTTGCTAGGTAGTCGCCAGACGCGCGCGGGCGCGAACCGACCGGACAAAAGCCGATGCGAACCTGGATCAAATCCCCCATGGCCATCCTCGCGGATGGCGCCGAAGACGGATTCGTGGTCGAGAACGGCGTGATTTGCGAATTGGTGGCGAGCGGCTCGAGCCCATTGATGCCGGTGGACACGACCTTCGACGCCAGCGCGCATGTGGTCATCCCCGGGCTCGTCAACACGCACCACCACATGTTCCAGACGCTGACGCGCGCCCATCCCGCCGCGATCAACAAGGAGCTGTTTGCCTGGTTGCAGGCGCTGTTTCCGATCTGGTCGCGCAACCTCGAACCCGAGAGCTTTCGCCTCGCCTCGCGCCTCGCGCTGACCGAACTGTTGATGTCGGGCTGCACCACGGTCTCCGATCATCAGTATCTCTATCCGCCGGGCCTCGACGCCGCGATGGATATTCAGGCCGAGGAGGCCGCCGCCCTTGGCGTGCGCATGACGCTGACGCGCGGCTCGCTCAACCTGACCGAGGAGGAAGGCGGCAACGCGCCCTCGGGCGGCGTGCAGGGCGTCGAGGAAATTCTGGCGGATTGCGAGCGCGTGATCTCGCGCTACCACGATCCCAGCGCTGGCGCGATGACGCGCGTGGCGCTCGCGCCGTGCGCGCCGTTCAATGTGTCCAAGCGCCTGATGGTGGAGACCGCGAAACTCGCCGCGAAACACGATTGCCGGATGCACACGCATCTCGCCGAGACGCGGGACGAAATCGACTACTGCCGCGAGAAGTTCGCCTGCCGTCCCGTCGATTATCTCGAGGAAGTCGGCTGGATTAGTGATCGCGTCTGGCTCGCGCACGGAATCCATTTCAACGACGACGAGGTCAGGCGCCTTGGCCGCGCCCGCGTCGGCGTCTGCCATTGCCCGACCTCGAACATGGTGCTCGCCTCGGGCCAGTGCCGCACGAAGGAGCTCGAAGCCGCGGGATCGCCCGTCGGTCTCGGCGTCGATGGTTCCGCCTCCAACGACAATTCCAACCTGATGGAAGGGGTGCGCCACGCCTTGATGAGCAATCGCCTTCTCTACGGCGCCGCCGCCGTCACGCATTTCGATGCGTTGCGCTGGGCGACGGAAGGCTCGGCCCGCTGCCTTGGCCGCGACGACATCGGCGCCATCGCGGTCGGCAAACAAGCCGACATCGCGATGTACAAGCTCGACGAATTGCGTTTTTCCGGCGCGGGCGATCCCCTCGCCGCGCTGGTTCTGTGCGGCGCGCACGCCGCCGATCGCGTCATGGTTCGCGGCGATTGGCGCGTTGTCGACGAGATGCCGGTCGGCGTCGATGTCGCGCGGCTCCGGCGCGAACATGGCGCGGCGGCCCGAGCCTTTCTCGACAATCATTGAACGCCCTCCCGCGCCTGGAGTAGTTGCGTCGCGGTCGCCGCGGCGATCACCGCGGGTGATTTGTCGCGCAGCAGCGGCGCGCCAATGGGACAAATCAGTGCGTCTATATGGGGTTGTGGCAATCCCATGGCGCGCATTCGAGACTCGAAGCGCGCGCGCTTGGTCTCGGACCCGATCAGACCGACGAAGGCAAAGCGCCGCGCCGCCAGCGCGCGCGACACAATGTCGAGATCAAGCGAGTGCGAATGAGTCATCACGAGCATGAAGGCGCCTTCGGGCGCCGCGTCGATCTCCGCGGCCGGTTCAAGCGCGTGAACCGGCATGGCGTTGGCGGGAACAGCCGCGGGAAAGGCGCCCTCCCGCGCGTCGATCCAGCGAATGCGGAATGGCAGCGGCGCCAGCGCAAGAACAAGCGCGCGCCCGACATGCCCGGCGCCAAACAACAACAGCGGCGTCGCATCGTTCGACTCGCTGGCGAAGCGCGCCGTGAGCGCTTCGATGTCCCGTTTATCGAACGTTTCAATCGTCAGACGCACGCGTCCACCGCAGCATTGACCGAGATCGGGGCCGAGCAGCATCGTCCGCGTTTCGCTGACGCCGCGACCTCGCGCCAGCGCGCGGCGCGCGTCCTCGATGGCGCTCCATTCGAGCGCGCCGCCGCCGATCGTTCCCTGAAATCCGCCGGAAGGCCGCGCCACCATGCGCGCGCCCGCGTCGCGCGGACTCGACCCCTCGACCTCCACGAGCATAATCAGCGCCGCGGCGCCTTCCGCCGCCAGCGCGTCCAGCAGATGCGCGAGGATGCTCATCACCCCGCCGCGAGGGCTTGCGCCGCCATCAGGATGCGCTCGGGCGTGGCCGGCGCGTCAAGCGGGACGAATTTGCCCGGCGCGATGGAGTGCAGCGCGTCGAGGATCGCAGAATAGACGGAGATCGGCAACATCAACGGGGGCTCGCCAACCGCCTTCGAGCGATGGATCGTCGCCTGACGATTGGGCGATTGCAGCAACTCGCAGCGAAAATCGGCGGGAACGTCGGAAGCCACCGGAATCTTGTAGGTCGATGGCGCGTGGGTCGTCAGCCGACCCTTGTCATCGAAGACAAGTTCCTCCGTCGTCAGCCAGCCCATGCCCTGAACGAAACCGCCCTCGATCTGACCAATGTCCAGCGCCGGATTGAGCGAGCGTCCGACATCGTGAAGAATATCGACGCGCTCGACCTTCATCTCGCCGGTCAGCGTGTCGATCGCCACTTCGGAGCAGGAGGCGCCATAGGCGAAGTAGAGGAATGGCCGACCCTTGCGCCGCTCGCGGTCCCACTCGATTTTTGGCGTCTTGTAGAAGCCCGCGTGCGACAATTGCACGCGCGCGCGACGGCATTGTTGCGCGAGATCGGGGAATGGCACGCTGCGATTGCCGACCAGCACGACGCCGTCGCGGAACGAAATGCGATCCGCGGGCGTGTCGTATGTCTCGGCGGCGTAAGCAATCATGCGCTGCTTGATTTCGCCCGCGGCCATTCGCGCCGCCATGCCGTTGAGATCGGACCCTGAACTCGCCGCTGTTGGCGAGGCGTTCGGAACCTTCGCAGTGTTGGTCGCGGTGATGCGCACCCAATCGAGCGGGATACCGAATTCCTCGGCGACAACCTGCGCGACCTTGGTGAACAGGCCCTGGCCCATTTCCGTGCCTCCGTGATTAAGATGCACGGAGCCATCCTGATAGACATGCACCAGCGCGCCCGCCTGATTCATGTGGATCAGCGTGAAGGAAATGCCGAACTGCACCGGCGTCAGCGCGATTCCCCGGCGGATGATCGGACGGGTCGCGTTATGCGCGGCGATGGCCGCGCGCCGCGCGCGATAATCGCTCGACGTCTCCAACCGCTCGACAAGATCGAGCAGGACATCCGGGTCCTCGACCGTCATGCCATAGGGCGTGACATCCGCGCCGGCGCGATGAAAATTGGCATTGCGCACGTCGAGCGGATCGCGCCCCAGCTTGTGCGCGATGGCGTCCATGACGCGTTCGATGGCGAGCATGCCCTTCGGTCCGCCAAATCCGCGGAAGGCGGTGTTCGACACCGTGTTGGTGCGCAACCGCCGCGACCTGATCGCGGAAGCGGGCAGAAAGTAGGCGTTCGCCGCGTGAAACATGGCGCGGTCGACAACGCCCGGCGACAGGTCGACGGAACAGCCGCAGCGCGCGTTCAGCATCACGTCATAGCCGCGGATCCTACCTTCGTCGTCAAAGCCCACGCGCCAGTCAGCGCGAAAGTCATGGCGCTTGCCGGTCATGACGAAATCGTCGTCGCGATCCAGCCGCAGCTTGCAGGGTCGCCCGGTGACTCGCGCGGCAAGCGCCGCCAGCGCGGCTGTCTGCGCCGCCTGACTTTCCTTGCCGCCGAAGGCGCCGCCCATGCGCCGTGTCTCGGTCGTGACGAAGGCGTCTGGCATGGCCAGCACGCGCGCCACGATATGCTGAACCTCTGTCGGGTCCTGCGTGGACGAATGCACAAGCATTTCGCCGGCCTCGCCAGGGATCGCGAACGCCGCCTGTCCCTCGAGATAGAAGTGCTCCTGCCCGCCGATGTTCAACTTGCCTTCAAGACCGTGCGGAGCGGCGCCGATGGCCAAGTCCGCGTCGCCCTCGCCAAAATCGTAGTCGGGTAGCACTTTCGCGTCGGCGGCGATGGCCTCGTCGATAGTCAGAATCGGGCGTTCTGGCGTAATCTCGATCTTCGCCAGACGCGCCGCGCGGCGCGCGGCGTCTCGCGT
>CAISJZ010000151.1 GCA_903885755.1 uncultured Hyphomicrobiales bacterium | reverse complement strand
GTCGCCGCCGATGGCCTTGTCGTTCTGAGCCCGGAATACAATCACGGCATGTCCGGGGTCATCAAGAACGCCATCGACTGGGTCTCGCGACCGGGCTATGCGTCGATCCTCGTCGACAAGGGCGTGGCGATTTTCACCACGTCCGAAAGCCCGCTCGGCGGCGCTCGCGCGCAAGGCGATCTTCACAAGATGTTTCTGTCGACCCTGTCGCGTATCGCGCCGGGGCGCGAGGTGTCGTTTGGGTCGACCGGGAAGAATATCGTCGATGGCAAATTCATCGACGCTGCGCTGCTGAAGCGCGCGTGGGTTCTGATAGAGTCGTTGCTGGCGGAAATACGGCTGATGGATGGTCGCGCGCGGTGATCGTTCGCTGCTCTTGAAATATTCGATTTTGTATATACCAAAAATTTGGCGACATTCGATCCCGCCAAGCGGGACAGGACATTGCTGGAGCGAGGGCTGGATTTTCTCCGCGTGGAGGAAATCTTTGATGGTCGTGTCTACACGGCCCGGGATTCCCGGCGGGCCTATCCCGAGCCGCGTTTCATCAGCGCGGGTCGTCTTGATGGGCGCATGGTTGTCATTGTCTGGACGCCCGTGGCCTAAGGGCGACGTATTATCAGCATGAGGAAGGCCAATGAGCGCGAACGGAAAAAATACGGTTCGCTTGTCTGAGTGGCGAGACCCCGACGACGCGCCCGAACTCGACGACGCGTTTTTCGAGCGCGCCGAAATCACGGAAGGCGGCAAGATCGTCAGGCGCGGCCGGCCGCCGCTGGCGATCACCAAGCAACCGGTCAGCCTTCGCCTCGACGCCGATGTCATCGCTCACTTCAAGGCCGGGGGCGACGGCTGGCAGACGCGCATTAACACCACCCTGCGTCGGGCCATGGCTCGGGCCGCTCGCAGGGCTGGGCCAGTCCGCTAAGCGGTAGTCTTACACCCCCACCACGCCCGGCAGGGTCAGGAAGGACGCCATGGCGTGCCAGACGCGCGCGCGGTTCTTGCCGAGCACGGCGACGTGGGCGATGCCATTGAGCTTGACGAACTGCTTGTCGGTGTTGGGCAGCTTGCCAAAAAACTCCAGCAGTTCCGCGTCGGTCGCGTTTCCATCCGTCGCGGCGCGATGCATCATCACCGGGCACAGGATTTTGGTGGGATCGACCATCGGCATGTGGATGGCCATGTCGATATAGGTGCCATTCGGCGACGTGTTGCCAAGCGGCAGTTCATAGTCGGCGAGCGCCTCGGGCACGGGCGCCTCGAAGGTCGAGGGATCGTCGCGCGAAAAAATGCCGCGGAGCGTTTCGCGGGTCAGAGGGCGCGTCAGGCTCGCCTGATATTTCGCGACGTCCTGGCGCCGGCGCATGATTTCCGGCGCGCCTTCGCCCGTCCAGGTGAAGGCGTCGAGGATCAGCCGCTCGACGCGGTCGGGATTGCGCATGGCGAAGACGCCAGCGCGGATCGCGCCCGAGGACTGGCCCTTGATGCGGATCGATTTCTGGCCGGTGATTTTTTCAACGACTGGCAACGCGGCTTCCAGATCGCCAACGCCGTTCATGATGTCGGAATTCGTGCCGGTGTTGCGCGTCGAGCGGCCATAGTTCTGGAAATCCATGGTCCAGACGTCAAAGCCCCGGCGGGCAAACTCGTCCATGAAGGAGTAATTGGGCAGTCCGGGCACCTGCAGATCAAAGCCGCCGCGACCTGAAAAGGACGAGCCATGCACGAGGAACAACACCGGCTTGCTGTCCGGCCCGTCTCCGACCACGCGCTTGCGATAGAGATAGAGCTTGACCGGCCCGTTTTCGGCCCAATGATCCTCGGCGACAATCTTACCCTTTTCGCCGTCCGCGGCGGAGGCGGGCAGGGCGGCCGAGGCCAACAGCGCGCCGCTCGCCATGATGGCGCGCCGGTCGAGAAGGGTGTTGTTCTGGTCGGCCATGGGATCCTCCGGATATGATTTACCGGCAACTTACACCGGCGCGGCCCGCGGGAGAACCCATGATATCGGACACGCATTCATGACGGCGCCCGGCCTAGTCACACTGCAAAGCGGCGACGCGCGCGCCGCCATTTCGCCGCTGGGCGCGGACTGGCGAAACTGGCGGGTTGACGACACAGAATTGCTGTGGACGCCTGACCCCGCCTTCTGGGACGCCGTGTCGCCGGTGCTGTTTCCCGTTTGCGGCTGGACGCGCGATAGGCAGGCGCGCGTCGGCGGCAAAACGTACCCTCTGGGCCTGCACGGCTTCGCGCGCTTTCAGATGTTCGAGATCGTCGCGCGCGGAGAGGATTTTGCCCGCCTCGTTCTGCGCGACAACGAGGCGACCCGCGCGCAATACCCCTTCGCCTTCGAGCTTTCGCTTGAATATCGGATTGCAGGGCCGCGACTGTCTGTCGAGGCGCGTGTGAAAAACACCGGCGGCGAGGCCATGCCCTACGCCTTTGGCCTGCATCCCGGCTTTCGTTGGCCAATGGCGGGAGGCGAGAAACGCGAATACGCCATCAGGTTCGACCGTTCCGAGCGACCGGAAGTTCCCGTCATCGCGCCGGGTGGGCTGTTTTCGTCGGCGACTTGGCCGATCGGCTTCGCCGATCCCAGGACCATGCCACTTTCGGACGAAATTTTCGCGCGCGAAGCCCTGTGTTTTCTCGACGTGGCGAGCGGGGGGCTTGACCTGATGGGACCGCGCGGCCGCGTCCTGCGGGTTGAATGGGACAACAGCCGCCACGTCGTGCTCTGGTCGCGTCCCGGCGCGCCATTTCTATGTATCGAGACGTTGACGGGCCATGGCGATCCCGAACATTTTGATGGGGAGCTTTCCCACAAGCCATCGATGAATTTACTCGCGGCGGGCGTGGAGGCGCGGCACGGTGTGTCCTATATTTTCGGGGCGGACTGATCGTTGAGATCGGCGCCGCTTGGCATCCCGGAATTCCTCTGTCATGAGGTCCGCGATGTCATCGCACCGGAGCCGGACATGAGCGAACCCGCCACCTCGATCGAAGCCCTCGGCCTGCGCCGGGCCGATACCGGCGGTGGCCTGGTCATCGACGGCAAGCTGATTTCGCAAAGCGTGCTCGCCGAGACCGCGGCGGGCGCCGCCGACCTCCTGCGAACCTCGGGCGCGCGGCCAGGCCTTGCCGTTGTCCTCGTCGGCGAGGATCCGGCCAGTCAGGTCTATGTGAAATCCAAGGGCAAGGCGGCTGAATCCTGCGGCTTTCATTCGGTACAGCACACGATGGCCGCCCATACGTCGCAAGCTGACGTGCTCGCTCTGGTCGAGCGGCTCAACGCTGATCCCGCCATCCATGGCATTCTCGTGCAACTGCCGCTCCCCAAACATATCGACGCGACCAAGGTCATCGAGACGATCTCCCCGGCCAAGGACGTTGACGGCTTTCATCCCGTCAACGCCGGCCTGCTGGCGATCGGAGAGACCGACCGCGCCTTCGTGCCATGCACCCCGGCGGGGTCGATGATCCTGCTGGAACGGGCGGCCAAGGCGCTCGGCGTCGATCTCGCGGGCCGGGATGCCGTCGTCGTGGGGCGCTCAAACATCGTGGGCAAGCCGATGGCCCAGTTGCTCCTCGGCCGAAATTGCACGGTCACGATCGCCCATTCGCGGACGCGCGATCTGGCGGGCGTTGTTGGCCGGGCCGACATCGTCGTCGCCGCGGTTGGCCGGCCCGAGATGATCAAGGGCCAGTGGATCAAGCCGGGCGCGCTGGTCATCGATGTTGGCATCAACCGCGTGCCGGGAGAGGGCGTCGACGCAAAGGGCAATCCGCGCACGCGCCTCGTTGGCGACGTGGATTACGCGATCGCCCAGCCGCGCGCTGGCGCGATCACGCCGGTTCCCGGCGGCGTCGGCCCCATGACCATCGCCATGCTGATGGCCAACACGCTGGCTTCCGCCCGGCGGCTCGCGCCGTGACCGCGGCGATTGCCGTGCTATGATGATCCGAAGGGGGGCGTGATCCGCGCCCGTGTCAGCCGGGATGACCGCCATGCAAACGCTCGCGCAAATTCCTTTTTTCAAGGATGCGCCGGACATTGATTTCGCGAAGTTCAACCGGCGCTGCACCTGGAAGAAGTACGACGAGGGCGAGATCGTCATCGACTACGAAGATGACAGCACCGAGGTATATTTCATTATTTCCGGCGACGTTCGCATTCTCATCCGCACGGCCGCCGGCAAGGAACTTATCCTCGACGAAATCAAGGCGGGGCAGTTCTTCGGTGAAATCGCCGCCATCGACGGCATGAAGCGCACCGCCAATGTCAGCGCGCTGACGCGGGCTGAATTGTGCGTCATGCCCGCGGCGACGTTTCGCGATATTCTGTTTCACTCGCAATCCTGCTGCGACAAGGTCTTGCGATTGTTGAGCCGGCGCGTTCGCGAACTCGACAGCCGTCTCGCGGAACATACGATCTTCGATCTCAAGCATCGGCTCTATTCCGAACTGCTGCGCCTTTCCGCGCCGCGCGCCGGACATCCCGACGAGCGCGTCATTTCGCCGCCGCCATACCACCATGTGTTCGCCGCGCGGATCGGTTGCCGGCGCGAACAAGTCACGCGCGAATTATCGGCGCTGTCGGTCGAGGGACTGGTGGATAAAACTCGCGGCGGCCTTGTGCTTCTGAAGCCCAAGGTTCTGGAAGCGCGCATCGCACACGCGCTGCGCTCTGGAGATTGATCGTTTGTCGTCCACGGTCGGGGCGGCGCCGCTCATCAGAATCGAGGCCGTGACCAAACGCTTCGGCGCGGTGAACGCGCTCGACGACCTGTCGCTCGATGTTGGTCGCGGCGAATTTTTCGCGCTGCTGGGGCCCTCGGGTAGCGGCAAGACCACGCTCATGCGCCTGATCGCCGGATTCGAGACCGCGGACATTGGTCGTGTCCTGCTTGATGAGGTCGATCTCGCCGCGACGCCGCCACATCGGCGTCCTGTGAACATGATGTTCCAGTCCTATGCGCTGTTTCCGCATATGAACGTCGAACGCAACATAGCATTCGGCCTCGAGCGCGAAGGCATGAAGCGGCGGGACGTCGAGGCGCGCGTCGACGAAATGTTGAGGCTGGTTCAGGCCGAGGGATTGCGTCGCCGCAAGCCGGATCAACTCTCCGGTGGTCAGCGTCAGCGCGTGGCCCTGGCGCGCGCGCTCGCCAAGCGCCCGCGACTGCTGTTGCTCGATGAGCCGCTCGCGGCGCTCGACAGAAAGTTGCGCGAGGAAACGCAGTTCGAATTGATGCGCGTCCAGAGGACATTGGGCGCCACCTTCATGTTGGTCACGCACGATCAGGACGAGGCCATGGTCATGGCCGACCGCATCGCCGTCATGCGCGAGGGACGCATCGAGCAATTGGGCCCGGGTCGCGAAGTGTATGATCGACCGGCGACGCGCTGGGTCGCTGGATTTGTCGGCGAGATCAACCTGTTCGAGGCGATCGCGCTGACCGATTCGCTGTCTGGCGCGCCCGGCGAAGCACGATTGAAGTCAGGTCCGGCGACGGTTTCGATCGTCGGCGACAGGCCCTTGAGCAAGGGAAAGGAGATCGCCATCGCCGTGCGGCCGGAGAATCTGTCTCTGTCGCGCCAGCGAGCGGATTCATTGTCCGGCG
>CAISJZ010000150.1 GCA_903885755.1 uncultured Hyphomicrobiales bacterium | reverse complement strand
GCCGCCGCTCGAAAGCGTCGTGCTTTCGGTCACGCAACTGCGCGCCGGCACGGCCTTCAACATCATTCCGCAAACCGCTTACATCGGCGGCACCTTGCGCACGCTGAAGGAAACAACGCGCGACATGGCGGAGCGGCGCATCCACGAAATCGCCGATGGAGTCGCCGCCGCCCACGGCGCGCGCGCGACGGTAACGCTGACGACGGGCTATCCCGTCACCGAAAATCACCCCGGGCAAACCGAGATCGCGCGCCGCGCGGCGGTCGATGTCGCGGGCGCGAATGGCGTCGATGTGGACATGCATCCCTCCATGGGCGCGGAGGATTTCTCCTTCATGCTGCTGGCACGCCCCGGCGCCTTCATCTTTCTCGGCAATGGCGACACGGCCGGCCTGCATCACCCGCAATATGATTTCAACGACGAGGCCCTGCCCGCCGGTATCGCCTACTGGGCGCGGCTCGTCGAAACCGCGCTGCCAATCGGCGCCCAGGAAACATCATGACGAAGATCACCCCGTTTCTGCTGTTCGTTGGTCGTCTCGACGAAGCCGTCGATTTCTACATGTCGGTCTTTCCCAACGCGCGCGTCGCCAGCAGAAATCCCATGACCGCCACCTTCGTCATCGAGGGTCAGGAATTCATGGGGCTCAACGTCGGGCCGGATGTCCCGTTCACCGAGGCAGTGTCGTTTTTCATCCGGTGCGACACGCAGGCGGAGGTCGACGCCTACTGGAGCAAGCTGACCGCCGATGGCGGCGCGGAAAGCCGCTGCGGCTGGCTGAAGGACAAGTTCGGCGTCTCCTGGCAGGTCATTCCCGAGGCGTTGGGCCGGTATCTCGGTGGCGCCGATCGCGCCGCGGCGGGCCGCGTCATGCAAGCCATGATGAAAATGAAGAAGATCGTCATTGCCGACCTCGACCGGGCGGCTGCGGGCTGAAGGGGGGGCTAACCCTCGACCGCCCGCGTCGGCCCGAACACGCGCTCGAATTCCCGCCGCAGGACGGCGTCGACCTCCGCCATAGTCACGGGCAGGCCAAGATCGACGAGGCTGGTCACGCCAAGGTGCGCCTGCGCGATGCCGCAGGGCACGATGCCGGCAAAATGCGACAGGTCCGGCTCGACGTTGAGGGAAATCCCGTGGAATGTCACCCATCGCCGCACCCGCACGCCGATGGCCGCGATCTTGTCCTCCGCGGGCGAGCCGTCAAGACCGCGCTGCTTGTCGGGCCGCGCCACCCAGACGCCGACCCGCCCCTCGCGCCGCTCGCCGCGTACGTTGAAGGCCGCCAGCGTCCCGATGATCCACTCCTCCAGCGCGCAGACGTAGGCGCGCAGGTCCTGCCGGCGGCGCCGGAGGTCAAGCATGGCGTAGCCGACCCGCTGGCCCGGCCCGTGATAGGTGTATTGCCCGCCCCGCCCGCTGCGAAAGACGGGAAATCGCGCGTCGATGAGGTCGCCGTCCTTCGCGGACGTCCCGGCGGTGTAAAGCGCGGGGTGCTCGACCAGCCATACGCGTTCCGGCGCCTCGCCCGCGGCGATGGCGTCGGCGCGCGTCTCCATGACGGCGACGGCGGCCTCGTAGCCCGTGAAAGCAGGCTCGATCGACCACTCGACCGGCGCGCCGGGGGTCGCGGGCATCAGCGTATGGGTCGGCGCGAGGCAAAGGGTCACGCGGAAATCTCCTTCAATGACGCTTTTACACCGGTTCGAGCCCCATTCGCCAAATGACCTGACGCATCCCGGTCCGCGCCCTTGTCACGGGGGATTCCATTTGTTAGACCCCGCCCGGTCGCAGCGAGGCAACTCGCGACGACACGCGGCCATGGCGGAATTGGTAGACGCGCTAGCTTGAG
>CAISJZ010000149.1 GCA_903885755.1 uncultured Hyphomicrobiales bacterium | reverse complement strand
GTGGGACAATGCAAAAAAATACATTGAAGCTGGAGCATACGGAGGCAAAGGCTCATTCGCCCACCAAGCAGCAGTCACCGGCGACACCGTCGGCGACCCCTACAAGGACACCGCTGGCCCGGCCGTGAACCCGGCCATCAAGATCACCAACATCGTGGCCTTGCTGCTGCTGGCGATCCTGGCGCACTGAACCAATCGACACGGAACCGCAATCGAAAAGGGCGGGGGGAAACCCCGCCCTTTTTGTATCTCTCTATCCGGCCTCACGCGGCGTCGAAGACGCCGTGTTTTCGCAGTTCGGCCTCGACGTCGACTCCCGGCGTGAAATGGATCGCGGCCATGCCGGTCGCGCGCGCCGATAGCACGTTGGCCAGGGAATCATCGACAAACACCAGTTCCTTCGGCGAGCGGCCCGTGCGCTCGTAAAGCAGATCGAACATGCGGCGGTCCGGCTTCGCCATACCTTCGCGGCCAGACACGATGGCGACATCGAACAGATCCATGAACGGGTAAACCGCGCGCGCCACTTCGAATTTCGCCGCCGCGAAATTCGTCACCGCATGAACCGGTCGGCCCATCGCCCGCAGGCGTTCGAGCAGGGCGACATTTTCCTCGATCGCGCTGCCGATGGTCCTGATCCAGTGCGTATCGAACAGGCGCAATTCGCGCGCGAATTCGGGCCATGCGACCGTGCGCTCGTCGACGGCGGCGGAAAAATCGGACCGCCGGTCTGCCTCGGCGATCCAGTCCGGGGAACAGGCCGTGGCCAGAAACCGCTCCATCCGCGCGTCATCGGCGAAGGCGTCGCGAAACAGGAACCTGGGGTTCCAGCGCAGCAGTACGTTGCCAATGTCGAAGACCGCGATCATTCAGTTTTTCCGGCCGATTGGCTCGTCGGTTGACGTCACGCTCAAGCAAAAGGGCGGGAAAGCCCCGCCCTGGCAATATTTTACCGGCCTTGAGGCCCCGATCAGCTGAAGCGCAGCAGACCAGTCAGCATCTGCTGGAGGAAGTTGGACTCGCCGCCCGCCGTCGGGGTCGTGCGATTGTTGAAGTCGATGACCTTGCCATCTTCGAGGCCATAATTGGCGACGCGTTCGACCCGCTTTTTGGAGTCGAAATAGACCGCGAAAATACGCCGCTCCACGACGCTGGGCTTTTGAAAGGCTAGGGACTGCGTTGTCTGACTGGAAACATAATACCAGGCGCTGCCGCCGATGGTGGACGTGGTCGAGGGCGTGCCCATGACGACCAGAACCTGTTCAGCGGAGGACCCCACGCGGACCTGATTCAACAGGCGGTCGTCCATGACGTAGCCGGTTTGCAGGCTGCCGTCATAACCGATGCACCCGGACAGCGAGAGCGACAGGCACGCCGCGGCCGCCAGCCTGCCGAATATCCGGGAGCGCGTTTCGCGCCCAACCCTGGCTTTCTTCGCCTGCAACATCGGTCAACTCGCCCTTCCACTTCGGTCCAGCGCGAGAGCCACGCCTTTTGAAGGACGATGGATTTTCGCTTGCATCCGGACCGGTCGATGCCTAACCCCCGTTCAGTGGATTTGCAAGCTCGCGGGCCCGCTCGCTTCGATGGCGAGCGGAACGCGACGGAGACAGGCGCAAATGTTGTTCGGGCTTCTTGGCCGGTCGGCCAATCGGCGCATCGTGGATCGTCTTCACGGCGAGATCGTGGCGGCGGTTCGCCAGCCGGCGCTTTACGCCGACCTTGGCGTCGCCGACACGTTCGACGGGCGGTTCGAGCTTTTGGCGTTGTTCTCGACGCTGGCGGTTCGCCGCCTGATGCGACTGGAATCGCCCGGGCCGGAACTCGCGCAGGAACTCACGGATGGATTGTTTCGCCGGCTGGACGACGATCTCCGGGAAATGGGCGTCGGAGACCTCGCCGTGCCCAAGCGGATCAAGAAGCTGGCAGCCGCCATTCTGGGGCGTCGAAACGCCTACGACGCCGCGCTGGGCAAGGACAACGATGCCGATTTGCGCGAGGCGCTGGCGCGCAACGTCCATGCGAACGTGGTGGGTCCCGGGGAGCCCCGCACGCTCCGTCTGGCGCGCTACGTTCGCGCCAGCGAAGCGGCGCTTGGCGCCGCGCCGTCCCAATCCCTGCTTGCGGGCGCCGCCCCGTTTCCCGACGCTTCGACCATCGCCTGAGAGGGCCCCATGCCTGACATCAAGTCGCCCGAGACGCCGGAGCTTCCGCCCTTCAGCCGCCCCTTCGACGTGGAAACGCAGAAGGATTATCCCGCCATGGTCGAGATTTCCGCCAACGAGGCCGAGCGTGGGGCCGTCGCGGCGCTCCTTGGCATTCCGGCGGTCGCCTCGCTGACGGCGAAGCTTAAGATCGCAAGCGCGCCCGGCAGGCGATTTGTTGTCTCAGGCGCGGTTGACGCCCGCGTTACCCGGATTTGTGTTGTCAGTCTCGACCCTTTCGAGGTGGCCGCGCACGAGTCCGTCGAGGGCTATTTCGCAGCGCCGCCGGAAAAAGGCCGCCGCCCGACGTCCGCGCCGCCGCGCGAGGTCATTGTCGAGGCCGACGACGACGCCCCCGACCCCCTTGTGGACGGCTGCATCGATCTGGGGACGTTGGCTTGCGAATTTCTTGCGCTCGGGCTCGATCCCCATCCGCGCAAGCCGGGCATTGTGTTCGAGCCTCCGAAGGACGCCACCCCGCCGGAAGCCTCGCCATTCGCGGTTCTGGAGCGACTGAAAAAACCCAATCCACCGGAATAGGGCGGTCGCCGGGCCGGTCGGCCTTTGCGTCCACGCCGCGAGAGGCTATGGTCCGCGCCGCTTCGGGGGCGGAGCGCCGCCACGACGAATGGGAGCGTTCCAGAGTTCATGTCGCAAGTCGTACGCATCGCGCTGGACGCCATGGGAGGCGATCACGGCGCGGCCGTGGTGATCCCGGGAGCAGCGCGTTTCCTGGAGAAACGTCCGGATGTCCAGTTTCTGTTATTCGGCGATGAAGCGGTCGTGGGGCCCTTGCTGGACGCGCATCCGCGTCTGAAGGCGGCCTCCCGCTTCGTTCACACGCCGGTCTGGGTCAAGATGGGCGACAAGCCAAGCCAGGCGCTTCGTCAAGGCCGGCGGGTCTCGTCCATGTGGCTTGCGCTCGACGCCGTCAAGAAGGGCGAGGCCGATGTCGCGGTCTCCGCCGGCAATACCGGCGCGCTCATGGCCATGGCGAAATTCTGCCTGCGCACCATGGCGCAGATCGATCGTCCCGCCATCGCCGGCATCTGGCCGACGCTGAAGGGCAGTTCGATCGTGCTCGATGTCGGCGCCAGCATTGGCGCCGACGCCCAGCATTACGTCGATCTCGCCATCATGGGCGCGGCCATGGCCAGCGTCATTCTCGGTCAGAAGCGGCCCACCGTGGGCCTGCTCAATGTTGGCGTCGAGGAAATCAAGGGGATCGAGGAGGTCAAGGCCGCCGGCCGCTTACTGCGCGAGCTTGAAATCCCGAGCCTTTCCTATCATGGCTTCATCGAGGGCGATGACATCGGCAAGGGCGTCGTCGATGTCGTGGTCACCGAGGGGTTCACAGGCAATATCGCGCTTAAGACCGCCGAGGGCACCGCGCGCCAGATCGGGACCATCCTGCGCGAGGCGATGAATTCCTCGCTGAGCGCCAGGATTGGCTACCTCCTAGCGCGATCGGCCTTCAAGACCCTGCGGGAAAAAATGGATCCGAGCAGCGTCAACGGCGGCGTGTTCCTCGGGCTCGATGGCATCGTCATCAAAAGCCATGGCGGCGCCGACGCCGTGGGGTTTTCAGGCGCCATCGAGAACGGCTATCAGATGGTTCACAACGATCTGCTCGAGCGGATCAGGGACGCGCTGATCCATTCACATGACGCCCGGCTCGCGGCGGGCGCAATGCCGGCCGCCGCGGCGGACCAATAAAGTTTCAG
>CAISJZ010000148.1 GCA_903885755.1 uncultured Hyphomicrobiales bacterium | reverse complement strand
GGAGGATCACTTTTCAGGGGGCAGACCACCGGCGCTTGGACGCCCATTACAGCATACCGAATTGAAATATTCGACTATTTTGAATTCGCCTTTGTAATGAGGGGCGGGAGTTCGAAGCTCTTTCGGCGCCACTGAAGCCCCTGAAGTCGAAAAAGAATTCAGGCGGGGGCGAGACGCGCCTAAACCAGCGAGTTTTCGCGCGGACCCATAGCGGATCCACCGGGCGAAATTCCGACGGGCTGACTACTGACGCCTGCGTCGGGCCAAGCCGGAGCTCGATCTGAATTTCTTTCCTACGTACATTTTCATTCACGCGCCCATCCGGCGGGGTTCAGGTCATTTCAAACACCAGATGTCCACTATTCTCGCGGCCGTACTCGTCGACGATTTTCGCGGTAATCCTGTGCGGCCCCTGGGAGAGGTCGTCGGGCAGAGCGGTCGTCCAGATGTGACTGCTGGTCTCCGCTTGAACCCAGTCCTTTTTTGTTTTGCCGGCGCTGGCGAAAACGGCTTGCGTAAATGGGTCGGCCAACGGCTCGCGCGTCAGGACCATCGGGGGACCATCGGAAATCAAGCATTCGACCCGCGTGCGCGGGCCTCCGTCAAAGACGTTTACAATGAGCTTCGCATTGCACAGGGATTCTCGGGTGATCGGCTGACCCGACAACCGGCAGCCCGACGCCTCGTTGCCGGATGCTCCATCCCTTACATCGAGCATGATCCGTATTTGAGCGGGCTCGCGCGCCGACACGAACCTTGTCGAATAGTCGGTCCCATCAATGCTCAGCACATGCCAGCCATTCGGCGTTCCGTCGCAACTGGCGGCGAGCGGTATGCCTCTGGCGTCGAGCGGTCCGCTCCACCAGGAGCCGGAAACCGCCGTCAGAACATGGTGATGATGAGGCTCTCGCGATGCGCCAGGCAGACGTGGTTCGAGATAGTGATGTTCCGTAGAATGCATATGGCCGGAAAAGCTGACCGAGGGCCTATCGCCCAACAGTTCAAGCAGCGCGTCGCGGTCACTGGTATTCGACGCCGGGTCCGACGGATCTCCGGCGCTCGCCAGAGGGATATGCATGCACACGACAATAAGTCGATCCACTGGCGTGTTCCGTAGAACGTTTCGCACGAATTCCAACTGGTTCGCGCCGATATACCCAACATAGGCCGGCCCGCTCGCGCGCGCGCCTCGCCATTCCACGTTGTCGAGCATGATGAACAACGCTCGCCCATGCTCGAAGGCGTAGCTCGTCGGTCCGAAATGGCGCTTCCACGTTTCCCGCGAATATTCGCGCGACGGCGCGTCGTAGTTGAGATCGTGATTGCCCGGCAGGTTCCACCAAGTCATTCCAATCTGCCCTATCACGCCATTGTAATGATCGTAGAGGGATAGATCGTCGGACATGATGTCGCCAAGCGTAAGACCGAAGGCCGCGTCCGCCCCGGCCAGCGCGCTGGCGACCGTCGCGCGGATATAACCGATCTCGGCGGCGTTCGCGGGCTGCGGATCGGCGAACATGATGACATCGAACCGTTCGGCGGCGGGCGCGCGGCGAAGCGGAAAGTCTATTGCGTCCGGCAGAAGACCGGTTGGCTCCACGCCGGGGAATGTAAGCCCCAGCGAAGAAGGCGTGCCGGACGGCTGGTGGTTGTAATGAAATTTCGGGAGCAGTGTGCGTTGATCGACGGGGACCTCCCAGCCGCTGGGTTTGATCACAAAGAGCATTTGACCGTCGCCTACAGGCAGCCGGTATCGACCGTCGGCCCCGGTTCTGACGACCTCACGCCCGTTTGAAACCAGAACGTCCGGAATGCCAGGATCATCTGGTCCTCTGGCCCCGGAGCGCGATCGATCGTCGAATACGACGCCCGTCGCCCATACCGCGTGTGCTTCGTCATTGGCGCGGGCCGCGGTAGCGGCCGCGATGGCCGCCGCTCCTCCGATACGGAACAGGTCTCGGCGCGTTGGTTCGATCAATCTCGTCATCGACTGCTCCCGTGATTCACGCGGAAGCCAGCCTGATTCGTTCGACACGAATTTGACTGTTTGAAGAACGATTTACGACTGTCGCGGTCGTTGCGCTGAAATGGATGGCTGTGTCAGGATGCCGGATATGCGTGAGCGTCAAGAAATCACGATGCGAATCTGCAAGCGCGCATTAAACACAAGGCGATAGCGCATGCCTATTGGATGCAAACGGTTTAGCCCTCCGCGATTGCTTGTTTCATCGCGCCGCCTTGGGCCTAGTGAGCAAGCGCCTAGAAGATCGCGTGGAATATCGCGTAGAGACAGCCGGACAGGAGAGCGGCTGCTGGCAGCGTCAGCACCCAGGCAAGCGCGATGCTGCGAAGGGTGGCCCACTGAATGCCCGAGCCGTTCGCGGCCATCGTGCCAGCGACGCCCGAGGAGAGAACGTGGGTGGTCGAGACCGGCAGACCAAAATTGTCGGCCGCGAAGATCGTTCCCATTGCAACGAGTTCGGCGGCGGCGCCCTGGCCATAAGTCAGATGGTCCTTGCCGATCTTCTCGCCGACGGTGACGACGATGCGCTTCCAGCCGATCATCGTGCCCAGACCCAGTGCGATCGCGACAGCGACCTTAACCCAGGTCGGGATGAACTTGGTCGAACTGTCGAGCCCCTTCTTATAGGTCGCGAGCGTCGCGGCCTCGCTCGCCGACAACTGGTTGTCCTGAACCTTGGGAAGATTCCGCAGCGCCTCGGATACCAGGTACATGTCGTTGCGGGTGTTGTTAACCGCCGCCGCTGGAATTTTGGCGTATGTCCCCGTCGCCTTCACCTCGGCGGTAACGCCCTGCATGAGCTTGGCCAGCGATAGATAGGTTCCATCCGTGAAGGTTGAGCGGTCGCGAACGAAGCCAGTGACGGCCGCGCGGGGATCGGGAGCGCCAATCTCCTGAAACCCGGCGACCTTGGATCGCACGATGGCGGCGGCGTTGTCCGACGTCTGAATGAAAGCGGCGACGTCGCGGTCTGGCATCGCGCGGTTGAGCGCATAGGTCGTGGGAATAACGCCAATCAGGATCAGCATGATGAGCCCCATGCCCTTCTGACCATCGTTGGAGCCATGGAAGAATGACACACCCGTGCAGGTGAGGATGAGGAGACCGCGAATCCACAACGGCGGCGGATTGTGGTCCTTCGGCGCGGAGTAGAGTTCGGGTTTGCGAACCAGGAACTTCATCGCATAAAGCAGCGCAGCCGAGCAGACAAAGCCGACGATCGGCGATAGCAGCAGCGCATAACCAACGGTTGACGCCTGCCCCCAGTCGACGCCCGATGTTCCATCGCGGCCGCGCAGCAGCGCATTGGCGACGCCGACGCCGATGATCGATCCAATCATTGTGTGGGAACTTGACGCGGGCAGGCCTAGCCACCAGGTGCCGAGATTCCACAGGATCGCGGCGATCAAAAGCGCGAAGACCATGGCGAATCCGGCGCCCGATCCAACCTGCAGGATCAACTCGACCGGCAACAGTGACAGTATTCCGAATGCGACGGCGCCGCTCGACGTGAGCACGCCGAGAAAATTGAAGCAGCCGGACCAGACCACCGCGGCCGGCGCGGGCAGCGAACGCGTATAGATGACCGTCGCGACCGCGTTAGCGGTATCGTGGAAGCCGTTGACGAATTCAAAGCCGAGCGCGATCAGGAGGGCGACACCGAGCAGGATGAAAGGCAAGAACGTCGCGACCTGCGTTCCGGCGTCGGCGACATCGCGCGAAATGCTGTAGGCAGTGAAGAAAAGCCCACCGGCGAGCACCGCCAGGAAGACGAGAATCGTCCTGATATCCATGGGATGATCGAGCTTGGGGCGCGTCCCTGCCTTGCCCGCATCCGGAATATCAACGCTGGATGTCAATGAAGTCATGGCTAAGCCCTCCGTTTGGAAGGAATAGATGAAGCGGGCTTGCGACAGTCTTGTGACGCTGGGTCAATTCTCGCTCCTAAGCCAGGCGGACACCAGCAAGCTACGCGCCGTCGTTCGATTCATGCGCCTTCTCTGGCGCGCGCCATTGGTAAGCACACATTAATCACACCGCCGGAAGTCTCCACACAAGTCACACGGCGCCGCAACGTCGGCTACACGCCATTAATTTTTTTGGCGCGTTGTTGCGTTTATCACGCGCCGATCTGGCCTCACGCCAGCCGCGGTCGCCAATTTTGGGAGTACGTCATGTCCGAGACAAGATCGTTGCATGCGAAAGCCGACCAACCTCATTCAATGAGGAACGTCGCGAAATCCCACATCTGCGCGACCCGGCGCCTGGATTGCAGGTGGGCAAGAGACCCTGCGACGGGCAAGCTTTTTTGCCATTGGCATCAGGTCGGCGATAACCTCTAACGTTTAAGTGGACCGCGATAAGTGACGAACCCGCCAATCCGTGAGGACATGTCGGACAGGACTACTTCGACAGTACCCACTGAATTCTCGACGTCGCCAATTTCAGACGTTGTGATCCCACCGCCGCGAGACTGTTTCGAGGCGGCGTAGCAGCAGCGCCCGAAGGAAAGGCTAGATCTTGGCGCCCATGCCGCGAATGCGGTGCGCCATGCATTCCATGATATATTGCGCGAAATTTGGAATTTCATCAACCATGAAGCGAAACTTCCGCTTGTCGATGATTGTAACCTCCGCGGATTCCCTTACTCGCGCTGTCGACGTGCGTTGTTGGCCATCAATAATCGACATGAATCCCATGGCTTCGTTCGCGCCACAGACATCAACCACCTTGTCGTGAATGACCATCTCGACGACGCCGGATTGCACGACATACATGCAATCGCCCACGTCGCCCTGGTTGAAAATGACCGCGCCAGCGGGGAATTTCACGGTGACGCCAGCCCCTTTGGCGAAAGCGCGCATGTCGATGTCGGTCAATTCAATCTCCCGCCGGCTGCCTCATCGCCAATGATTGCTATGCTTGTATCCGGCGGATGAAAGCCGGCGCGAGTCCAAATCTGTCCTGATTTGCATTGTTAGACAAGCCTGCTTCAATTTGCCTCGGCCATTACCCGCCACCCGGTCGCGCACAGCGATTAGTTATCGCAATCGAGCGCGCGACCGTGAAGCCGGCAGCGCCCGATCGGGCGACCGTGCGTGTCATAGCCGGTGAGCGTCCATTCAAGGCCGCTGTCGTCGTCCGGCGCGCGCTCGATCATCGAAAACCCGAAGACGCGGGGGCGGGCAATTCCGGCCTTGACCGTCACGCCATTCACCTCGTTGCCAACGACGATCCTTGGCGCGAACGGCGAGAGATCGTCGCCGCCGTGGCCGGAAACGATCTGAAGCGGCAGATCCTGCACATAGCTCATTGCCTCGAAGGTATGGTGATGGCCAGAGATGAACGCCTGCACATTGCCCGGCGTCGAATCGCGGGCGGCGGCGGCGAGCGTGCGGTTGTCGCCGCGATGGCGCGATTCGGCGGGCGCGTCGATCGCCCAGATCGGACGGTGGAACGCCTGCCAGACGGGACCGGCAATATCCTTTGCCGCCGCGAACTGATCCCTGAACCATGAGGCTTGCGCCTCGTTGACCTGCTCGTCCGCCGTCGAGACGTCCATGACCTCGATTGTTAGCTCGCCAATATTCACGTTAAAGGGCCTGGCGGGCCCAAGACAGCCGGAGACGCCGGAGGACGCGTCGAACGGGTAGGGGTCGAGCGCGCGCGCCCAGCCCTTGCCACCGCGTTCGCATTCCTCGTGATTGCCACGCACGAAAATCCATGGCGCGGCGTTGAGAAGCGTTTCGCCCGGAGAAAAGAAGTCCGCCTTCCAGACGTCCCAGGTGTCGCCGTAGGGCGCGCCGGCGCAGCCGTAATTGCCTAGTGGACACGCCGTTTCGCGATAATGGAAATCGCCAACGTGCAACACGAGGTCCGGCTTGAAATCGGACACCATGTCGGCGCCGAGGCGGAACGGCCACTCCGACATATCATTGCAGGCCTGAATCTGTTGGCCCTTGAGGCGGCAGCCGGTATCGCCAACGATTACAATGCGGTTTGGGTGGGCCTTGGGCAAGGCGAGAGGATGATCGGCGATGGCGACCGATTTCGCGCCGGGAGGAATTGGCGCCACGCAAATCGCGACGGGATAGTTATCGCCGGGGCTCGCCCGCATGGTCATCGTGGCAGCAGCGCCGTCAATTGTTGCGACCGGGCAGCCCGCGCCTTCAACCGCCGCGCGCGCCTCGATGCCTCCGGACGTATATTGAACCCAGCGATAAAAATCCTCGGCCAGCGCCACGTTTACGCCAGTTGGGATGGTCAACAGGTACGAAACAATGGCGATCAATCCGCCCGCGCGACCATGAATCATCGGTGCATCCCTTTCCTTGCCGTGGGCAAACTATTTCGGTCCAGGAAATTTTGAAAGTTAGCGGCGCCTATTGGCCAAATGAAACGGTCCGGCGGGCCATCCGCGCCGGACCGCTTCGTTAGCCGCGATGAGGCAACCGCCGCCTGAACCGCGATCCCGGGGGGTCGAGGAACGCGGTGATCCACATTAAACGCGCCGTTCGACGATTCGATGACATGGCGGGTCGAATGAACCCGACGCGCAATTGAAAATCGCAGCCAATGGTTCATACGCGCGTCACGCTAGAAGGCTAATCAAGCCTCGCCATTGGGCGCGGTTCAAAGGAGCCAATCATGAACGACGGACATTCGGACCACGATCATCATGAAGTCGCGGCGGAGCACCACAAGCTCGCGGCCGAGCATCATGGACACGCCGCCAAACATCATCAAGAAGCGATGAGACACATCGCCGAGGAAAACCATGAGGACGCCGCGCATCACGCGCATCTCGCCCACGCCCACCAACTCCATGCTCACCACCATGCCTCTGAAGCCGCCAAGAAGCACGTGGATAT
>CAISJZ010000147.1 GCA_903885755.1 uncultured Hyphomicrobiales bacterium | reverse complement strand
GGTGTAATCCAAAATATCTGGTGCCTTAAAGATATCGCGCGCCACTGAGTCAAGGTCAAGCGCGGGCAATCCGAGCAATACCTGAAGGACGAGCGCGCGCGCGAGGAATATCTGATCGGCAATGGTCTTGAGAACGCGGTGCTGCGTCTCGCCAATGGCGAGGCCCGCGCGGGACAGGACCTGCGCGCCCTCGTCGAGGAGGCGCGGCTCGTGCGCACCGTGCTGGGCTCGCTGCATTCGCGCTATAATCGCGATGTCGTGGAGCAGGCGGCCATCGCCGGCGCGTTGAACCCGGTGACGGTTTTGGGCGACGACGCGGCGCGCGTTGCCGGCGACGTCGCGCGTCGCCTCGACGCCATCTCGGAGGAAACCGAGCGCGGCTGGTCGGGGACGGTCGCCGACGGTGGATTTGTGTTCTCGCGCGAAGTGCGCGGCGTGCGACAGGCGGCGACGCTCGACGCCGGGCTGCTCGCTTCCGCCGAGGCCCGCCGACTGAGCGAACACTCGAAGGCCCTGCACGAAGTCTATGGCACACCGGCGATCTTCGCGCGGCGGGCCGATGAATCGCAGGTCTCCGGGCCCAACGCGCTGGTCGATATCGTCATGGCCGCGGGCCAAAAGGGCATCAGCCAGATGCAGCGCTACAAGGGCCTCGGTGAAATGAACCCGGAGCAATTGTGGGAGACGACGCTCGATCGCAACGCGCGTTCGCTGTTGCAGGTCAAGGTGCGCGAGGGCGACGAGGCCGACGATCTTTTCGTCAAGCTCATGGGCGATGTCGTCGAGCCGCGGCGTGAGTTCATCCAGGAAAATGCCCTGAATGTGGCGAACCTCGACGTGTGAGGCCGCTTCCCCAACCCGTCAACTTATGGGAGAGTCCCCGACAAATCCGCCGGCTTCGCGCGGATCAAGGGATGGGAACCTCATGGTTGGCACGGCACGACGTCTTGTGGCCGGCGTCTTGCTCGCCGGCGTCATCGGGGCCGGCGCCCGCGCGCAGGATTACCCCTCCCATCCCGTGACCATTGTCGTGCCGTTTTCGCCTGGCGGCACGGTTGACATCATGGGACGCATCGCGGCCGAGGCCCTGCAAGGCGCTCTCAAGCAGAGCTTCATTGTTGACAATCGTACCGGCGCCGGCGGCGTTGTCGGCAACAGCGTCGTGGCGCGCTCGGCGCCCGACGGCCAGACGTTGCTGCTGGCGCCGACCGCCTTCGCCATCGTGCCCTATATCTATAAGACTCTCCCTTACGATCCGCTCAAGGATTTCCGGCCGATCTCGCTGATGGGCATCACCTCGAACGTCATGGTCGTCTCGCCCTCGCTGGGCGTCTCCACTGTCCAGGAATTTCTCGACCTCGCTCGATCCGGCAGGAGGGCTATCACCTACGCCTCGCCCGGCGTCGGCACGCCCCAGCACTTGCTGGTGGAATATTTCGCCCACCAGACCGGCATCAAGATGCAACATGTGCCCTATGCCGGGAGTTCACCGGCCCTGCTCGGTCTGATGTCCGGCGATGTCTCCATGATGTTCACCGACCTTGCCCCAGCCATTCCGCTGATCCAGAGCGGCAAGCTCAAGGCATTGGGCGTGCTGAACCCGGCGCGTCATCCAAGCCTGCCCGGCACGCCCGCCATCGCCGAGACCGTGCCAGGCTTTTCGGCGGTCGGCTGGCAGGGCCTGCTCGCTCGCGCGGGCACGCCCGACGCCATTATCGACAAGCTGAACGCCGCGCTCGTCGCCTATCTCAGGACGCCCGCCGCGGCCGAACGCATGCGCGCGATCGGCGTCGATGTGAAATGGAGCACGCCAGGCGAGACGCAAGACTGGATCAACGCGCAGCTCAAGACCTTCGCGCAGGTCGTTCCGGAGGCGGGCATCAAACCGGAATAGAACGCCTGCGCGCCGAAACGCCACATTGACCCGGAGGCTGGCCCGAGGCCCTATCGACGAACGTTCGACCTGGCCGCGCCGGTGCGAACGTCAACGCAAGAACTACATCGGGGAGAGGGAGCGGCCATGCGCAACCGCATCGCCATGTACAATGGCAACAAGCTGAAACTTGGCTTGTTCGGCGCGAATTGTTCCTCCGGGCGATCGATGACGACCGTCCCCGAACGCTGGCTGGCCGATTGGGACAGTTGCGAGGCAATGGCCGAGCTCGCCGACAAAGTCGGCATTGATTTCATCTTGCCGATCGGGCGATGGAAAGGTTACCGCGGCGCGACCGATTATCAGGGCGACACGCTGGAGACGGTGACCTGGGCCTGCGGCCTGCTGGCGCGCACGAAACGTATCAGCGTCTTCGCGACTGTTCATGCGCCGCTCGTGCATCCCGTCTTCGCCGCCAAGCAATTCGTCACCGCCGACCTCGTGGGCCGCGGACGCTTCGGTCTCAACGTCGTCATTGGCTGGAACGGCGCCGAGTTTGACATGTTCGGCGTCCAGCAGCGAGACCATGACGCGCGATACCGTTATGGGCAGGAATGGATCGACGCGATCAAGCGTATGTGGGGACCGGAAGAGGAATTCGACCTCGACGGAGAATTCCTCAAGCTGCGCGGGGTTCGTCTGAAGCCCAAGCCTTATGGCGGCACGCGCCCGATGATCATGAACGCCGGCGTATCTGGAACCGGACGCGCCTACGCGCTGCGCAACTGCGACGCGCTTTTCACAGCCGAACGGCTGGAAACCCTTGAACAGGCGGCGCGCGGCGTCGCCGAAGTAAAGGCCGCCGCGCGCGCAATCGGCCGCGAGATTGGCGTCTATACCGTGGGCGAGGTCGTGTGCCGTCCAACGCGCGCGCAGGCCGAGGAATATTACCGCTACTGGACCGAGGAAGCCGCCGACTGGGAGGCCGTCGACTACATGCTGCGCATGAAAGGCGAACGACGCGAGGCCGATCCCGCGCGGTACGACAGGCTGCGAAAGGCGCTGGTGCATGGCCAGTCCGGCTTTCCCATGATTGGCTCTCCCGACGATGTCGCCGCGTCGCTCGTCGGCATCAGCGCGGCGGGCTTTGATGGCATCGGATTTTCCTTCGTCAACTATCTCGCCGAACTTCCTTTCTTCGCGCAGGAGGTTCTGCCGCGCCTGGTGAAGCTTGGCGTACGGGAACCGAATCCCGACGCTCCCTGAACCACTCATTGTCGCGCGTCGTCGCCATGGCTTGCCCGCCCCGCCGCCTATGCTATGAACCGGCATGAAAATCCGCACCCTTCAGGGAGAGACGGATCGAGAGGGGAGGAAATCCGTTGAAGGGATTTCTCGGGATTTTCGGCGTTTGCGCCATTGTCGCGCTCGTCGCCACCGGCGCCCGAGGCGCGGAGGACGACATCGCCGCGTTCTACAATGGCCGGCAGGTCAATATTGCCGTCGGCTTCGGGCCGGGCGGCAGCGCGAGTCTCTATGCGCAGGCGTTGGCGCATCACGTTGGACGGTTCATTCCCGGCAATCCCGTCGTCAACGTGCAGCACATGCCGGGCGCGGGCGGCCTGACCGCGGCGAACTACATCGCCACCACGGCGCCGCGCGACGGGACCGCATTCGCGATCACCGGCCGCACCGCCGGAATCGAGCCGCTCATGGGCAATGCGAACGCGAAATTCGATGGACGCGAATTCAACTGGCTTGGCACCGCCAATGTCGAAACAACCACCTGCCTTGCGTGGCATACCTCTCCGATCAAAACTCTCGGCGACGCGATGAGCCACGAGTTGATCATCGGCGGAACCGGCTCGGACGCGACAGAAGTGATCTTTCCAAAGGCGATGAACCGCCTCATCGGCACGAACTTCAAGATCATTCTGGGTTATCCCGGCTCCTCGGAGATGGATCTGGCGATGGAGCGCGGCGAACTTCAGGGCAATTGCGGGCTTGGCTGGACCCTGATCAAGAACCGGCATCCCGATTGGCTGAGCGAGAAAAAGATCAGAATCCTCGCGCAAATGGCGCTGGCGAAACATCGCGATCTGCCCGATGTCCCGCTCGTCACCGATCTCGCGAAGAACGCGTCCGACAAAAAGGCCTTCGAGTTTCTGTTCGCGCCACAGGAAATGGGACGACCGTTTTTCGCGCCGCCGGGCGTGCCCGCGGAACGCGTCAAGGCCCTGCGCTCGGCTTTCCTGCAAACTCTGCGCGACGCGCGGTTTCTCGCCGAGGCGGACAAGGCCGGGCTTGAGGTTCAACCGGTCGATGGCGAGACAGTGCAAAAAATCGTTCGGCGCATGTACGACACGCCGAACGATGTGCTCGACCTCGTCAAATCAATCGCGGAATAAATCAAATCAGAGAGGACAAGACGGCAATGACCGAAACATTCGTCGCGAAACCTGGATCGCTGTCCGACGGCGAACGCATGGTCGTCGCCGTCGGCGAACGGGAGATCGGCGTCTTTCGCCACAAAGGCAAGCTTTATGCCTACAGCAACACTTGCCTTCATTCCGGCGGACCAGCCTGCGAAGGCCTGATCATCGCGCGTGTCGAGGAGCGAATTCTACCTGACAAGACCTCCGCTGGCCTGTTCTTCTCCGATGATGACATGCATTTCGTCTGTCCGTGGCACGGCTACGAATACGATATCAAAACGGGAGAATGCGCGGGCGACCGCAAGCTCAAGCTGCGCTCCTATCCCATAATCGAGAAGAGCAATGGCATTTTCGTGGTGACGTGAGGCTCCGACACGCCGCTATTGCTCGAATTCGCGGCTTTCAGGAAGGTCGAAACATGGATCTCATTTCGGATCGCGGAAACCGGGTTTCCGTTGATGAACTCAATACCACGCGCCTTCTGGCGCACGCGCGCAAGCAGGCCGACAAACTGGGTCTCGACGACATTCTCATCATCGATTCCGACAGCCATCACTATGAAGGCGAACACATCGACGAGGTGCTGCCGTTCTTCGAGAACGAGGTATTCAAGCAACTGGTGCTGGCCGGCCGTTCCAAGGGCCGGGGCTCTCTTCTGCCGAGCCAGACATCCTTTCAGGACATGGGCGGGCGCATCACGCGTTACCCCTTGCGATCATCGGAAAAGACCGACAGGAGCAAGCACCGCGACATCCAGTTGGGCAATCGCTGGATGGACGCATTGAGCGTCGATTACGCCTGCCTGTTCCCAACGCAGATGCTGCACGTCGGTCTGACGACCATCCCGGAAATCGAGAACAATCTGTGCTGGGCCTACAATCGCTGGCTGACGGAGAAAATCCTCCCCGAGGCCGACAACCGATTTTTTTCGATGCTCTGCCTGCCATTCTCCGATCCCGAAGAATCCCTTCGGCAAGTCGAGAAATTCGGCGGCTGCATGCATGTCACGGGCTTCTGCGTGACCGCGATCCGCACGCTGCCCGTGCACCACAATTCCTACATGAAGGTGTATCGCGCCATTGAGGAGCGAGGCCTTTCCCTTTCGTTCCACTCGGGCACGAACTCCGGCGAACCCCTGTTCAAGAGTCTCAATCGCTTCGCGACCGTCCACGCGCTGGGTTTCCCCTGGTACAACATGCTGCACATGTCCAACTGGATCACCAATGGCCTTGGCGAACGCTTTCCCAAAATGCCCGTGATCTGGATCGAGGGCGGGCTTGCCTGGGTGCCCTTCCTGATGCAGCGGCTCGATCACGAATACATGCTCCGGACGTCGGAATATCCCGGCCTGAAAAAGCTGCCGAGCGATTACATGCGCGACATGTTCTACACCACCCAGCCCATGGAGGTGACCGACATGACGCAGCTCGAAAGCACCTTCCGCATGCTCAACGCCGAAACACAGTTGCTGTACGCCTCCGATTATCCGCATTGGGATTTCGACGTGCCGAGCAAATTGTTCGAATTGCCATTCCTGACCGATCGCGCCCGGCACAACATTCTGGGCGGCAATGCCGCGCGCCTATTCAAATTGCCGCCGCGTACGGAGAAGCAACGCGCGACGTTGGAAAAATTTGGCGGCGCGCCGGCTTGATACCGACGGAAAAGCCGATCTACAACATCGCGGGCTCCAGAAAGCGCCCGACGGGAGAACGGTCATGACAACGAGTTCCAGCGGCAAGACAGGTGGCGCGCGAGAGATCGAACTCGCGACCGCGCGCTTTGATGGCAAGGACCCGCTGATCAAGCCGTCCAACGCCCAAAGCGGCTGGGCCTCTGACGCGATGGCTGAAATGTTGCGCCGGCTGGATGTGCGCTATATCGCGCTTACGCCCGGCGCGAGCTATCGCGGCCTGCACGACAGCCTTGTCAACTATCTCGGCAACCGCGACCCGCAGATGATGGTGTGCCTGCATGAGGAACACGCGGTCGGCATCGCGCAAGGCTATGCGAAGGTCACCGAACGTCCGATGGCCGTCGCGCTGCATTCCAACGTCGGTCTCATGCACGCGACCATGGCGATCTTCAATGCCTGGTGCGCGCGCAATCCAGTTCTCATTCTTGGCGCGACCGGACCAGGGGACGCGGAGGAGCGGCGACCCTGGATCGACTGGATTCACACGGCGAAGGATCAGGGCGCCCTGATCCGTCATTACACCAAGTGGGACGACGAACCGCGTTCAGCGGGCGCCGCCGTCGAGTCGCTGACGCGCGCCTGGCAGATCGCGTCGACCGAGCCGCGTGGTCCGACCTATGTCTGTCTCGATGTTGGTTTGCAGGAGTCGAAACTCGACAAGGACATCCGCTTTCCCGATGTCGATCGCTTCAGGCCTGGCGTTCCGCCCGCGCCTTCCGCCGAGGCGATCGAGCAGGCCGCGCGGATGCTTGTCGGCGCGAATAAGCCCGTTATCCTCATGGGCCGCGTCTCGCGAAGCCTTGCATCATGGGATGCTCGGATCGCGCTCGCCGAGGCGCTCGGCGCTGCAGTTCTCACCGACATGAAACTCGCGCCAGCCTTTCCGACAGCCCATCCCCTGCATCCGGTCGAGCCACGCTTCCGTCCGTCGCCGGAATCCGCGCGGATCACGAAAGAGGCGGACGTCATCCTGTCGCTCGACTGGCTGGATCTTAAGGGCCACTTCATCCAGACACTAGGCAAGGACGCGGAGGTGACCGCAAAGGTCATTCACTGCACCGTGGATGATTACCTCCACAACGGCTGGAGCATGGACCATTTCGGCCTGCCCCCCGCTGACCTCAAGATTCTGAGCACCGCCGACCAACTCGTTCAACCCCTGCTGGATGCGGTTCGTCGCCTGCGCGGAACCAGCGCGAAGGCCGAACCAAAATTCCCGCCGCGCGCGACGCCCGCGCTGAAACCTCCGCGAGGGGAAAGCATGATGGGCCTGCGCGATCTGGCGCTCGTCGTGCGCGCGTTTTGCGACACGCGCGAGGTCACGATGGCCGGATTCGCGCTTGGCTGGCCATCGGACACCGTGAACTTTAGCCATCCGCTCGACTACGTCGGCTTTGATGGTGGAGGCGGCGTCGGATCGGGGCCATCAAATGCAATTGGCACCGCGCTGGCGCTGAAAGGGTCACATCGCCTGCCCATGACTGTCATTGGCGACGGCGACTTCACCATGGGCTGCAATGCCTTCTGGACCGCGGCGCACATGGGCATCCCGCTGCTCGTCGTGATCGCCAACAATCAGGTCTATTACAACGACGTCGCCCACCAGGAGCGCATGGCGGTCGTGCGCGGTCGCCCCGTGGAGAACAAATTCGTCGGTCAGGAAATGGTGAAGCCGACCATTGATCTGATCGCCATCGCGAAGGCGCAGGGTCTCGACGGCGAAGGTCCGGTGATGAACGCGACTGATTTCGCGGCGGCGCTGGAGCGCGGCGAAAAGGTCGTTCGCGCTGGTGGCGTTTATGTCATCAACGCGCGCGTCGATGTCGGCGCGCCCGGCGAGGGTGATCGTGGCCATACGTCTGGGCGCCGCGACTGAGATGCGGCGCTCGTCGTTCAGGAAATTGGGGGTTTTATGTCCATCTCTCGTCGGCGGGCGTCGCAATTGCTGATCGGAGCCGCCGCGCTCGGTCCGCGCGGCTCTTTCGCGCAATCAGCCTGGCCAGATCGCCCGGTTCATCTAGTCGTGACATTCATCGCCGGCGGCGCGAATGACATCATCGCCCGGTTGCTCGGACAGCGCCTGAGCGAACGCCTCGGACAACAATTCATCATCGACAACCGCGGCGGCGCGGGCGGCAATATCGGCGTGGAATATGCGATCCATCAGCCGCCTGACGGCTATTCCTTCCTGCAACTGTCCAACGCGAGCGCGGCCAACGCCTCGCTCTATCCGAATCTGAATTTCAATATTCTGACGGATCTGGCGCCGATCGCTGGCGTCTACGAGGTCCCCTTCGTCATTGTTGTCAGGTCGGATTTCCCCGTCAAAACCCTCGATGAATTCATCGCCCATGCCCGGGCTAACCCGGGCAAAATGAGCCATGGGTCTGGCGGCAATGGCAGCGTTTCGCATGTCGCCGCGGAACTCTTCAAGATGATGACCGACGTCCAGATGGTTCATGTGCCCTATCGTGGCAGCCCGCAGGAACTCGGCGATATTCTGGGCGGCCGCATCGAGTGCGCCTTCGATCCCCTACCCTCGTCGCTTCCCTACATCATGGACGGACGGCTGAGGCCGATCGCAATTACTTCGGCCAAACGTTCGCCATTTCTGCCCGACGTGCCCGCCGTGGGCGAGACGCTTGCCGGCTACGACGCCACGTCTCTGACGGGAACAGCGGGACCAAAGGGCCTTTCCGAGCCAGTCGTCGCGAAACTGTCCGAACACATCAGCGCTGTTCTCGCCGAACCCGAGTTCCAGAAAAGTCTCGCGAAACTGGGGGGAACGCCACTGGCGTTGTCACCCGCGGCTTTCGGCCAGCGCATGGCCGATGAAACCGCCAAATGGGCGAAGGTCGTCAAGTTCGCCGACATCAAGCCTGAATAGTCGCCCCGGAAATTCGCGGCGACTGAATCAGGCCATCCAGGCTCAACCCTTGGCGTAACGGCTTTTCGGCCGCGCCAGCCCGAGATTTTCGCGCAACGTCGCGCCTTCATATTCCTTGCGGAAAATGCCGCGCTTCTGCAATTCGGGAATGACCATGTCGCAGAAATCGACGTGCTGTCCCGGCATGTAGGGCGGCAACACGCAGAACCCGTCGCAGGCCTTCGAGGTGAACCATTCCTCCATGTAGTCCGCGACCTTCTTGGGACCGCCATGAATGGAGTTCTTGCCGCGCGCGCCGGCGCAACGCTCGCCAAGCTGGCGGATGGTGAGATTTTCCTTTCGCGCCATGGCGACGATGCTGTCGTAATGTCCCTTGCTGCCATTGGTCGGCGGCAGCGGATCGGGCAACGGTTCATCAAGCGAATAGGGCGAGAGGTCGATGCCGCCCAGCATCGTCGAGAGGATTTCACGCCCCACCATCGGATGAATCAGCGACTGAAGTCGATCGAAGTCCTCGGCGGCCTTGTCGTCGGATTCCGCGACGACCACGCTAAGGCCGGGCAGAATTTTCAGATGGTTGGGGTCTCGATTATACTTTGACTGCATGCGCTCCTTGACGTCGTTGTAATAGGTTTGCGCCGCGGGAATATTCAGATGCGGCGAAAAGATCGCCTCGGCGAATTCCGCCGCGAGTTCCCGCCCCTCGTCCGATGCCCCGGCCTGAACCATCACGGGATAGCCCTGCACCGGTCGCGGCACGTTGAGCGGACCCCGCACCCGAAAGTGTTCGCCCTTGTGATTGAGCTCATGCATCTTGGTGGGATCGAAGTACAGGCCGCTTTCGACATCGCGCACGAAAGCGTCGTCATCCCAGCTATCCCACAATCCCTGAACGACCTGCGCGAACTCTCGCGCGCGGCCATAGCGCTCGGCGTGGTTTAGCAGACGGTCGCGTCCGAAATTGGCGGCTTCCGCGGGCTGCGCGGAGGTCACGAGATTCCAGCCCGCGCGACCGTGGCTGATATGGTCCAGCGAGGCGAACTTGCGCGCCAGATTATAGGGCTCCTGATAAGTCGTCGAGGCAGTGCCAGTCAGGCCGATGCGCTTTGTCACCATCGCCAGCGCCGACAGCAGTGTCAGCGGTTCGAAATGCGCGACGAATTGCACGGAGCGCGAGATGGCGTCGATGTGCGCCTCGCGGGTCGCGTTTGAGTCGGCCAGAAAGACCATGTCGAATTTGGCGCGCTCGGCGGCCTGCGCCATCTCGACGTAATGCTCGATGCTGACATTGGCGTCGCGCTGGGCGCGGGGGTGCCGCCACGAGGCCACATGATGCCCCGTCGGATTGAAATAGGCCGCGAGTTTCATCTGGCTTGTCATGTACCCCCCTGCCGCTTGTTGTTGGAGCCAACCTTCACGCCCACGGGTCTTTCTCGTCCGTTGGTCTGAGCCAGCGACCAAGCCCATTGGTAGCGCCAATTCGCGCCAAAACCAATTTATCCCTATTGGCTAGGATAGGCGCGAACGGGAACGCCGTTGATGCGTCGGGATGCCGCGGGGCTCCCGGCGCCGCCTCGTCAAGCGCCAAAATCAGCGCGCGTCCACGCATTTCGATGCCGGGTGACAACGGAGCGCAACTCATCGACCGTCGCGCAACCGAGCTGGCCGAGCGAGGCCTTTAAATCCTCGGTGTAGACATTGATGAGATGGGCCGGCCCCTTAGGGCCCAGCGCGCCGAGGCTCCACAGGAATGACTTGCCGGCGAAGGCCGCGTCGGCTCCACATGCGATGGCGCGCGCGACATCAACGCCCGATCGCACCCCGCTGTCGAGGATCAGCGTCGCCTTCCTGCCGACGGTGGCCCGGATCGCCGGCAGGGCGTCGATCGAGCTTGGCAGCGCGTCAATCTGCCGGCCGCCATGATTGGTGACAAACAGGCCATCAACGCCCATGGCGACCGCGCGTTCGGCGTCCGCCGGATGCAGGACGCCCTTCAGGATAAGCGGGCCTTTCCAGACATCGCGATATTTGGCGACCTCATCCCAGGTAAAGGCGCCGCCCTGCTCGCGCCGGATGAAGGCCGCGGATTCTTCCAGCGACTGGTTCGGCGGCATGTAGGGATTGAGCGAGACAAAGCGCGGAATGCCGTTCCTCGCGAGCGAAGACAGCCAGCCTGGGGATCGAATGGCGTCCCACCGCAGCCGCATTGTCAGCTTGAATGGATTGACGATGCCACTTTTCACCTCGCGCGGACGGATTGTCCGCGCGGGCGTGTCAATGGTCAGAACAAGAGCGTGCACCCCCACTGCCTGCGCGCGCCGCGTCAGATCAAGGCCGATTTTGTGATCATTGCGGGAGAAGCGATAGAGCTGGAACCAGAGTACGTCCGGCGCGATTTCCGCCGCCCTTTCAACGGTAATACCGGACAGCACGCCGAGCGTATAGGGCACGCGCGCGGCCTGCGCGGCGCTGGCGAAATAGGTCTCGGCGCCGGGAAAGGCCGTGCCGGGCCCGCCAATGGGCGCGATCCCGATCGGCGCCGAATAGGGGCGCCCGAACAGCATCGTGTCGGCCGGCGGCGGCGCGACCACCTTGCCGTACCGGGGCACGAGTTCGACCGCGTCGAGCGCGTCCCAATTGCGTTTGATACCGCCGTCGGCGCCCGCCCCGCCATCCATGTATTCGAACGCGAAGTTCGGCATGCGCTTGCGGGCGCGAGCGCGCAGATCGAGCGCGGTGGGGAACTGGCGCATGAGCGCCAGTCGTTCCTCGGCCTCCCCAGGCGCGAGCGCGGGAGCGGGCGCGATCACCTGTCTCGAATCGTCCATGATGCCCCCGACCTGATTGCCTATCCAGTCGCCCGGATATCACTAGCAGGTTGTGCGCCGAGGCAAAACGCCTGGCCCAGATTCCGCGCTTCCGGCGGCGCCGCGATCAGGGCTTGGTGGGCAGCGGTTCCCCGGGGATGTCCAGAGGCTCGACCTTCACGATCGATGCGCCGTGGTCGCTGCCAGCCCAGAACGCGACCGGCTTCGCCGTGTCATCGACATACACGCGCCGAATGTTGGTCGGCCGCGGCATGAAGTAATCGATAAATTCGCCGGTGCCGGTGTCGAGCCGCGAAACGCGATCGGACATGACCGATCCGGTCCACGCCGCGCCGGTTCTGTCGAGCATGACGTCGTAGGGCTGGGTCCACGGCGTCTTCATGGGCCATTCGCTCACGCGCGCGGTCTTGGGATCGAACATGCCGATGGCGTTGCCGCCATATTCGGCGAACCACAGGCGATTTTCGGAATCAACCCGCCCTCGTCGCGCCCGCGCGTTAGCAGTTGGCGTGGGATAGATGGAAAACGCCTTCGTCTTCGCGTCGATCCTGCCGATGTTGCCGCCACCATAATCCAGAATATAGGCGTTGTTGTCCTTGTCGGCGGAGATCCCGTAGATGCCTATGGGACGATTGACGGCGGGATCGATCATCGTGCCCAGATTTTCATATTTCCCGGTCGCGGGATCAAGGCGCAAGACCTGTGCCCTATCCGAGTTCTTTACCCAGATCTTGCCATCGACCTTGCTCGCAGCGGCCGAGAGGTGGGCCTGCTGCGTCATGTTGGTCTGCCATTCCGCGGGCAGCGGGAAATATTGGAATGTCTCGGTCTTTCGATCGAATTTAGCGACGCCTGTCTGATACATCAGCCCGACCCAGAGATTGCCATCCTGATCCGTTTCGAGATCGAGCGTTCCGGTGGGATACCCCTTTTTTTGCTCGGCGATGGCGAAATCCGTCACCTTGCCAGTCTTCGGATCCATCCGGGACAGGAACTGTTCGCCGAAATGCGAGAACCAGACCATGCCGTCGCCGTCGAGAATCACGTCATGCGGCTGGATGAGCTTTCGCGGCAGGTCGTATTCGGTAATGAAAACGCGCGTGGCGCGACCTTTCGGACGCGGAAATGACTTGATCTCATAGGGATGCGTCGCATGAGCGCTGAGATTGATGCTGGCGAGATATTCCGAGAATTCCTTGACGCGGTTTGGCGCGACCGGCGGGCGCCGCCCGCCATCGGCGAGCCGCTGCGGTTGTTCCGGCCAGGCGCCGGGATAATAGCCCGCCATCCGCTCGAAAACCTGCGTGAACTCCTCGGCGGAATGCGTTGATTGAACGATCCGCTCGACCGTGTGGCAGTCAGTGCAATTCAGCAGCATCTGCTTTTGCGCGTCCGTGCCGGGAATGCTGGCGATCCATTCCGCGCTGGTCAGTTGCGCGGCAAGGTCCTTTGTCGGGACGAGCTTGAGGTCCGCCGCGCCCTCGCCGTTTTGCGCCACGTTCACCGCGACAGGCGCGGCGAGATCATAGCCGGTCGCGCGCATGGAGATTTTGTAACTACCGGGAACCAGCCGTCCCGCCGGGAATCTGTAGCGACCGTGATCATCCGTCACGACACTGTAGGAGATGGTCGACCCCTCGCGAATGGCGCTCACGACAACGCCCTCCATCGGACCTTCGCGATCAGTACGCGCCTCGCCATGCAGCGTTGGCTGTTGAGCGAATGCCCATGACGAAAACATGAATGAAATGGTCACGGCCAAGCCGAGTTTAGCTGCGGTCCGCATGGTTCCCTCTCCGGTTCGCCATTTTTGCTCATGGTGTTGTTGGAAATTGTGAACCGATAAGCGCCGGGAGGCAAGCGGCGATGCGACCAGCCTCATCCTTGACCGAGATAGGCCGCTTTTATGTCTCCCCGGGCCTCGAGTTCCTTGGGCGAACCACTGGCGACCATGGAGCCGCAATCGAGCACGCAGGCGCGTTGCGCCACTTCGAGCGCACGCGTGGCGTTCTGTTCGATCAGGAGAATCGATACACCCGTCGCGTGAATGGTCGCGATGATCTCGAAAACCTGCTTGACGATGATCGGCGCGAGCCCGAGCGACGGCTCGTCGATTAAAAGCAGCCTGGGACGCGCCATCAACGCGCGGGCGATGGCCACCATCTGCTGCTGACCGCCCGACAAGGTCCCCGCGATCTGCCGCCTGCGTTGAGCCAGAATCGGAAACAGTTCGTAGGCCCGCGCCAGACCCTCCTCGCGCCAACCGCGAATGGACTTGCGATAGCAGCCCATTTCAAGGTTTTCCTCGACCGTCATGGCGTTGAACAGTCGCCGCCCCTCGGGAATAAGCGCGACGCCGCGCTCGGCGAGCTCCCGCGGAGGCAGCAGCGTGACATTCTCGCCAGCGAGATGAATCGTCCCCGCGCGCGCTGGCAGCAGCCCCGCGACGGAATTGACCAGGGTTGTCTTGCCCGCTCCGTTAGGGCCAATAACCGCGACCAATTCGGCGTCGCCGACTTCGAGCGAAACGTCCGTCAACGCCGCGGCGTCTCCGTAGGACACACAAAGCCGCTCAATGCTCAGCATCGGGCGCTCCGACATAGGCGGCGACGACAGCGGGATCGTTCATGACATCGCGCGGCGCGCCATTGGCGATCAGTCGCCCCTGATTGAGGACAATGAGACGATCGGTCAGTTCGAGAACCGCCCGCATGTTGTGCTCGACGAACAGAATGGTCGCGCCACGCGTGTGAATTCTTCGAACCATGTCCATGGCGTTGGAAATTTCGCGTGGCGTCAGACCAGCGAGAACTTCGTCCAGCATGATGAGCCGCGCGCCGGACGCCAACGCCCGCGCCAGTTCAAGGAACTTGCGCTGATGCAGATTGAGGGCGGCGGGCACCGACGCGGCCCGCCCATCAAGGCCGACGAAGGCGAGCGCATCCATCGCGCATTGACGGGCATCTGACTTGCCAAGTCCGCCAGCGCCAAACATCGCGGGCACCATGACGTTGTCGAGCACGGTCTGTCGCGCGAAGGGCCGCGGAATCTGGAACGTTCGCGCGATGCCCAACCGCGCGCGCGAATGCCCGCTGGCGTGCGATATGTCCCGGCCGGAAAAGCGGATGTCGCCGGCGTCGGGTAGGTAAAGCCCGCTCAAAACATTGATGAAGGTCGACTTTCCCGAGCCGTTTGGTCCCACGAGGCCCAGAATTTCTCCCTCGCGAATATCGATATCGACCCCATCGAGCGCCTGGACTCCCCGAAAGGCAAGGCTGACGCCACGCGCCTCGACGAGCGGTCGCGCCGTATCGACGACCGGCGCCCGATCAACGGGCGCTTCCCTGGCCAGCTCCGGATGCGCCTCGGCGACAACAGCGTTTTCCCGACCACGCCATTTAGAACGCGCGAACCCGACGATTCCATAGGGCAAAAAAAGCGTCGCCAAAACGAGCGTAAGGCCAATGCCGGCTCGAGCCGCCAGCGCGAAATCGCCGCCCACGAAGGAATAGCTCAGCGCGGTCACGAAGATCGCGCCGACCGCTGGACCCAGCCAGTGACGGGCTCCGCCAAGCACCGCCATGAGCAGGATATAGAGCGGAACCGTAATGGAAAACGTTTCGCCAACTGTGACATAGCTGATGAAAATCGCGTGGACAGCGCCCATGACGCCCGCGATTCCAGACGACATCGCGATGGCGATCAACTTGTAACCGAATGTCGGCACGCCGAGGATTTCGGCGACGTCCTCGTCATCGCTGATGGCGAACAGGCCACAACCAAGTTTCGCGTATTGTGTCAGCCACGCGATAACGATCGATCCCATGGCGACGAAAAGACCCATGAGATAGATGGTCGACGAGGGACTGCTATAGATTTTAGGCGGCGCGATCCCGTTCAGAAAGACGCCGGGCCCGCCATCGATCGGCGTGTTGAGAACAATCGTGGCGATGACAATGGCGAGCGCCAGCGTCAACAGGGCGAACAACTCGCCGCGCAACCGCCGGACCCGGAATACGACCGCGCCAATGAGAACGCCGAGCAGCGCCGCCAGCGCTCCGGCAACAGGCAATGCCAGCCATATCGAGGACCTGGGGCCGATGTCCGCCATGGCGTACATGCCGACGCCATAGAATGCTCCATGGCCGAAGGAGACATAGCCAGTGAACCCGCTCAGAAGCGTCCACGACGTGGAAAGAGCGATCCACAGGAACATAAGATAGAGGAACGATTCAAAGAACAGCGGCGGCTTGAACGCAGGCAGAGCCGCGAGCGCGATCGTCGCCACGGCAATACCGGCGAGGGCGCCGAAGCGTGACGCGAAGCCAGGCATGACGGAGGGCGCAGGCGTCCCCATGTCAAATCCGCTCGGGCCAAAGGACGAGAATGCAAATAAGCAGCGCGAAAGGCACGACGGGCGCCCATGACGGCGCCGTAATCGCCATCGTCATCGCTTCCCCGACGCCAATCAGAAGCCCCGCCCCGATCGCGCCGATGGGATTGCCGAGGCCCCCGAGCAGCACCGTCGCGAGCACGACTCCAAACCAAGTGTAGATCGACGATGGCGTCAGCGTATAGAGCAGCGCGATGAAAACGCCACCCATCGCGGCGAACGCGCCCGCCGCGCCCGCGACGAGCAGGGCGAGGCGCCGGTTGGGAACGCCGAAGGACGCGGCGATGGCGGGATTTTCCAGACTGGCGCGCAGCGCCTTTCCCAGCCAGGTGAAGTTGAGGCACGCCCAGGTCGCGACGCACGCCGACAGGGAGAACCCGCACATGATCAAATGGTCCCAAGGCGCGAGCAGGCCGCCGATTTCCATGCTGCCTCGCGCGAGATGGGTTTCGATCCGCACGAAATCAGCGGACCATATCCACTGGATCATCGATTCCACGACGATCGTCAGCCCGAATGTCACGATGACGGAAGCGAATTCGCCAACATTGTAGCGCATGAACAGCGCCTGTTGCGCGACGCCGAGCCCGAAAAAGATCGGTAGCAGCGCCGCGCCCGTCACGAGCGGGTGAACCCGCCACGTCACGGACATGTGGTAGGTCAAATAAGCGGCGAGAAAGATCAGCGCGAAATGCGCGAGGTTGATGATCCGCAGATACCGCCACGACAGGGTGAGGCCAAGCCCGAGCAGCGCGTAGAGGCAGCCCGAGAACAGACCGGACAGAAGCGACTGCCCCAGAAGTGTCGCGCTCATGATCGATGTCGCGCCGGCGCGTCGCGGTTCACTTCGCGATGAGCGACTTGCCCGGCGTCGCGGTCTCCTTCGGCCAGACGATGCTCCAGACGCCGCCCTGCACCTGTTTCACCTTCATGAGATCCGGGCCGTAGTTGTTGGCGCCGCCAAAGCTGTATTTGCCGACGATCGTATCCGCCCCATTCTTCTTGAGATAATCGGCGAGCGTCTGATCATCGAGCGATTTCGCGCCATTGACCGCCTGGGACAGCATTTGCCAGGCAGCGTAACTCGTGCCGGCCTGCGTATCCGGCTCGACATAGGGAAGTTTCGCCTTGCTCGCCGCCTCGTGGAACAGCTTTGAAAACGCCTGCGCCGTCGGGCTCGAATTAAGCGGCGCGAGATCTTCGTAAGCAGTCGCGGCCATGGCGTCGGCGCCGAGCGGCGAGGATGCGAGCGGGCCCGGCGTCGGATAGACGTAGTAGTGGTTTTTCGGCTTGTAATTCAGTTGATCCATCGCTTCGAGCAACTGGCTCGCCTCAAGCCCGATGGCCCCCATGAACAGCAAATCGGCATTCGCTTCGCGCACCCGCGCGGCGATGGGGCCAAAATCCCGGTTGCCGAATTCGAATTCGAGATAGAGCGCCTCCGTCATGCCGCGCTGCTTTGCGACTTCGCGCGCGCCCGCGGCGATGAACTGCACCGAGGGGAACTTGCTGGTGACGATGGCGATGGTCTTTGGCGGCTTCCCGGCGGACGCCAGCGCGTCGAAAACCGCGGCGGGCATGGTCTTTTCCGGCTCGGCGCCGAGCGGCCAAGCGGGAAAATGCTTGTCGTAGTTCGCGAGTTTTGGAATGCCGAAGGTATGATGGATCAGCATCTTGTTGAAGCGTTGGGCCACCGAAATCGCCGACAGAATATTCGCTGTCGCATAAGGGCCGAGCAGCAGATCGACCTTGTCGACCGTGATCAGGCGCTCATAAAGCGTGCGGGCGAGGTCGGGCTTGGATTGATCGTCCAGCAGCACCCATTCGATCGGTCGCCCCAGCAATCCGCCGGACTTGTTGGCCTGCTCGATGAAAATTTCGCCAACGACCTTGTGGATGGCGCCAGTCTGGGCAAGGGGACCGGTCAGAGCGAGAGTGCCGCCGACGCGCACCGGCGCGCCGGTCGCCTGTGCAGAGGCGCCGTGGACGCCCGCCGCGGTCAACGCCAGCGACGTTCCCATGGCCATCGCATCTCGGCGGGTAACGCCGCCGCGGTTCTGAAAGCCCGACTTCATGGTTGTCTCCCCCGAAACAAGCGCCGCGAGGTCAGGCCGCGCGGTTCAGGGCATATTAAACGGGCGCGGTTCCGAGCGATAGCCCCCAATTCGTCGCGGCCGCTCGAACCAACACGGCGGCCTCCGCGATCATTCATGCAGACCAGGCGCCTCGTGGCCCGTGCGCGCCACATATTCCGTATAGCCGCCACCATATTGATGGACGCCCTCGGGGGTCAGTTCGAGCACGCGGTTCGACAGCGCCGCGAGAAAGTGACGATCATGTGAGACGAACAGCATGGCGCCCTCGTACTGCGACAACGCCGTAATGAGCATTTCCTTCGTCGCCATGTCCAGATGGTTCGTCGGCTCGTCGAGCACGAGGAAGTTCGGCGGATCGTAAAGCATCAACGCCATGACCAGGCGCGCCTTCTCGCCGCCCGACAAGACCCGGCATCGCTTCTCGACGTCGTCGCCGGAAAAACCGAAACAGCCCGCGAGATTGCGGATCGAGCCTTGTCCGGCTTGGGGAAACGCATCTTCGAGCGACTGAAACACGGTGCGTTCGCCGTCGAGCAATTCCATCGCGTGCTGAGCGAAATATCCCATCTTCACGCTGCCGCCAATGGCGACGGAGCCCTGGTCCGGCTCCGTGGAGCCGGCAACAAGTTTCAGCAGCGTCGACTTGCCCGCGCCATTGACGCCCATGACACACCAACGCTCCCTGCGGCGCACCTGAAAATCAAGACCTTCGTAAATCCCTCTGACGCCATAACCCTTGTGGACGCCCTTGAGCGTCACGACATCCTCGCCCGAGCGCGGCGCTGGCGGAAACTCGAACAGGACCGTCTGACGGCGCTTCGGCGGCTCCACGCGCTCGATCTTGTCCAGCTTTTTCACCCGGCTCTGCACCTGCGCGGCATGGGAGGCGCGCGCCTTGAATCGTTCGATGAACTTGATTTCCTTGGCGAGCATGGCCTGTTGACGCTCGAATTGCGCCTGCTGCTGCTTCTCGTTCAAAGCGCGCTGCTGCTCGTAAAACTCATAGTCGCCGGAATATGTCGTCAATCCGCCGCCGTCGATCTCCACGATCCTGGTGACAATGCGGTTCATGAATTCGCGATCGTGCGAGGTCATCAGCAGACCGCCTTCATAACCCTTGAGGAAGTCCTCCAGCCAGATGAGGCTTTCGAGATCTAGATGGTTGCTCGGCTCGTCCAGCAGCATGGCGTCCGGGCGCATCAGCAGAATGCGCGCCAGCGCCACGCGCATTTTCCATCCTCCCGACAAGGCGCCGACATCCCCGTCCATCATCTCCTGACTGAAACTCAGGCCCGCCAGAACCTCGCGCGCCCGCCCCTCGAGCGCGTAACCATCAAGCTCCTCGAATCGCCCCTGAACCTCGCCATAGCGTTCGATAATCTCGTCCATGTCGTCCGCCCGGGCGGGATCGGCCATCGCGGCTTCAAGCTCGCGCAACTCGGCGGCGACCGCGCTCACCGGTCCGGCGCCGTCCATTACCTCGGCAACGACGCCGCGGCCGGACATCTCGCCCACGTCCTGACTGAAATAACCGATGGTGACGCCACGATCGACCGCCACCAGCCCCTCGTCCGGCTGTTCCTGTCCCGTGATCATTCGGAAAAGTGTCGTCTTTCCAGCCCCGTTGGGGCCGACGAGACCGATTTTCTCACCTTTCTGAAGCCCGGCGGACGCCTCGATGAAGAGGAGTTGGTTGCCATTCTGTTTGCTGATGTTTTCGAGACGAATCATGTGCGCGTAAAACCCGGAAATCGTTGCGCCGGCCATAAGTCATGTCGCGGGCCCGTGGAAGCGCTTTTGGAGTCTCGGATAGTCAATTCACCGGGTCTGAAGCGCATCCGGCCTACTTCGATCTCGCGACCAGTGAAACCCGTTTATTTCACGGGCGGCGCGGCTCGTCGCGGGAGCGATTGCTGGCGGCAATCCGCGACAGCAATACCGTATTTTAATTCTCAATGAAATCATTCATGCAACGACAACGATACTATTAAAATACAATAATTATTTGGCATTTAATCAACTTCGGCAACGCGGGCGCCGGAATCAATCGCGATCCCCCTTGCCGCTCTGGCAATGGATACGTATTGACTATTCGCATGGCGGTCTCAAATTTGAAGCGCAACACCCGGCCTCTGGATTTCATTATAGAAGACTTCCTCGGGGGTTTGAAAGCCGAGGCAGGCGCGCGGCCTTGTGTTGAGGCTATGGGCGATTTTTTCGAGATCACGGCGTGAG
>CAISJZ010000146.1 GCA_903885755.1 uncultured Hyphomicrobiales bacterium | reverse complement strand
GTGAAGCCGCCGGAGGGGTTGAAGCCGATCTTCTCCTATAACGTCGTCAATACTTATGTGGAGCTCCTCTCCAACGAAAAGCTGATGGCGCGCCTGCGCAAGCGCTTCGAGGCCTATACCGGGCCCGTCAAGAACGTCGGCGGCGTGCGATAGTTCGTCGCGGGAACCAATGGCGATGCAGTTCGGCCTTTATGTTACCCAACCCAATGCTCTCGCCGGCTCGCGCGAACTGGCGGTGTCGCGCGATCACGCGCTGGAGGCCTTGCCGGATGGCGCGGTCGATCGGCAATATGCGCTCGGCCAGGACGTCCTGCTGGAAGCAGACCGCCTTGGCTTCGACCTCATTCTTTTCGCCGAACGACACCTTGGCCCCGATCTCGCGGCCTGGGTCATGGCGAGCGCCATTGGAGCGCAATCAAAGCGCATCCGGAGCCTCGTCGCGGTGCATCCTGGCCTCTGGCATCCCGCCATGGTCGCCAAGCTCGCCGCGTCGCTCGACCGCGTCTGTCCTGGCCGTATGGCGATCAATATCGTCACCGGCTGGAACGAAAAGGAATTCCGAATGTACGGCGGCGAGGTCATGCTTGATGATGACGCACGTCGTTACGCGCGCGCCAGGGAATTTATCGAAATCCTACGAGGTCTTTGGACGCAGACGCCCTATTCGCTTGACGGCGAATTCTACAGCATCAACGCGACCGAACTTCTGCTGAAGCCCGCCACGTCCATACCACCGGAAATCTTCACCGCCGCACGCACGGACGCTGGCCTCGACATGGTAGCCTCGGCCGCCGACTGGTGGTTCGTCGATTATCCCAAGACCGTGACGGGCGTTCACGAGGTCGAGGCCGCGCTTGCCGCCAAAATGGCGGATGTCTCCGCGCGCGCGGCGCGGTGGGGACGAAAAGTGCGCTTCGCCTTTAACCCCTTCATCTCGTTTGGCGATGGCCTGGAAAGCGCGATGGACGAGACATTGCGGCGTTTGCTTGAATTCGAACCTGGCGCGGATACGCGCTTGATCCAGTCCCGTCTCGCGCCACCCATGAAGGCTGGCGGCATCGGCCACCCCGGGAAAGTGCTCGACCAGATGCGTCGATACCGCGACATGGGCATCGAATTGCTGCTATTGAAATTCTTCCCGACGGTCGCCGACACGAGACGCATCGCCGAGGAGATCATCGAGCCCATGCGGACCCGATAGGTTCGCGCGCGGGGAGGAAACATGTTTCGTCGTTCATGCGCCGTGGTCGCGGTGGTTTTGGGTTTGGCGTCTGGCGCCCGGGCGCAGGAAGATGGCGTCTTCGCCCGCAAGACCATCACGATCTATGTCGGCAATACGGCCGGCGGCACCTATGACCTTTATGCCCGACTTGTGTCGCGTCATCTCGCGCGGTTCCTTCCGGGGCGCCCGGGCGTGGTCGTGGAAAACATGCCGGGCGCCGGATCGCTCCGCGCCGCGAATTTCATCGCGGGAGTTGCGCCAAAGGATGGGACGGCTATCGGTATTGTGACGGAAAACGTGGCGATCGAGCAGGCGCTTGGGAACGTCGCCGTCCAATATGACGCCAGCAAGTTCACCTGGATCGGGCGCATCGGTCCGAGCAACGCAATTCACGCGATGTGGCACACATCGAAGGTGCAATCGATCGAGGACGCAAAAAAATATGAGTCGGCCCTCGCCGGCACCGGAGCCGGCAATCTCGCGGAAATCATTCCAACTCTGCTCAACGCCGTTCTTGGAACGAAATTCAGACTGGTGCGAGGTTATCCCGCCGCCAACGAGGCGCTTCTGGCGATGGAGCGGGGCGAGGTCGAGGGCGTGTCAGCCAACTGGACGACCATCAAGGTGCAGAAAAAGGAGTGGCTCGCCGACCACAAGGTGAAGATCATCCTGCAGGACCTGCCAACTCGCGGACCCGATTTGCTGGACACCCCGGCGCTCGGCGAACTCGGCGACACGCCCGACGATCGGCAATTGACCGGGCTCTACGCCAGCGTCGGCGCCATTGGACGCGCCTTTTTCGCGCCGCCGGGAGTTTCGGCGGCCAGTGCGGCGGCCCTGCGTGATGGTTTTATCGCCATGACGAAAGACGCCGACTTCATCGCCGACGCGCAAAAGACCAGCGCCGAACTCGCCCCGGCCCCAGGCGCCGATTTGCAGGCGGCCGTCGTCGGAACGTTGGCCCTGCCTGAATATCTTCGCAAGCGCGCCCAAGCGATTTTCGCGCGCTGAGGCTCGCGCGACAGGCGCCTACAATCACGGCGATGTGCGATAGCGCACATCCAAATGGCTCCGCTCATGGCTGGCTGGTCCTCGCCGGACGCGCTGCTCCGACGGTCGGGGATGGCCACATGCAGAATCCGAACGCCGAGACAAGGGGTGTCCCAAGCGATGCCCCGACACCCTTCCGGACAATTCGGAAATACGGGCGTCAGGCAATCAAGGCGACCGAGGACGGCGAGCAGCCACGAATGTTCAGGCGTCTTCGCGGTCGCTGGCTGCGATGGCGCAAAACCCGAAAGCAGCGCTGACCAAGCCTGCCCCGCCGAATCGGGTTAATATCTCTTGGGTCCCGAGCGTGCTCTCCGCGCATGGCCCGCTGGAGAGCCGAATGATTCGGATTGATGCGCGTAACACCATCGACGAGGCGGAGATCGAGGAAACCTTCATCCGCGCGTCGGGGCCGGGCGGTCAAAACGTCAACAAGGTTTCCAGCGCGGTGCAGTTGCGGTTTGACCTTTCAAAAGCCGCCGGTCTCGCGCCCGATACGGCGGAGCGGCTCGCGCGACTCGCCGGGCGGCGGCTCAGCCGCGAAGGCGTCCTCGTGATTCAGGCCAATCGGTTCCGCACCCAGGAACGCAATCGAGCCGACGCTCTCGAAAGATTGATCGCACTCGTGACCGAAGCCTCGGAACGACCAATCGTCCGCCGCCCGACTCGTCCAACCTTCGCTTCGACCCTGCGACGCCTCGATTCCAAGCGCGTCAAGAGCTCCCACAAGGCTCTCCGACGATCGCCGCCTTCCGAGGAGTAGCCCGGACACGGGAATAATTGTCCCATAGTGTTGCGCCAAGCGCACAGCGTCGGCGTCGATAGCTATATAGTATAGTTGTCCATCAATATATTTGGCGATCGGGGCGGGAGATGGAAATCAGCGACATGACGGAGCTGCGGGCAAGAGGAACCGGCGACCCGGCAACCGATGCGGCGGCCCTGCTCGTTCGCCTCGGCATGATCGTTCTCGCCATTCTTATCCCGTGCGCTTCGGTCATCTCGCGCCGCCCTCTTTTTGTTCTTATGCCGATCGGCGCGATCCTGATTGTACTGGGGCGGCTCCTGGCCCCCCAACGGCGCGAACGGACCTTTAGACGCCTTGCCGACGCCGCCCTGTCGACGATCGGAATATCGACATTGATCCTGCTCGTCTGGTCCGGCCTGTCGTTTGCCTGGACGCCCTTCCCGAGCCTGGGTCTCGACAGGTTTCTCAAGACGGCGGGAACGATTGTGCTCGTGGCGGCCGCGCTGTCGAGCCTGCCAGCTCACGTGCGCGCCTCGAACCTGAACCTGCTGCCGATTGGCGTCACCGCGGCCGCGCTCGCGACCATCGTTGTCGCGCTCATTGCGCCCGAAAGCGCTCGCCTTGTCGAAATCGACGCCAACACGATCCAGCGGGCAGCGATTGGCGTTGTCGTTCTGGTCTGGCCGGCGCTCGGCGTTCTGGCGATGCGCGAGCGTGTCGCCGCGGCGGGCATTGTCGCCGTCATCGTCGCCATCGCCGCGGTTGTCGTATGGATGCCATCGGCGCTCGCGGCGCTTATTCTGGCGATTCTCGCATTTTCATTCGCCTATTCCGATCCCTCCAGAACCGGCTTTATTTTGGGCTGGATTGCCGCGGCGATGATCCTGTTCGCACCGGGAATTCCGCTATTCGTGACGGCGATTTTGCCGACCCATGTCGCGGCGCACGGCCCATTGGCCGTCTTTCCCGTCTGGTCCGACATTGTCAGGAGCGACGGCCTCCGACTGCTGACGGGGCATGGTTTTGACGCGTCCGTTCGCGCCTATGTCTCGGGTCGCCTGCCGGATGTCGCGCCACGCGGCCTGCTGTTTGAAATCTGGTATGAATTGGGCGTGGTCGGGGCCGCGGCCACGGCCGCGATCGCCATGCTTTCGTTCTCGCTCGCGGGCCGAGCGCCACCTGTCATCGCGTCATTTTTGCTCGCCGCGCTCGTCTGTATCTTTTCGCTCGGCGTGGCTGGACTGGCAATCTCGGAACTATGGTGGCTGACCCTGCTTTGCACGGCCGCCATTTCCTTCGCGATCGTGCTGCGCGGACAGGAACGAGCGGGCAGAGTGCGAGCGCACCTTGTCGATGCGCCGATGGAGTCAATCTGAACCACTCGAGAATTTGACGCGCCGTGAAACCCGGCGCCAACAAATTCGCGCCAATTGAAATTCAACAAATGCGCGTCATGCCGATTAACTGGTGGGCGCGGCAACCTCCGCGGCTCCTCCAAATTGCATATGGAAAAAATCCCGATAGACCCCATCACGCGCGATTAGCTGGGCGTGTACGCCGCTTTCGGCAACGCGCCCACCGTCAATGACGCAGATGCGATCGGCGTTGATGATGGTCTGGAGACGATGCGCGACCACCACGGTAGTCCTGCCGACGCGCAGAGCGTCCAAGGCTTTCTGGATCTCGCGTTCCGATTCTGAATCCAGCGCGGCCGTCGGTTCGTCCAGCAAGAGAATTGGCGCGTCCTTGAGAATCGCTCGGGCAATGGCGATCCGCGCGCGCTGTCCGCCGGACAATTGCGCGCCCTGTTCGCCGACATTCGTATAATATCCGTTCGCGAACCCCGAGATGAATTCGTGCGCATACGCCTTTTCCGCGGCGGCGACGATTTCCTCGTCGTTCGCTCCGGGCCTTCCCAGTGCTATGTTCTCGCGGATCGTGCCGCGAAACAAAAACACGTCCTGGGAGACGAAGGCTATCGAAGCGCGCAGCGAGTGCAGGTTGACCTTGAGAACATCCTGCCCATCAATCTGGATGCGTCCAGCATCCGGAGTATAAAACCGTTGAATGAGTCCGATGATCGTCGATTTTCCGCCGCCGGACGGCCCGACAAGCGCCGTCGTCGTGTTGGGTTCCGCGACCAGCGAGAGATCCTTGAGGACCGCCTCATCCGAACGGTAGCCAAATCGGACATTTTCGAAAACGATCTGGCCACCGCGGACATCGAGTTGCGGCAGCCCGGGGACTTCGGCCTCCACGGCCGGGCGATCAAGGATATCGTAGATCAGCCGCGCGCCAACGAGCCCGCCCTGAATGTCGAGGTTGACGCGGCCAAGCCGTTTCAGCGGCTCGTAGGCCAGCATGAGTGACCCGACGAACGAAAACAGCGCGCCCGGGTCTGTGTGCTGGACGGTGACGCGCCAGGAGCCGTAGAAAATGACCGCTCCGATCGCGAAGCCAGCGAGAATATCCGACATCGGGCTCGAAATGGCCGCGCTGGACGCCATGCGATTGGCCGAGCGTTCCACTTCGCGAACCGCCGATCTCATGCGCTCGCGCATGGCGCTTTGGAGATTGAATGACTTGACGATGCGAGCGCCCATGACGGCCTCCTGCAGCGTTTCGGCGATCCGGGTCGATCCGTCGTAGGATCGACGCGCGAATTTACGCATTTTCACGATCAGGCGGCCGAGCGTCAGACCCGCGATCGGCAAACCGGACAAGGCGATGAGCGCCAGCAATGGATCCTGATAAATCATCACGGCAACCAACCCGATCGCCGTCAAGGCGTCGCGGCTCACCGAGGTGATCATGACCTGCAAAGTATCCCGCACGCTTCCAGCGGCGATCGAAAGCCTCGTTATGAATTCGGCGGAATGCCGCTCATTGAGAAAGCGCATGTCCTGCGCGAGCAGCCGATCGAATAACTGTCGTTGAACGTCGGCGACGATTCGATTGCCAGTACGAGACAGGAATAGTTGCGCCCCGAATGTGCAAAGGCCTCGTACGGTGAACAAACCGAACACCGCCCACGACAGTGTGCGCAACGCCTTGAAATCACTGCCGACAACCATGTTGTTGACGATCGGCTTCAGGAGATAGGCCGAGGCGGCCGTCATCGCCGCGCCGATGGCCATGAAGACCGCCGCGGCCACATAGGCCCAAATGTGCTGCTTGGCGTGTTCGGCAAAAAGACGCCGCATAAGGCCAAGCGCGCCAAGCTCGACCGCGGGTTTGGGCACGTTCATGGCGCAGGGGTTAGCTGGCCGGGCGTCGGAATGCAAGACAAGCCGCGCGGCCTACTCCAGGAGGGCGAGCGCATCGGCGGCATTTCCAGGCTTCCACCATGGCTTTATGCCAAGATCACTGGCGATGAGGCCAGCGGCGATATAGCCGGCCCCACCGGAAATAGCCCCGCCAGGATGAGCGGCCGACCCGGCCATGTAAAGATTTGCGACCGGCGTGCGGTAGCCGAAATGGTTGTACATGACTTGCTCGGCATTGAAGGCGCCCATGAAAATGTCGCCCTGACGCATATTGATAAGTTCCCGGGTGTATTCGCGACCGGTGTAGACATATTTGGCCAGAATATTGGCGCGCGTCATGTTGGGGCAGTAGCGCGCGAAGGTCTCGATGATTTTCTCAGAGAACTCCTCCTTGAAGTCCTCGTACCGCTGCCCGCCAAGATCGGGATCAATCGGCATGACGTGCCAACAGTAGGTCGTGTGTTTGCCCGGCGGCGCCTGGGTTGGATCGAGCAGACTCAAGGGCCCCGAGCCGAACTGGACAAGGCGCGGCGGACGATTGGCCTTGACGTCCTCGAAGGCCGAGAAGAGATCTTCCATGCTATCCGCGCCTATGCTCCATTTGAGCGCGCGGTTGATATTGGGATCGAAAGTCTCCGCCGCGAAGCGGGGGCTTTCGTTGAGCGCCAGATGCACTCCGAAGATCGACCAATTGGTGTACTGGAATCCATCCAGCTTTTCCGTGAAGGCCTTGGAGAGCTGGGCGCGGCCAACAAGATTTTCGAAGGTCTGATGCGCGTCGATCGTGCTCGCTACGAACTGACTGGCCCGGACGGTGCGGCCATCGCTCAGTTCAATTCCGCTGGCGCGACCGCCTTCGACAACAATTCGGTTGATCGCGACCTGCGGCTGGAAGGTCCCGCCTGCGGCAATGAATGTTTCCATCAACCCGCGCGCGAGATTGAACGAACCGCCCTGACAGAGCTGATATCCCGTTTCGAGATCAAAGGCCCGGATAACCGAGCCGGTCGGGCTGGTTTTCGAGAGTGTATCTGTCAGCCATGTCCCGAAAAGAGATACCTTGAATAAAAACAATAACTTGACATGATCATCCTCGAACAATTCCTGGACCACGTCAAGCGGTTGGCGACGGCTTACCGCTAGAAAGTCCTGTCCAATCGTAGATTTTTCCAGCAATGCCTCGCGTTCTGCCCGGGGCAAGGGTTCTGAATAGCGCTCTGGAATGAGAATGCGCGCGGTGATCTCCTCCGCTCGTCTGTTCCAGTCGCGGAAGGTTTGCGCGTCTCTTTTGGAAAACCGCGCGACATTGGCGATCGTTTCCTCGCGGTCGCGACCGAAAACCAGGGCAGTGCCATCACGATGCGCCTGACCGAACTCGTAGCGCGGCGTGATGTAGCTAACACGGTCCTCAAGGCCCAGATCACGAAACCATGGCGTTTCCGAGATACTGAAATGATTGATCGAATGCAGGTTATGATAAAATCCTGGGAGTGTGGCTTCCTTGGTCATAAGCCCGCCGCCATATTCCAGCCGGCGATCGACGATCAGGATTTTCAGGCCTGCCCGGGCGAGATAGCTTCCCAGCACCAGGCCATGATGACCCGCGCCGATGATGATTCCATCGTAGGTCCTTTCCAGCGCCCTGCTCATGGCGGCCCTCCCCTGGCCAAGTCGGCCACATTGTTTCGATTTTTCGTGCACGAACGCGGGACATCATTCCCAATTCGCGCCGTTCATTCAAGAGCCCCGTTGTCCGCCAATCGAAGAGCCGAACTGGCGTTTCGTCACATTTCCGACGACAATTCGGATTCATTGTTATCAGATGGCGGAATCGCCAGGCGGCGGTAAAATTAACGGCGCCGTGATTTGTGAATTGAGGATCAAAGTGAGCAATATCGCGGATAGACCAAGCGTCGCGGAGCGTTATGATGGCGTCGCGATCAGTTTTCACTGGGCCATCGTATTTCTGATCGCCGGGCTCGGGACGGTAGGCCTTCTGTTCGACGATTTCCCGAAGGCGACGCAGCCATTCTGGATCAACCTTCACGCCCTGTTCGGATTGCTGTTCTTCGCGCTCGTCATCCTTAGGCTTCTATGGCGTATCGGTCACAAGCCGCCGGAACTGCCAGCCGAGGCGGGAGAATTTTCGCGACGAACCTCGCATCCCGTCCACATGCTGATGTATGCTATCATGCTGGCCATACCGCCTCTTGGCGTCGTCGCGTTCATCTGGCACGGGCGCGCCTTCAATCTCGGCCTTTTCACGGTGGATTTCGGTGTCAAATCCGATCGCGCGATCTTTCATCCCGCCGAGGATTATCACGGGTTGTTGGTTTATACCCTGTTCGCGCTGATCGCCCTGCATGTCGCGGCGGCGCTCTGGCATCAATTCATCCGTAAGGATCACCTGCTGTTGCGCATGATGCCGTCCCGCGACTGAATAGGAGAACCGCGAGGATTGCCGGCGCGGCCAAACCCGGACAGGATGGACGGCCAAATAAAACCCGGGAACGATTATGGGCATTCTGATCAATGGCGTCTGGACGGATGAGACACTCGCCGAGGAAACCGGTCGCGCCGGGGACTTTCAGCGCAAGGAAAGCGCGTTCCGGGATTGCATAACAGCCAATGGTTCATCGGGATTCAGAGCCGAAGCCGGGAGATACCACCTCTACGTCGCGCACGGTTGCCCCTGGGCGCATCGCACTTTGATATATCGCGCCGTGAAAGGGCTGGAGAGCGCCATTTCCGTCGCCTACGCCCTGCCCCATGTGCGCGCGCAGGGCTGGACCTTCGAACGCAACGCGCGGTTCCCCGAGTGCGTACCCGACGAGGTCAATGGCTTTCACTACCTGCATGAAGCCTATTCCGCCGCCGACCCGGGGTACACCGGCAAGGTGACGGTGCCGACCCTGTGGGACAAGAAAACCCGTAAGATTGTCAACAATGAATCCTCCGAAATCATTCGGATGCTGAACAGTGAATTCGTCGGAACGGCCGGAAATGACCTCGATTTCTATCCCGCCAAACTTCGCGAAGAGATCGACATGGTCAATGCTCGCGTTTACGCCACGGTCAACAATGGCGTCTATCGCTGCGGCTTTGCCCGTTCGCAGGAGGCCTATGACGAGTCCTATGACGCGCTTTTCGCGACCCTGGATTGGCTGGAGGAACGCCTTGGCCAGCGGCGCTATCTCGTCGGCGATCGCATCACCGAGGCGGACTGGCGGTTGCTGCCGACGCTTGTGCGTTTCGATGTCGCCTATTTCTCGCTGTTCAAATGCAACCGTCAGCGCATCGCCGATTTCCACAACCTGTCGAACTACATGCGCGACCTCTGCTCGACGCCAGGCGTCGCCGCAACCGTAAAGCCGGCGCAATATGTCGCGAATTATTATTCGATTTTGCGTTGCAACCCGACGGGAATCATCCCCAGGGGCGTGCCCGTCGATCTCTCATTGCCGCATGATCGCGACCGACTTTTCCCTCGGGGCTAATCGAGCCCCGCCACCCTGCGTATGACGTCTCCCGCGTTGGCTAGCGCGACATCGCCGGTCCAGGCGACATGCTGGTCGGGCCGTACGAGAATAAGCCGCGTTTCGTAATCCTGCCGCCCATCGGCCGCCGAATCGCGAATAACCTTGAGTGGCACGTTGCGCGCGCTCGCCGCGGCCTCGAACGCCTGAACGTCCCGATCTCCCGCGCCGAAGGCGAACAGCACAAAACCGCCACCCAGTTCCTCGAAGACATTCCGGCCGGACGACAGCCTGCGCGGCGCGAGATGATGACCCGCGCGCGCTCTGAACGTGTAATCGCCGCGGGCGCCGGTGACGCCGCCGGGCGGACCGAAGACCACCGGAGACCCCTCGTAGTTCGGCTCGAAATTGGAAACGAAGGGTCCGGCGCCCGTTTTAAGTTCGGCCCAGTCGCTGGCGAAAGCCTCGGGATCGCGCGCCGGATCGTGGCGATTAATGATCTCGCCCTCCCACTTGATGCGCGCGGCGATGAACTCCTCGCCCACCTGCTTGAAGACCGGACGCCGCTCCTCGTCATACGAATCAAGCAGCTTTTCGCCGCCCCACCCCTTCAGACGCGCCGCGAGTTTCCACGCGAGATTGGCGGAATCCTCAAGCCCATTGTTCACGCCGAAGCCGCCGTAGGGCGGATGTGAATGAGCAGCGTCGCCGGCGATAAACACGCGGCCCGCGCGATATTTTTCGGCGACAGCCACCTTCAGATCCCAGAAGCCAACGTGCTCGAATTCACAGGCAAACTTGAACCCGGCGACCTTGTGAAGCAGCGCCGCGAAATCGTAGTTGTCGCGCGTTGTATCGGCGGGCACCGGCGAGTGGAAGAAGAAGGTTTCCTCGGGATCGACGCGGCCGATGAACTGCCAGTAACCATTCAGCGCCGGATCCATGGCGCGATAGGTCGAGCGCATGGGAAAGCGCTTCATGCCCTCGTTGAACTCGCGGGAACGAAAAACCGTCAATACCATGACCTGATCGAAATCAGTGCCATCGCGCTTGATGCCGGCCTGATCGCGAACAAGCGAATGGCCGCCGTCGCATCCAACGACATAGTCAGCCTCCAGAAACTCGCGTTCGCCGCCACCCGCCTCATGCTCGATGGTCACGCGAACGCCCTTGTCGCTCTGTTCGACTGATCGCGCCGCCCAACCGAAACGCGCTTTTGCCAGAGGCAGCCTGGCCATGCGCTCGCGCAGCGCGCCTTCGAAACGGTACTGCGGCATGCGATCATTTTTCTGGAAGTAATAATCAGCGAGAACCTCCCGGCCCTGAAAGCTGTGCCAGTGATCGCTCATCAGGTTCTTGTAAGCGACGATGCCGCTCGCCGGCACTTCGGGCGGCAGAAGGCGCGCGGCGCGGACTTCGTCGACGCAGCCCCAGAAATAGAAATGCTCAAGCGTCCGCTGGGTAAGATTTTGTCCGCGGGGCACGTTGTGCATCCCCGTCCGGCGCTCGATGACGGTGCTGGAAACGCCACGTTGGGCAAGGTCAATCGCGAGCCCCACGCCCACGGGTCCCCCGCCAACGATGATGACCTGGCTTTCCTTGCTCAAAGCGCTCTCCCCTGAATGGATCACGGCTCACCGGGCGCAAGGGCGCGCGAACGGACGCGATCAGTTTCCTTCCGGTTATCTGCTAGACGCATTGGCGCGCGAATTCAACGCATCGCGACGGGATGCCGCACGTCGCGATTTTCGTCGAATTGAGAGAAGGCGATCAGACCGGCGCCAGCGTGGCGGCCATGAGCTTGCGGATTTCCGGCAAGCAGGAGCCGCAATTGGTCCCGGCGCGGCAGGCCCGACCCACCATTTCAACGGATAGCGCGCCGTCGTCGATCGTTTTGCGAACCACCTTTTCGGGAACGCCGAAACACGCGCACAGCAGGGGTCCCGTGGCTTCGACATTCGCGTCGACCCGGCCGGACAGGAGCGCGGCCCGCATCGCATCGGTGAGAGTGGACGCCTCCCAGGTCGACAGAAGGCCTGTCCAGGGTGTCTCGTCGACCTCGCCGCCCAGAAATAGAACGGATTGGAGCCGCCCGTTGCCGATCGTGGCGAAGCGCTCGATCCCGCGGGCCACATCACGATAACTGGCGATATCTCCGCAGACGCCAAGCGCGGCGAGCAAGTCCCCGGAGGGCGCATCGGTCCCGAGACGAGCGGCGTAGCCACCCGGAATAGCCGACCACGCGTGGATGCAGCCAGATGGCAATGCGACGCGCCGACGCGACATTATGAATCCGCCGCGCATCGCCACCGCCGGTTCGATCGCGGCGGGCGTTGCCTTGGAATCCGGTTGTCCGGAATAGGGATCGACCAATGAGTGGACGAGCGATCCGACGCGCGCGCCGCCAGCCGTTTCATCGCTCCAGTGGATCGGCGCGAAGAGCGCGCCGGGCGCCAAAGTTCTGGTAACAACGGCGCGCAATGTCGCGGCCCCATGTTTCGTCGAGACCCGCGCCAACCCCCCGTCGATAATACCCATGCGCGCCGCGTCATCTGGATGAATTTCAACCGTAGGTTCGGGACGATGCCGCGCGAGACGTTGCGAAAGACCCGTTCGCGTCATCGTATGCCACTGATCGCGAAATCGGCCCGTGTTCAGGGTGAAGGGATGGGCATCGTCCGGAGACGCCGGCAAAACGGGCGGCTCAATGGCGATGAAATTCGCTCTTCGCGATGGCGTGAAGAAACGGCCGTCGCCAAACATCCTCGCGCGGCCATTTATTTCACCAACGGGCGCGGGCCACTGCGTCGGCTCAAGCGCGTCATAACCGCGCCCGTCGAGCCCCGCCATGCCGCCAATATCGAAATCGCGGGCGGTATCATTTTCAAAAGCGGACAGGGCGGCATGCTCGGCGAATATCCCCGCCGGGCCATCATAATCGAATGCTTCGCCGAACCCCATGCGGATCGCGACCTCGCGAACGATCCACCAGTCAGGTCGCGCCTCTCCGGGCAAATCGAGGAAGGCGCGCTGGCGCGAAATGCGCCGCTCGGAATTGGTGACCGTGCCGTCTTTCTCGCCCCAGGCCGCGGCCGGCAGGAGCACATGCGCGCCAGCGTTCACGGTATCGTTGGACGCCACGTTCTCGGAAACGACAAAGAGGTCGAGCTTGCCCAGCGCGGCGCGAACATCATCGGCGCGCGGCAGGCTGACCGCGGGATTGGTGCCCATGACCCACAACGCCTTGATCTTGCCGCTCGCGATGGCGTCGAACATATCGATGGCTTTTAACCCCTCTTTCCGCGCCATGTTCGGCGCGGCCCAGAATCGACCGACCCGGTCGACTTCCGCGGGTGAAAAGCCCATGTGCGCGGCAAGCTGGTTGGCGAGCCCGCCAACCTCGCGGCCGCCCATGGCGTTGGGCTGCCCGGTCAGAGAGAAAGGTCCCATGCCTGGTTTGCCGATACGACCCGTTGCGAGATGGCAATTGATGATGGCGTTGACCTTGTCGGTTCCTTGCGCCGATTGATTGACACCCTGACTGGTCAGCGTGACGACACGCTGCGTCGTCGCCCACTTCCGAAAGAAGTCAAGGACATCTTCGGGCGCCAATCCACACGCGCGCGCGGTTGCTTCCACGTCGGGTGCGATCTGTCGCGCGCGCGTCACAGCGGCGTTAAAATTCTCGGTGTGGTCGTCGATGAAGGCGGAATCGATAAGGCCTGTCTCGATGAGGTGGACCAACAACCCGCTGAACAAGGCGCCGTCCATGCCCGGCGCGACGGGCAAGTGAAGATCGCTGGATTCCCCGGTCGCGGTCAGGCGCGGATCCATGGTGATGATTTGCGCGCCGCGCGTCTCCTTGGCGCGCATCATGCGCTGGTAGAGAACCGGGTGGCACCACGCGGCGTTCGAGCCGACAAGCACGATCAGATCGGCCTCGTCGATATCCTCGTAACTGCCCGGCACGGTGTCGGCGCCAAAGGCGCGACGATGGCCAGCAACGGTGGAGGCCATGCAAAGGCGTGAATTCGTATCGACATTCGCCGAGCCAATGAAGCCCTTCATCAGCTTGTTCGCGATGTAATAATCTTCCGTCAGTAACTGGCCCGACAGATAGAATGCGATGGCGTCGGGACCATGCTCGGCTCGGATGCGCGACAGCTCGCTGGCGACATGATCCAACGCCGTCGACCAGGAGACATTCGCGCCATGAAGCCTCGGCTCAAGAAGCCGCGTTTCAAGTCCGAGCGTTTCGCCAAGCGCCGAGCCTTTGGAACAAAGTCGTCCCAGATTGGCGGGATGATCCGGATCGCCGGAAACTTCGGCGCCGCCGAGCCCGTCAGGCCGCGAGAGGACGCCGCAGCCAACGCCGCAATAAGGGCATGTGGTGCGCACTGTCGACGGCGTGGCGCCCGCGTGCGCGTTCATCGCGTCAGGCCGCGAGGCGCATCGCGGCGCCGCGTCCGAAGGCAAGATCGTCTCGAAAATCCGAAATGCTCGCGCCAGAGCGGATTAGATCGAGATACCAGTTTCCGTCGGTCGTATCGCCAATCAGCACGACGCCAACAAGTCGTTCGTCGGAGATCACGAGCTTCTTGTAGACGCCGAGCTTCGCGTCGGAATAGACGATGATCTCCGTGCCTTCTGAGGCCATGAAATCGCCGGCTGAAAAAACGCCGACTCCCGATACCTTGAGATTGGTCGCGATTGTCGAACCTGGGTAGCGCGTTCTGGTTTCGCCAGCCAGACGCGCCGCGAGCGTTCGGGCCTGTTCATAAGCGGGTTCGACGAGGCCGTAGACGACGCCAAGGTGTTCGGCGCATTCGCCGAGAGCAAAAACATCCGGATCATTCGTCGCGAGTCCATCATCGACAAGAACGCCACGATTCGCGGCGAGCCCGGCCGCCCGCGCCAATGTCGTTTCCGGACGGATGCCGACCGCGCACACCACAAGATTAGCGGGAATGACGCGACCATCGGCGAGTTCGAGCCCGGTCGCGCGCTCTTCGCCAAGCACGCGCGCCGTATCCGCCTCGAGGATCACCTCGACGCCGTGCGACCGCATTGCGTCGGCGAGAAG
>CAISJZ010000145.1 GCA_903885755.1 uncultured Hyphomicrobiales bacterium | reverse complement strand
CTGAACGGCGCCCCAGGGGCGTCGTTTTTGTTTTGCCGGCCTCTGGCCCCCTCAAAAGCCCGTCAAGGCAGATTCCACGACCCGTCGGCGCGAGACGGTCAAATCCTTGCGTCGCGCGCCCCGAAGTGCCAGTCTTATCAAACGGGCAGAGGGGTGGCGAATGTCGCGTTCGGTTGTCAGTCTCCATGCGGTCATCTGGGCGCTCGCGGTCACGTCCGGCGCCTACATCGCGCTTCTGTTCGCGCTCAGCACCCATCTCGCCTCGCGTTACGATGAAGTCGCCGCCAGCGTGGTCATGGTGAGCGGATCAGCCATCCTCGCCAGGCTGGCCGTCAAGCGCGTCAGTCCCGACAACGACTTTCGCAAGATGATTTCAATCTGCAGAAACCTGCCCCTTCAAGCGCGGGTATTCGGCGCGCTCGGCCTTGTCGTGACGGCCTTGATCTTTGACCGCTATCTCGATGGCTCCCCCGAGACCTATCGCCTGTCGAGCTTTGTCATTCCGGTGATGGTCAGCATCGTCATGTTTGATCTGCGCCCGGGGCTCTTCGCGGTCGGAGCCAGCGCCCTGGCGCTAGATCTTCTGATTGTCACGCCAACCCGGGGCATCGACCCGCTGAACTGGCTGGAATCGATCGACGGCGCGACAGTCATCTTTTTGCTGGCCGCGGCCAGCCTTGTGATCGACAAGATTTCGCGCGATCGAGCGGCCCGGCGCGAAAAAGCCGACCTCCGCGAGATTTTTCATCTCGACGATTTGCCTGTAAACCATGTTGCGGGACTTGCCGCGCCGAATCGCCCGCCGCGACCGCGCTCTTAACGAACCGTTACGAACTGGGTTATAGTTTGCCACGATGATGGCGAAACGCACACCGACAGGGACTCTCGGATCGATCGCAGCCACGATCGTGGCAGGGCTGTTCGTGGCCGGTTGCGGCAGCGCCGTGCCGATCGCCGGCGATTACCGCGCGGTTGGCTCGATCACGCCGGCCAAGAGCCAGTTCACCGCGACCTATCCCCACGATTTCCCGATCCACGGCATCGATGTCTCGAAATATCAGGGAGATATCGACTGGGACAGCGTTCGCCGCGGCGGCATTGAGTTCGCCTATATCAAGGCGACCGAAGGCGCCGATCGGGTCGATCCCAAGTTCAATCAGAACTGGCAAAGCGCCAAGGCCGCTGGCCTGAAGCGCGGCGCCTATCATTTCGCCTACTGGTGCCGGCAACCCGAGGAGGAAATGGCCAATTTCCTGCGCACGGTGCCGAACGATCCCGACGCCCTACCCCCGGTGCTCGACGTCGAGGCGACGCCCACGTCCGGCACATGCAAGAAGACCCTCTACCGCGAGCAGACCATCGCCCAGATGCGCGCGATGCTTCAGATGATGGAGCGCGCCTATGGCAAGCGCCCGGTGATCTATTCGACCGTCGATTTCTACGAGTCGATCCTGCAGCCGAATGAACTCGCGGACTATCCGATCTGGGTGCGCTCGACGAAATATTCGCCGCACGTCCGCTACGGCCAGCGCAAGTGGCATTTCTGGCAGTTCCAGTCCGACGCCAAAATTCCCGGCATTCGCGGCAATGTCGACCGCAACGCCTTTCACGGCGACCAGCGTCAGTGGATGGCCTTCGCGGGTGGCCAGGAAACCGGCTCGGCGATGGGCTATGCCCCGAGGAACGACGTGGCCGCCGCGACCATACCCGGCGCCGTCGCGCAGCCCCAGCCGGCGAACCTTGTGCCCCCGAACCGGATGCCCGGCGCCCCGTCTGTTCTGCCGCCGATCGATCCGGACGAATAAGTCAGAACCAGCGCCGGACTCGCGCCTTGTAGGCAAGATAGTCCTCGCCAAAAGTTCGCGCGAGATAGGCCTCCTCGCGCTCGATCGCCAGCTTCGTCACGGCATAGACCGCGAAGGGCAGCGCCGCCCAGCACCAAAAATTGTCCCAGGCCGGGCCAAGCCCCGCGAGAACGAGGCTCAAGCCGAGATACATGGGATTGCGCGTGTGGCGATAAATCCCGTCGACGACGAGGACCGTGGTTGGCTGGATCGGCAAGGTCGCCGTGCCCGCGCGGAAAAATCGCAATTCGGCCGACAGCGCGATCGCGACGCCGGCAAGAATAACCACCGCGCCCAGAATCCGCGCGAGATCGACGGCGCTTTCGGGAACCACGCGCTGCGGCCAGAATTGCTGCGCCAGCCAGGCCGCGACGAAGGCGGTGGCGAAAATGACCGGCGGCCAGGGAAACGGACTGGACGCCTCGGGTTGATCGGTCATGGCCTGCCCCTCGCGATGGATTGATCGGGCCGCGCGCTGGCGCCACAACTGGAGCAACAACATCGGATGTCCCGCGCGGCGAGGCAAGGCCATGATCCCGAACCAGCCCACCCTGAACTTCGATCTCGGCGAAACCGCCGAGATGATCCGCGACACCGCCCGAAGTTTTTCGCAAGCGGAAATCGCCCCCCGCGCGGCCGAGATCGATCGCACCAACACGTTTCCGCGCGATCTGTGGCCGCGCATGGGCGCCATCGGCCTGCATGGCGTGACGGTGGAAGAAGAGTACGGCGGCTCGGGCCTCGGCTATCTCGAACATTGTCTCGCGGTCGAGGAAGTCAGCCGCGCCTCCGCCTCGGTGGGCCTCAGTTATGGCGCGCATTCCAACCTCTGCGTCAACCAGTTGCGCCGCAATGGAAGCGAACCACAGAAGCGCAAGTATCTGCCAAAACTCATCAGCGGCGATCATGTCGGCGCGCTCGCCATGTCCGAGCCCGGCGCGGGCTCCGACGTGGTGTCGATGAAAACTCGCGCGGAAAAGCGCGGCGACCGCTACGTGCTCAACGGAAACAAGATGTGGATCACCAACGGTCCCGTCGCCGAGACGCTGATCGTCTACGCCAAAACCGATCCGGCGGCGGGCTCGCGCGGAATCACCGCTTTCATTGTCGAGAAGGGCATGAAGGGGTTTTCGACGGCGCAAAAACTCGACAAGCTCGGGATGCGCGGCTCGGACACCTGCGAACTCGTGTTCGAGGATTGCGAAATTCCCGCGGAGAACGTGCTTGGCACCGTCGGCCGCGGCGTCAATGTGCTGATGTCCGGCCTTGATTACGAGCGCGTCGTGCTGGCGGCGGGGCCGCTCGGCATCATGCAGGCCTGCATGGATGTCGTGCTGCCCTATGTGCATGAGCGCAAGCAGTTCGGTCAGGCGATCGGCGAATTCCAGCTCGTGCAGGGCAAGATCGCCGATATGTATGTCGGCATGAACGCCTGCAAGGCCTATGTCTATGCCGTCGCGAAAGCCTGCGATCGCGGCGGAACCACGCGCGAGGACGCGGCCGGCGCGATTTTATACGCGGCGGAAAAGGCGACAAAACTGGCGTTGGATGCGGTTCAGTTGCTCGGCGGCAATGGCTACATCAACGACTATCCCGCCGGCCGCCTGCTGCGCGACGCGAAACTCTATGAAATCGGCGCCGGCACTAGCGAGATCAGGCGCATGCTGATCGGACGGGAGCTTTTTGGGAAAAGCGGTTGATCCAATCATCGAATTACGTAAATATAGCTATAGAATAGTTTATCTCAATTCCAACGAATCCAAGGGAAATTATATGCCCGACATTGTGAGGCATTACATCGCGCTGGTGGACGGCACCTGGGTTTCCGCAAGCAGTAAAACCGCTTTCGAAAAGCATGGCGGTCTCAAATTTGAAGCGCAACACCCGGCCTCTGGATTTCATTATAGAAGACTTCCTCGGGGGTTTGAAAGCCGAGGCAGGCGCGCGGCCTTGTGTTGAGGCTATGGGCGATTTTTTCGAGATCACGGCGTGAG
>CAISJZ010000144.1 GCA_903885755.1 uncultured Hyphomicrobiales bacterium | reverse complement strand
GATGCGCCGCGCCCTTCAGGATCGACACCGAATAGGAGCCGTAGGTCACGCCCTCCGCCGGCGTGACCGCCCGGATCGGCAGTCCCTTGAGCGTGCTCACTTGCGAAAACAGCAATGGCGCGTAGAGCGCGTATTCGCCGCGCGCGAGGCGGCGTCCGGCCTCCCCATAATCGCGCGACAAGGTCGGCTCCTGCCGCGCCAGCGCTTCCTGAAAGGGTTGACCGAATTTATCCATGGTCATGTGAAACAGCACGCGCCCGCCGCCTGTGGCTCGGGGATCGTCGAGCAGAATTCTTCCCTTCCATTTGGGGTCGAGCAAATCCTTCCAGGATTTCGGCTCGTCCTCGGGCTTCACCAGGTTGGCGTTTACGAGAATTCCGTAATTGATGGTGAAAATTGGAATCTGAAAATCATCCGAGCGCGCGGCGAATTCGGGTTTTAGCCGCGCCGCGCCCGGCAAATCGCCATGGGGCTCGACATTCTTGTCCCGGTTGATGCCGATCGTCGTGGTCGTGATCGCGTTGTGCTGGACGTCGCCGAGGAGGCGTCCCGTCAACTGCTCGACACGAATACGCTCGCGCAATTCTGGGCCGCGCGCCATGAAGGTTTCGACTGGAATGCCGTATTTTTTCTCGAACGCCCCGGCGATGGGCTCGTTCGTCGCCGGCGAGACATAGGCGGAATAGACCACCACCCTGCCCTCGCGTTTCGCCGCGGCGATGAGGTCGTCGCGCGATTGCGCGCGCGCCGCGCCAGCGAAGAGGGACAGCGTGGAGCCCGCCATGACCTTTCCCGCAACTCGACGATTGATTGTCATGGCTCGCTCCTGATCGTCATCCCAAACTGGAGTCCACCGGGTTAAGCAAGCCCTCGCGAGCCTTGAAGCGTCGCAAATTCTCGACGAAGAGCGCGCGCTGGCGCTGGTACGAGCCCTCGCCCGAGCCGCCGCCCGAGACATGGGGCGAGAGAATGACGGTTGGAATATCAAACAGTGGATTGTCTGGCTCGGGCGGCTCGCCATCGACGACATCGAGACCGGCGCCCCCGACATGGCCCGAACGCAGCGCGGCGACAAGCGCGGCCTCGTCAAGTATCTCGCCGCGCGCCATGTTGACGACGAAGCCGCCCGGCTTCAGCGCGGCGAGCTCGCGCGCGCCAACGAGTCGCCGCGTCGAGGACTCGGAGTTGACGCAGACGACGAGCGCGTCGGATCGCGATAGCGCCTCGAGGATCCTTTCGCGCGGATAGACGCGCGACACATTGGGGTCGGCGCCCGCGCGCGACACGGCGATCACATCGGCGTCGAATGCCCGAACCTTGCGAGCGACTTCGCGCCCGACCGCGCCAAGGCCAATAACGCAAACGCGCGCGCCCTCCAGGCTCCGGATCGCCCCGAAAATATCGCGCCGACGCCATTCGTGCGCCGCCTGGCCGCGATGAATATCGGCGAATCGACGCATCGTGGCGAGCAAAAGCGTCACCGCGTGTTCAGCGAGTACGGGCCCGTTGGTTCCCGCGGCGCACGATACTGAAATGCCCGCGGGCAGCCCCATGGCGAGACCCAATTCCACGCCCGACGTGACAAAGTGAATCCATTCGAGCCGCGACGTCATATTGTCGCGAATGGCCGCGCCGAGATCGGGCCCGCAGATGCGGTTGTTCAAGATCAGCACGTCGACGTCGCGTATTTTCGCGGCGACTTCGGCGGGTGAATGCGCGACGAGCCATTCTATCTCGCTGAAGTCCTCGGTCAGGCGTAGCAGTCGGTCGCCCTTGTGAAAGGCGCAGAACAGGGCGCGCATCCCGCGGGTCAGCTCTTGTAGTCGGGATAGAGCGTGTCGCAGAGTTTCAGCAACGCGGGCCAGTCGCGCTGACCGAGCGGGCGACCGTCGCGATGGAAGACCTCCGCGCCCTTTTGCAGGACATTCTCGGGCGCCGTCGACCACTTCATGTTGGAGGCAAGCACCATCATCTGGGTCTCGCACGATTTTTCAAGATGGTACATCAGGTGAAAGGCCTCGGCGACGTTGACGCCCGCGGTCAGCAATCCATGGTTCTTGAGGATCAGAACCTTGTGATCGCCAAGATCGCGCGCGATGCGAGCGCGCTCATCGAGATCGCGCGACACGCCTTCGTGATCGTGATAGCCGACGCGCTTGTAAAAGCGCAGCGCCGTCTGGTTGAGGGGCAGCAGCCCGCAATCGAGCGCCGATACGGCCTGTCCCGCGACGGTGTGCGTATGAAAGACGCAATGCAGATCCATGCGCGCCATGTGGACGGCGCTGTGAATGATGAAGCCGGCCTCGTTGACCTCGTATTCGGTGTCCTCGAGAATCCGTCCGTTGACATCGATCTTGACGAGGGACGACGCGGTGATTTGCTCATACAGCGGACCATAGGGATTGATGAGAAACTGGTCGGTCGCGCCGGGCACGCGCAGGGAGATGTGGTTGTTGATGAGATGGGTCCAGCCAAAATGCGCCGTCAGGCGATAGGCCGCCGCCAAATCGCAACGCGCCTTCCATTCAGCTTCGCCGAAATGGACGGCCTTTTTTTCATCGACGAATTTCAGATGCGTGCTCATGGATTGTCTCCCTATTTCGGCAACGCGCCCGCGTCCATGAGGATTTTGCGCGCGCGTTCCACGACCTCCGGCGGCGTGGAGTAGATCTTGTCGATCAGCGACTGCATCCGCTCGCCCGACAGCGGGTCGAGATCGACCGACATTTTCCTCACTTCGGCCGCGTATTCCGGATCCTTCATGGTCTTCATATAGGCCTCCCGCAAGGCGGCCACGCGGTCAGCTAGAATTCCAGGCGGCCCAAAGACGGGAAACCCGATCTCCTGGCGCGCGGCGAAGAGCATGAGCAATTGCCGATCATCCTCGTTCCTGGCGAGATCCTGCGCCATGGGCACGCCAGGCAGGGCCGCGTTCGGCCTTAGCGCATGCTGGAGAATCACCTTCACCGTCTTGTTTTCAAACCAGTCCTCCTTGGTGCCGCGCATCGCGCCTACCGACCAGCCGGTGCGGCCCTCGACCTCGCCGCGCTCCATGGCGAGATTCATGTCGCCGCCGCCTGTGTAGCCGATGATGACCTTGAACCTGGCGCCAAGCGTCGCGTTGTATATGAAGGGCATGGTGTTGCTGTCGGCGCCGCCCCCCGAAGAGGCGACGATGGTCTCGCGCTTGGTCGCGTCCTCGATCGAGTTTGTCGGCGAACTATGCCAGAGCACCACGATCGATGTTTCGCCGGCGCGCGTGCCTATCCATGTGTATTTCGTCGGCTCGAAGTTCGCGTCGGGATATTTCAGCAGCGGCATCATCATCATGCCACGCTGCACGATGCCCAACGTCGTCCCGTCTCGCGGCGCCGTCGTCGCCAGATATTGCGCCGCCTTCATGCTGCCCGCGCCCGGCATGTTCTGCACGATGAAGGCGGGGTGACCTGGGATGTATTTGCCCATGAAGCGCGCCAGCAGTCGCCCATCGTTGTCATGCTGGTCCGGCGGATTCATGCCAACCACGATGGTGATCGTCTTGTTGGCGTAAAAGTCGCGCACCGCGTCCGCGCGGGCGAGCGTGGCGCAAAACATCATGACAATGGCGGTCGCCAGACGACCCATTCATCCGTCCCCGCAACGTCCGGCGCGTCATTCGACGCCCCAATTTTGACGGGACGATCGCACTTTCGCCACGGCCTCGCAAGCCCGCCATCGCTTGATCGGCGGCCTGTATCGCCCATCGTTGGAGCGCGAAACGCAGAGCGACCGCGCTCCCACGGACGATACACTGGCGCACAAAAGCCAACCGACCCGGAATGCCTGAATTCGGGCGCGAGCGATCCCTGGTCGCCGCGCCCCTGTCCATTGCCGCCTGGGTGCGCGTCCACGATCGCCACGAGTCCTTCACGCCGTTGTCACATGGCGCGCCTACATCCCGCGAAGTCATCAGGGGATTCGGGATCGGCCATGTCAAACAGCGCGCAGGCGGTTCAACGCATCACGGTCGAGGGGCTTGGCGACGCGGTGCATCGCAACCGCCCGCTGTCGCGCGAAGGCATCCTGGAACGGCTGTTCACGCTGGCGTTCCGCGGGCTTGTCTATCCGCAGATCTGGGAAGATCCCGAAATCGACATGGAGGCGCTCAACCTTGGCGCCAGCGACCGGATGATCACGATCGCGTCGGGCGGTTGCAACGCCTTGAGCTATCTCGTCGCCAACCCGGCGCACATCACGGCGGTCGATCTGAATGGCGCGCATATCGCCCTCACCCGTCTCAAGCTCGCGGCGGCGCGCGTTCTGCCCGACCACGCGACCTTCTTTCGCTTCTTCGGCGCGGCGAATGATCGCGACAATCTCGCGACCTACGAGCTATTGCTGCGCCCGGGTCTCGACTCCACGACACAGGCCTATTGGGACTCGCGCGGATGGAATGGTCGTCGCCGGATCGCGATGTTCGCCCATGACTTCTATCGTCACGGGTTGCTTGGCCGCTTCATCGGCGCGGGCCATCTGCTGGGGCGGCTCTATGGCGCAGACCCGGCGTTGATGCTGAAAGCCACGTCCATGGACGAGCAGCGCGCCCTGTTCGAGCGCCACCTCGCGCCGATTTTCACGAAGCCATCTCTGCGCTGGCTGTTGCGTCAACCCGCGTCGCTCTATGGGCTGGGAATCCCGCCCTCCCAATATCGCGCGCTGGCCGGCGACCATGACGACGGCATCGGCGCGGTGCTCCGCGAGCGTCTTGAAAAACTCGCTTGCGACTTCGATCTCAAATCGAATTATTTCGCCTGGCAGGCCTTTGGTCGAGGTTATGCGCCGGGCGACAACCCATCGACGCCGCCCTATCTCGCGCGCGAGAATTTCGCGACAATCCGCGAGCGCGCCAATCGCGTCGAGGCCATTCAGGGCTCCATGACCGCGATCCTGCGTGACAAGGCGCCGCGAACGCTTGACGCCTATGTTCTGCTCGACGCGCAGGACTGGATGAACGACGCGGACCTGACCGCCTTGTGGTCGGAAATCACGCGCACGGCGCGCCCTGGCGCGCGCGTCATCTTCCGGACGGCGGCCGACGAGCGGCTTCTGCCCGGTCGCGTCCCGGCTTCGATCCTGAATTCATGGACCTACGACGAGGCGCGCAGCCGCGACCTCGGCGCGCGCGATCGCTCGTCGATCTACGGCGCCTTTCACCTTTACACCCTGAAGGACTGAATTCGATGAGCCTGGCGGCGAGCCACATGGATCGAATGTACCGGCATCAGCGGCATATCTATGACGCCAGCCGCAAGTTCTATTTGCTTGGCCGGGACGGACTGATCCGGCAATTGCAGCCGCCGAATGATGGAACGGTCCTGGAAATCGGCTGCGGCACGGCGCGCAATCTGATTCTCGCCGCGCGCGCCTATCCCGCGGCGCGCTTTTATGGCGTCGATGTTTCCGGGGAGATGCTGGCGACCGCGCGCAAGTCCATTCTCGCCGAGGGACTCGAGGATCGAGTCATCGTCGCGCAGGGCGACGCGGCGAATGTCGATCCTAACGTACTGTTCGGCGTTGGCCGGTTCGATCGCGTCTTCATTTCCTACGCGCTGTCGATGATCCCGCCGTGGCGCGAAGCCCTCGACCGCGCGCTCGATCTCGTGGCGCCGCGCGGGTCGTTGCATGTCGTCGATTTCGGCGATTTCACCGCGCTGCCCCAATGGTTCGGCAAGGGCATGAAAACGTGGCTCGGAGTCTTCTCGGTGACGCCGCGGACGGACTTCGAGAATGAACTCATGGGTCTCGCGGGCCGACGCGGAATGCGCGCGCGCGTGGTCAGGCGGTTCCGGGGCTACGCGATTCACGCGGTCGCCGTCGCGTCCGGGCCTTCGGATGGAGATTGGCCAAATGACCCCGCAACCGGGTTTCGCGAATATTCGCCATTCGTCGCACCGTCCGATCGCGCTGGCGCAAGCCTCCATCGCGCGGCGTATCGATAACGGTCGTCAGCCGCGCATCCTCATTGCGACGGACGCGTGGCGTCCACAGGTCAATGGCGTCGCGCGGACGCTGGAATGGCTTGTCTCTGAATTGACGGCGATTGGCTTCGAGGTCGTCATGATCACCCCGGAAGGTTTCGCCTCGATTCCAGCGCCTTCCTATCCCT
>CAISJZ010000143.1 GCA_903885755.1 uncultured Hyphomicrobiales bacterium | reverse complement strand
CGGCAAACCGGAGGCTGTTTTAATGACTGGAATGAATTTCGCGCGGGCGCTGGCGCCACTCGTGATCGCGCTGGGCTTTGTGTCGAACGCGCGAGCCGACGACAAACTTACCTATGTCAACGACTGGTTGCCCGGTGGCGACAAGGCCATCCCCTATTACGCCAAGGAGAAGGGCTTTTTCGCGAAAGAAGGTCTCGACGTCACCATCCAGACCGGGCGCGGCTCCTCCGAGGCCATCACGAAGATCGCGACGGGCGTCGCGGACGTGGGCTCGGGCGGTCTGGCCGCGCTGCTTCAGGCGCGCGCTGAATCCGGCGTGCCGGTCAAGGCGGTGCTCGGCGTTTTCACGGTGCAGCCCGACGCAATATTCACGATTGAGGGTTCGGCGCTGAAAAGCCTTGATGATCTCGCGGGCAAGAAGATCGCGACGGCGACCTTTACCTCGTCGAACGTGATCTGGCCGCTCATTTTAAAGGCCAAGAACATCGATCCGGCCACGGTGACTCTCGTCAAGGTCGATCCCGGCGCGCTCGTGCCGATGCTGGCCTCCGGCCAGGTCGATGGCACGATCAACTGGACGACCGCGTCGCCGCCCTTCGTCAAGGCGCTCGCGACCGTGGACAAGAAGCTGTCGATTCTGCCGTGGTCCGCCGCGGGTTTCGATGGCTACGGATATTCGGTCTTCGTCGGCGACAAGCTGATCGCCGAACATCCGGATGTCGCCCGCCGTTTCGTCAAGGCCTATATCGCCGCGGCCCAGGCCGCGCTGAAGGACCCGAAGGACGTTGCGAAATCCATGAAGGCGGTCTTCCCCGAGATGGATGAGGCGCTGGTCGAGCAGCAGTTCATGACCATCGTGCCGCTGATGCAGAACGATATCAGCAAGGCCGAGGGTTTTGGCACGCTCGACAAGGCGCGTTTGGCCAAGACATGGGAATGGACTGCCAAGGCGCAGAACTCGCCGCTCGACAAGATCGACCACGAGCAGGCGGTCGATCGCTCGCTCATGCCAAAATTGCGGCGCGACAAACGGGATCGAGGATATGAGCGAACAGTCCGCCGTCATCAGACTGGACGGCGTCGGGCAATCCTTCGCGCGCGACGATGGCCAGACCGTCGTCGCGCTCGAAAACCTGACCTTCGACATCGGCAAGCATGAATTTGTCGCCGTGCTCGGCCCATCCGGTTGCGGCAAGTCGACGCTGCTGCGGCAACTCGCGGGCCTGCTGCGCCCGACCGCGGGCAAGCTCGAAATCTATGGCCAGCCGGTGACCGAGCCGCGCGACGATATCGGCATTGTCTTTCAACGGCCAACGCTGTTGCCATGGTTCGATGTGCTTGGAAATGTCACGTTTCCCGCGCGTCACAAGTTCGGGCGCGTCACCGCGGCCGATACGGAACGCGCCAGCGATCTGCTCAAGCTGGTCGATCTCGAACAATTCGCGCATGCGCGCATCGATCAGTTGTCCGGCGGCATGCAGCAGCGCGTCGGCATCGCGCGGGCGCTGTTGCTCGATCCGGACATCCTGCTGATGGACGAGCCTTTCTCGGCGCTCGACGCGCTGGCGCGAGACGAGATGAGTTTCGAGTTGTTGCGGATATGGACCGCGAGCCCGAAGACCGTGCTGTTCATCACCCACTCCATCCCCGAGGCCATCCTGCTCGCCGACCGCATCGTCGTGATGACGACGCGGCCGGGATCCGTGCGGGAGATTATCGACATTCCCCTGCCGCGGCCCCGCTCCTTCGACTCGATTTCGGACCCCCGTTTCAATGTCATCGCTAACCACATCCGCTCCCGGCTCTTCACCCGCCGCGCTGCCTGACAAAGCGCCGCCGCCCAGACCCGTTGGCCGCCGCGCGCTGGCGCTCGCGAACCGTTTCGCGCCGGCGCTGGCCTTCGTCGCGCTGCTTGTCGCGTGGGAAGCGGGCTGCCGCCTGTTCAAGGTGCCGGCGTTTCTGTTGCCCTCGCCGAGCATGATCCTCGTCGGGTTCAGCGAACAGGCGCCGTCGATCTGGCTGAAGCATACCTGGGCGACGGTTCACATCGCCATAACAGGCTATCTCGTCGCTATCGCCGTCTCGATCCCGCTCGCCATCGCGCTGGCGTCGTCAAAAGTCCTATCGCGCACGCTCTATCCCATGATTGTCGTGGTTCACGCCATGCCGATCGTCGCCATCGCGCCGATCATCGTCGTCACGCTGGGCGCGTCCGATCTGCCGCGCGTCGTCATCACCTTTCTCATCGCGTTCTTTCCCATCGTGGTCAGCACGACGGCCGGCTTGATGGCGACGCCGGAGGAGTTGATCGAGCTGTCGCGCTCGCTGCGCGCCGACCGCGCGCGGGAAATGTTCCATATAAGACTGCCCTTCGCGCTGCCCTATATTTTCAGCGCGTTGCGTATTTCGACAACACTTTCCGTCGTAGGCGCGGTGGTCGCCGAATTCGTCGCGGCCGAACATGGTCTTGGCTATTTCATCCAGTTCTCGACTTCGTTCTTCAAGATCAATCAGGGCTTCGCGGCGCTGATCATTCTGGTGACGATCAGCCTGACGTTCTTCCAGCTTGTCGGACTCCTACAGCGCGTCCTCGCGCCATGGTCGCTGCCGCGATCCGAGCGCTGATGAGCCCGCCGCGCCCAAGGCATTCCGCCAACTAGATATGGCGGCCCTTGCGCGTCTTGATGACCTCGGCCATGGGCGCGAAATGAATGATGTCCGCGCTTCCATCGCCGGAGCGCCAGACAAGGTCATCCGCCCACGTCTCGCACCATTCATCAATCGTGCCGTACCATTCAACGGCGCGCTTCGTCAGGGGTTCGAATTCATAAAGCGTTCCGTCGGCGCGACGACGCAATTCGTCCCGCATGAGGTCATCGCCGCAGGGGTAGCTGCAAACCGCGACAACACGATATCCCGCATATGCCATGGCATTCACCCATGAAACAGCCAGAATGGCGCGCCCGACCTCGCCAGTCGAACAACCGCGAAGCAATTCACGTGCCCGCCGTGATGTCCCGGCGCGAGCCTGGGCCTACGCCTCGCCTTTCATTTCACCGCTGATCCGGGCATCCGCGATTACCCGCAATTCGCCGGAAGGTGGAGATTTGATACTGGCGGTCAGCTTGCGCAACATGGTCAGGCAGGCCTCCTTGACGGCGGGATCCTCGACGACATCCGCTATTTTGGCGACGTTGCAAAACGCCAGGGCGCGCTGCGAAACCACGTCCGGACAGTCGAAGGGATGGTCAAGCCCGAGGGCGTCGTCGTCTGTTTGATCGGCCATCATCGTCTCCACGAGGAAAAGGAATCAGTGCGACAATCCCATTATGCGAGCATTGTTCGGCGATGGCGAGACGAATTCACGCCGCACAAAATCGTGACCGATACGACCGGTTGGTAAGTCGCGAGAGGCAATCGATCATATCCTGGGGGTAATTAGCCGTGCGTCGCGAGCCGCTCATGCCGGGAATTTCCCCTTGGAATGCTTGCTTACCATGGCGCTCATCGCGATCGACTTGATTATCGCTTTTAATTTCAACCGCTTTGAATGTCGGCCGCGAAGCGCGCGTATGTGGTTCAGTTCCGCGATGGCCTCTCGCGACTAAGCGCGGTTTAACGACAATTAATGAAATCTAAATCACGGACGTGGATATATCGTGACATTGAGCCGCCACAATTGGCGATCAATGCCCGATATGTTGAATTCAACAAGGAGAAATCATAAATGGCGCGTCCATCAATTGCAGATGATCGAAAGACCTTTTTGTCGGTTATCCGCAAGCAGGCACATTCCGTTGGCAACGGCGCGCTGCGCACAGAGCTGGGATGGAATGAAGACCGTTACTGGAAGGTTCATCATTCCCTCGTGGAAGATGGCCGCATCGTTCGCGGTCGTGGCCGCGGCGGCTCGGTTCGTCGCGCCGTGAAATAAACCAGTCTTGTGATGAAATAATCAAAGGGCGCGTCCTGATGGGGCGCGCCCTTTCTCGTGGACGAGGGGGCCCGGCCGGGGCGCGATTTCCCGCTTGTGACGGCGCGGCCTTGTTCAATGCGTCAGATGCGTGCAGATTTGAGTGAACCAGTCCTCCGCTCGGGACGCTGGATCGAAATCAGGGAGGCAACATGCATCGTCGTCATTTTCTTCGCGCTGCGCCCTTGATGGCCGCCGCCAGCGCCGGTTTCGCCAACGCCGCCGACGGCGTGTTCCCGGATGGCGAACCGCGGATGAGGCGTTTCGAGGACCAGCGCTGGACGCTCGACAACATCATTCAGGCCAACGGCATCGACTGGGATCAAGGGCATGTCGGCGTGTTGCTGGGCGCCTGTGGCCTGATGATCCAGAACGACATGGCCGTATTGCGTCAGGCCGTCAAAAAATACGCCGATATCGTTCCAGCCTTTGAGCGACTGGCGCGCAAACGCGAGGCCATGGCGATCGAGTTCCAGAAAAACGAGGAGATGATTCCGGCGCGCGACAATTATTATGTCGCGGCGGCCTACTGGGCGACGTCGATGTGGGGCAACGAGGAGCATGGCCCGAGACTGCGCAACGCCAACGATAAAAAGCGGACGCTCTTCACGAAATACATGCAGCTCGCCGATCATCACATTGAATGGGTCGAGATTCCTTACCGCGGCAAATCCGTTCCCGCCATATTCCATCTGCCGCCAAACTATCAGCCGGGCCAGAAGGTCCCGGTCATTGTCGCGGTGCCGGGCATGGACGGATTCAAGGAGCGCAGCGTGTCGCTGCGCGGCGACAACTGGATGGAGCGCGGCTATGCGGTGCTCGCCATCGAGGGACCCGGCTATTGGGAGTCGCCCGTTCGCGGCGTATTCATCGACGTGCAGGGCTGGATCGACACGGGCAGGGAAGTCGTCAAATGGCTGCGCGCGCGCCCCGAAATCGACGTTGAAAAAATCGCCGCGACAGGCTCCAGCTTCGGCTCGTTCTTTTCCGCGGCGATGATTTCCGGGGAGCCGGCCTTCAAGGCCTGCGCCGTCACGGGCACGTGCTACGACATCGGCGGCCGCCGGATTTTCGACGAGGCTTCGCCGACGTTCAAGAAGCGATTCATGTTCATGTCGGGAATTGTCGACGAGGGCGAATTCGAGACATTTCGCAAGACGATCGACTGGCGCCCCTTCGCCGGCGCGATCAAGGCGCCGTTCCTGATCGCCGGAGGCGAGGCGGATGAACTGTGCCCGCTCGCCTCGACGGAAGCCTTCGTGAAGGCGCTGGGCGGCCCCAGGCAACTCGTTGTTTATCAGGACTCTCGGCACTCGCTGAACGGGCCGAGCGTCGCCAACGGCCCCGAACCGCGCCTGTATCAGGCGGAATGGATGACGAAGCGGCTGCAGGGCAAACCAATGGCGAGCGAACGCTGGTTTGTCGACAACGCCGGCCGGGTCGAGAAGGCGCCGCTCGGGTGAGGTGTCCCTTATCCTCCCGTCTGCTTTGCTTCCCCGGATTTTCCTGATTCAAACCGGTTTCCACTTCGCGGCGAAACGCTCTAGTGCCTCGCGTCATTGAAATTGAGGCATTTTTCTGAATCACTACGCGAATGATTTATCGCGGAGGTGATTCGTGGCCGGGAAAGAAATCGCCGTTAAGAAGT
>CAISJZ010000142.1 GCA_903885755.1 uncultured Hyphomicrobiales bacterium | reverse complement strand
GGAGACCAGCGGGACCTTCGCTGGCGCGCCGGTCGATCTGGCCGATGGATTCATCCATTTTTCCACCGCCGGCCAGGCCCGGGAAACCGCCGACAAGCATTTCGTGGGACAAACGGACCTGCTGCTGGTCGTGGTTGAAGCCGAAGCCTTCGGGCCCGCCATGAAGTGGGAGCCCTCGCGCGGCGGGGCGCTGTTTCCCCACCTGTACAAACCGCTGCCGGTCGCTTCCGCCCTTTCGGTGGAAGCGATCCCGATAGGCGCCGATGGCCGCCACGACTTCTCGGGGCTGCTGTCGTGATCGGCCTCGCCAGCCAGCTGACTCGCCCGCTGCTCTTCGGCCTTGAGCCGGAGACAGCGCACCGCGCCTCGGTCATGGCGCTCAAATATCTGCCGCTGCCATCGCCGCCCGCGGCGGACCCACGCCTCGCGGTCGAGGCTTTCGGGCTCGCGTTTCCCCATCCGGTTGGCATCGCGGCGGGCTTCGACAAGGGGGCGGAGGTCGTCGATCCCCTTCTGCGTCTCGGCTTCGGCTTCATCGAGGTCGGGACGATTACCCCGAGGCCGCAGCCCGGCAACCCACGCCCGCGGGTGTTCCGACTGACGGAGGACGAAGCCGTCATCAACCGCCTTGGTTTCAACAGCGAAGGGCATGCTGCGCCGCACGCGCGATTGCGCGCGCGACGCAAGGGTATCGGCATCGTCGGGATCAATGTCGGCGCGAACAAGGAGTCGACCGACCGCGCCGCCGATTATGTGACCGGCATCGAGGTCTTCGCCGATGTCGCCAGCTATTTTACCGTAAACATTTCCTCTCCCAACACGCCGGGCCTTCGCGACCTGCAACAGGCCACCGCGCTTGACGACCTTCTGGCGCGTGTGCTCGACGCGCGCGACCGCGTCGCGCAAATGCACGGCCGCAAGCCCATTCTCGTCAAGATCGCGCCCGATCTCGCGGAGGCGGATCTCGACGACATCGTTCGTGTCGCTCGCGCGCGCGCGATCGATGGATTGATCGTCTCCAACACGACGCTGGCGAGGCCAGCGAGCTTGCGCGAGACCATGTTGGCGAAAGAGGCTGGCGGATTGTCCGGCAAACCCCTGTTCGACGCCTCGACCCGCGTGCTCGCCCAGGTTTTCGAGCGCGTCGAAAAGCAATTTCCATTGATTGGCGTCGGCGGAATTGACGGCGTGGACGCCGCCTTCGCCAAGCTGGAAGCCGGCGCGAGCCTGCTACAACTCTATTCCGCGATGGTCTTCAAGGGTCCCGGCCTGCCAGGCGACATCACGCGCGGCCTCGCCGAGCGCATGACGCGCGAGGGGCTGGAAAGCCTGTCCGGCGTCATCGGTCGGCGCGCGGCGGAATGGGCGCGGAAATAAGTTCCGCGCCGCGTCGCCTCATTCGTAGATCGGAATGTTCTTCACCGGCTTGGTATCGAGGCCAAAGAACCGCGCGGCGTTGCCGCCAAGAATATTGCGCTTGGACTGCTCGCTCAGGAATGGCTGATCGTAGATCACGCCGGGCAGATCGAAATCCCAGTGCGGATAATCGGACGACCAGACGAGTTGCGTGTCAGCCTTGATCATCTTGAACGTCGCCTCGAGGATCGACGGATCATCGGGCATTTCCATGGGCTGCGAGGAGTAGAACATCTCGCGCATGTATTCGCTCGGCTTGCGCTTGAGCGAGGGACAATCGGACGTGCGCATCTTGTAGGAGTGGTCGAGACGCTGCATCAGCGAATAGGCCCAGGTGAGGCCGCTTTCGATCCACATCACCTTCAGTTTCGGGAAGCGCTCGGGAATGCCGTTGACCACCCAGTTCGTCATGTGGACCATGTTGAACCACATGAAGCCAAGCGCGTGAACCGAGATAAACCGGTTGGTCAGCATCAGCGACTGGTCGTTCCAGTTGTAGGCGGCGTGGAACGAAATCGGCTTCCCCATTTCCTCGAGCAGGCGGTACGTCTTCATGTAGGCGTTGTCGTGCACCGGTTTGTAGCGCGGCGCCGTTACCATGAAGCCGACGACGCCCTTCTTGTCGCCAAAGTCCTTGACCATCTTGTAGGTCGCGTCCGGATCGTTGAACGGCAGATAAAGCATCGAGACGATGCGTGGCTCGTGCGCCAGAATGCGCTCGCATAGCCAACGATTGTAGGCGCAGCTCATGGCGACCTCGATCTCGACCTGCGGATGCGTGCCGAGAAACAGCATGGGCGTGGGGAAGAGGCAGGAATAATCGACGCCCATGGCGTCCATCCAGCGCAGCGTCGTCGTGATATCGCGATGTTGCGAACTCTCGACTTTCTCCTTGCCGCGCAGCCAGTGACGGGTGATGCGCCCGCCAATATCCTGATAGCCGACCGAGCCGCCGAGCATCGAGGAGCGCCCGCCGCGCTTGGCCGATTCCAGCGCCTGCCGGCGGATAACCGGGCTCTCGATATAACTGAACACTTCGCCATAGGACTCGCTCTCATAGTGATGCGCGTCGACATCGACGATAAGAAAATCCTGATAGTTGCGCTTGCGAGCGGCGATGGCGGCGTTCTTCAGGGCGTCGGAAGAATGATATTCGTCAAACCGCACTTCGCGTGGTTCGTTGACGGGAGCGTGCTTGTTCATGGAATACTCCCGATCTCAAACGATGACGAAAACATCGTCGCCGCGCTGGACGACTTCGTATTTTCGCAATTTTTGTTTCCGATCGCCGATGCAGACGCCGGTTTTCATGTCGTATTCCCAGCCATGCCAGGGACAGACGAAATGCATCTCGTCTTCATTGAAGATCTGGCCCTGATAGGTCTTGTCCTCGGCGATCACATCCACAACGAGCGGCATCAACAGTCCCTCGCAGACTGGTCCGCCCGAGTGCAGGCAGGTATTGGAATAGGCGTGGAAGGCGCCGCCCTGATGAAACACGCCAATTTCACCGCGCTCGCCGCGCACGATCCGGCGATCGCCATCCTTCATTTGCGTCGCCTTGGCGACAAAAAGTTCCGCCATTCCCGCTCTCCTGGCTCCCTGAATGATTCTCGCGCCGCCTCGCGGCGACCGGTTGAACGATCATCTGCGCCAGCGCGCGGGCCGCGTCAATCCTCCCGCCCAGTCGCGGGCGCGGCGATCATCATAGGCGCTCCTGAAGGAAACGCAGCAAACGCGGCGCGAGGAAACCGGAAATGCTTCCGGTTTCCTCGATCGGATCGGAATTCCAGAAATGCCCTTGCGCCTGCATCACCACATGACGGGCGTAATTGCCATTCTGCTTGAGCGCCAGGAGAAAGGCGTCGGACTGAATGCGATCGACGATGTCGTCTTCCGTCCCATGGGTCAGCAGGAACGAAACATCCTTGTTGTCGCGCGTGACGTAACTCATCGGCGACGCCTCGAAATAAAGCTTGCGATTATCCATCGGTGTCGCGCCGAGATATTTTTCCTCGATATTGTCGCCAGGACGACTGACCAGATCGTGATTCCACTGCTGAACAAGATCGGAAATTCCATAGGCGGTCGCGACGGCTTTCACCTTCGCGCTGACCGAGGCGTAGGGATCGTCCGCGTAGGCGACGCCGCGAAAATTCGGATGATCGCCGGAGAGACCAACGAGATTGACGAGGTGACCGCCGGCGGAGTCGCCGAAGAGACCGATGTGATCGGGATCGACCTTCACGGCCTCGCCCCTGCTTCGGGCCCATTGAATCGCCGCGCGCGTGTCGTGCACGGATTCGGGATACATTTTCTTGCCCGGCGTCACGAGGCGATAGTCAATAGACAGGACCGTGTAACCGCGCTGGGCCAGCCAGGGGCCCCAGAATTGATAGGCGGATTTCGAGCCGACCTGCCACCCTCCGCCGTGCACCGCGACGACGGTCGGATATTTGCCAGCCGCGCGCGGCGTATAGAGATCGCCCAACAGGGACACGCCGTCATGCTTGCCATATTCGACATTGCGCTGGAGATCGAAGCCCGCCGACTGAGCGCGGGCGCCCTGCAATCCGGCGAGGCTCGCCATCATCATCGGCGCGAGCGCCAAAGCCCATTTGCCCAAACCCATTTCGTCCTCCCCGGTCGATCTTTCTCATCGTACCGGGGCGAGCGTCGTCTTGTCCATCGAGCGCTTCGGCACCCTAATCGACAAGCGCGCGCGCCAGCACCTTGTCATCAACTCCATTGGGATGACGGGCGCCGTATGTCGCGCGCGGCAAGCCTTTCAAACGTGTCCCGGCATAAGCGTCGGCGAGGTCCTGATGGCCTTCGCGCAGCGCCGCCAGCGCCGCCAGTCGCGCGAGATGTTCAGTCGTGGCGCGCGCGGCGGCTTCTGGCGCGTTGGACGCGAAGCCGGCGGCGATCTCGTCCGCTTGGGCTCTCGCTTCATCTGTAAGACGCTCGATTAGACGCTTTGAATCAACCGGCGCGCGGGCCGCCGCGCGCAGCACGTCGAGCGCCATGACGCTTCCTGAACCTTCCCAGATGGCGTTGACCGGCGCCTCACGATAGGCCCGCGCCAGTGGCGATTCCTCGACGTAGCCATTGCCGCCGAGACATTCCATCGCCTCGTACAGGAACGCCGGCGCGCTCTTGCAGACGAGGTACTTGATCGCGGGCGTCAACATGCGCGCATAGACCGCTTCGTCCGGATCGCTTGTGGACCGGTCGAACGCGCGCGCCAGCCGGATCGCAAGCGCGGTGTTCGCCTCTACGTCGAGCGCGAGATCGGCAAGCGTCGCCCGCATCGCGGGCTGGTCGATCAGGCGCTTGCCAAAGACCTTTCGGCGACGCGCGTGATGGACCGCGTGCGCCAGCCCGAGTCGCATCAGCCCAGCGGAGGCGATGACGCAATCAACGCGCGTCAATTGCACCATGTTGATGATTGTGCGAACGCCAGAGCCCTCCGCGCCAACGCGCTCGGCGAAAGCCGAATTGAACTGGACTTCGGAAGATGCGTTCGACCGATTGCCAAGCTTGGATTTCAATCGTTGAAAATGGATGGCGTTGACGCCGCCATCTGGCCTGAAGCGCGGCATCAGAAAGCAGGTCAGTCCGCCAGCGGCCTGGGCAAGCACGAGGAAGGCGTCGCACATTGGCGCGGACATGAACCATTTCGCGCCGGTTATTTCATAATGATCGCCACGGGGCGTCGCCATGCTGGTGTTGGCGCGGACATCGGTGCCGCCCTGACGCTCCGTCATGCCCATGCCGATGGTCACGGCGCTTTTCTCGAACCATGGGCGAAAGGCGGGATCATAGGAGCGATCAAGAATTTTCGGCGTCCACGCCCCTGCAAGGCGCGGATCGACCCGCAAGGCCGCCACCGCCGCGTGAGTCATGGTGATTGGACACATGTGTCCGGCCTCGGCCTGATAGGCCATGAACACGCGAGCGGCGCGCGCCACGTGCGATCCGCCTTCCCACGTCGAGCCGCGCAAGCCGGCCGCGGCGCTTTTGCCCATCAGCCAATGCCAGGCCGGATGGAATTCGACGATGTCGAGACGCTCGCCGCGCGGATC
>CAISJZ010000141.1 GCA_903885755.1 uncultured Hyphomicrobiales bacterium | reverse complement strand
CAGACTTTCTGGAACGCCGGCTTCAATACGCAATGGCGCAGCACCTGCAATCGCGTCATGGCGAGACTGACGCCAGCCTCGATGACGCCCTTGGGGGTCGCCTCGATGCCGGCGCGAATGATCTCGGTGGAATAGGCGCCGAGATTGATGGTCATGGCGAGAAAGGCCGCCTGCGTTTCCGTCATTTTCAGGCCGGCCGCGGGCAGGCCGAAGAAGACGAAGAACAATTGCACGATGAACGGCGTGTTGCGGATGAGTTCGACGTAAGCCGCGACGATCGCCGCCAGCCAGCGCGGCCCGAAGGCGCGGGCCGAGGCGCCGCACGTGCCCACCGCGATGCCGGCGATGGTCGAGACGAATGTCAGAATGATGGTGAAGACGAGCCCGCGCGCGAGTTCGCCCCAGTAGGGCAGCAGATCGGCGAATGCGAGTTTGTAGATCAGCGGCCCGGCCTCCGGCGGTTGACGATCGCGATCAGAAGCCGGCCGGCAGCGACGCCTTCAGCCATTTCTGGGAAATCTTTTCCAGCGAGCCGTCGGCTTTCGCCTTGGCGATGATTTCGTTGACCCTGGCCAGCAGCTTCGGCTCTTCCTTGTTGAGGCCAACGAAGCAGGGGCTGTCCTTGATGACGAACTTGAGCACCGGCGGCCGCGCCGTCGACCGTTCCGCGATCACGGCGGCGACCGTGTTGCCGGTGGCGATCAGATCGACCTGGCCCGATACGAAGGCGGCGATGGTGGCGTTGTTGTCCTCGAAGCGCTTGACGGTGGCGGTCGAGGGGGCGGTGTTGGTGATCTCCTGCTCCTCGATGGCGCCGCGCGTCGCGCCGACGGTCTTGCCCGCGAGATCGCCGACGGAAGCGACGGCGAGATCCTTCACGCCATAGACGCCGGAAAAGAACGGCGCGTAGGCGCTGGAAAAGTCGATCACCTTCTCGCGCTCGGGATTCTTGCCGAGGCTGGAAATGACGAGATCGGCTTTTTTGGTTTGCAGATAGGGAATGCGGTTGGCGCTGGTGACGGGGATGATTTCCACCTTCACGCCAAGCGCGGCGCCGATCAGGTTCGCCGTGTCGATGTCATAGCCGACGGGCTTGAGGTCGGGCCCGGCGGAACCGAAGGGCGCGAAATCCTGCGGCACGGCGACCTTGAGCACTTTTGACGCCATGATGTCGTCGAGGGCCTCGGCGGAGGCCGCCGTTGCGCCCGCGAGCGCGAGGGCGCCCACGAAAAAGGCGGCGAATGAGGAAATCGCGGGCTTCATGGTCGTCTCCATTGGCAATCAATGATCAGGGGGAAGGCAGCAATGTTCATGCCGGAACCATTGCCGGGGGTCAAAATTCCGGCGGCAGCGGGGCCTTGAGCCATTTTTCGGAGAGCGCCGCGGTCTCGCCGCTGGCGCGCGCCCGGGCGATGATCTCGTTGACCTTTTGCAACAGGCGCGGCTCGTCCTTGTTCAGGCCGACGTAGCAGGGGCTGTTCTTGATGACGAACTTGAGATTCGGCGCGCGATCGCCATAGCGTTCCGCGATGACGGCGGCGACGGCGTTGCCGGAGGCGAAGATATCGACCTGCCCGGAGACATAGGCGGCGACGGTGGCGTTGTTGTCCTCGAAGCGTTTGATCGTCGCGGAGGCCGGCGCCATTTTAGAGAGTTCCTGTTCTTCCAGCGCCCCGCGGGTCGCGCCGATGGTCTTGCCCGCGAGGTCCTCGGGCTTGCCGACCGTTTCCGTCTTCGCGCCGAAAACGCCCATGAAAAACGGCGCATAGGGGGTCGAGAAGTCGATGACCTTGTCGCGCTCGGGCGTCTTGCCCAGCGTCGAGATGACGAGGTCGACCTTTCGGGATTGCAGGTAGGGAATGCGGTTGGCGCTGGAAACGCCGACGAGTTCGGTTCGCACCCCAAGTTCCTTGCCGATGAAATTGGCCATGTCGATGTCGAGGCCCTTGGGCTGCATGTCGGCGCCAGCCGAACCAAAGGGCGGATAGTCGACGGGCACGGCGATGCGGATGACGCCGGCCTTGAGAAGGTCGTCGAGCGCGTCGGCGCGGGCAAGGGTCGCGCCCACCAGCGTGGCGAGGCCGCACATCACGGTCGCGATGGAAAAAAATCGGAACTTCATGAGGCCCCCACGGCGCGTTTTCGTCAAATGATCGCGCGGTTGAACCCGCGTCGAACGCAGGCTAGCACGCGGCGCGCCATATCGGTATCGGCGCCCTGGCTCTTGACCCGGCAATCGCATCCGGCGACATGACGCGCGTGACCATTCTGATTGCCCATCTGTCCGACCCGCACCTTGGCCCGATGCCGAAACTCGGGCCGCGCGACCTCATGGGCAAACGCCTGACCGGCTACCTCAACTGGCGCCGCCGCCGGTCCATTCACGACATGGCGGTTCTGGAGCGGGTGGTCGCGGATTTGCGGGCGCAGAAGCCGGATCACGTGATGATGACTGGCGACGCTCTCAACATTGCCCTGCCGGCCGAATTTTCGCCAGCGGCGGACTGGCTCAAGTCGCTTGGGGATCCTCATCACGTCAGTTTCGTGCCCGGCAACCACGACGCCTATGTCCGTTCCGCCGTTCCGCTGGTGTCTTCGACCTTCGCGGACTGGATGAGCGATGACCGGGGCGGGGGAGAGTATTGGCCCTATCTGCGCGAACGCGGCGGCATCGCTTTCATCGGCGTCAATTCCGCCGTGCCGACGGCGCCGTTTCTCGCCTCGGGCCGGGTTGGCGACCGGCAGCTCGCGCGGCTGGGAAAGGTGCTCGACGAGGCGCGGGCGCGCGGGCTCATGCGCGTCGTGATGATCCACCATCCGCCATGGCGCGGCGGCGCGACGCCGGGCCGCGGCCTTCGCAATGTGCGGGGGTTTGAGAAGGTCATCGCGACCCATGGAGCCGAACTCATCGTCCACGGTCACAACCACCGGACCCACGCGACCAGCATTCCCGGCCCGCGGGGTCCCGTGCCGATCATCGGGGTCCGCTCGGCGTCCGCCGTGCCCGGGACGACGCGGCATCTCGCCGGCTATCATCTCTACCGGATCGAGCCGAAGGGCGAGGGCTGGTCCATCGAGGCGCGGGCGCGCGGCCTGGCGCTCGGGTCGGACGATATCGTCGATCTCGGCCCGATCGCGCTCAAGCCCTGATCAGGTCTGGCTCCAGATCGCCCATTGGTGGATGCCGACGGTCCAGAGGAAATAGCCGAGGCCGGCCAGCGTCGCGAAAAGGACAATCGAGCCCAGCAATTCGATCGTGGACAGCAGGGTGGTGGCGAAGAGCCCCTTGCCGCGCTTGCGCGGTTCGGCGGCGGTCTCCGTGAGCAATGGCGTCGCCGCCTCCGGCTTTTCGCCCTCGGCGGGTTTGACCGTCGATGGGGCGCCCGCCGCGAAGGCCCGCGCCGCCTGTTCGACGGTCTGGTCGGAGGCCAGCGCCTGTTCGCGCTCGACAAGGCGGCGCGCGATATAGGCGGTCACGGCCTCGACGATGTCATCGGTTTTTTCGCTGTCCGCGATGGTGACGCGCCCATGCCGCGTGTCCTGCAGGAAGCGGTAGGTGCGCCGGTCGCGGCCCATCTCGACGAAACCGAGCATGTCGATGAAGTAGCGCGGCTTTTCGCCGGGCGTCAGGCCGACGTCGAAAAGATCGATCTGCGCCGGCACCTGGGCCAGCACCGGCTTCAGCGCCTCGCCAAGCATTTCGAGCCGCGCGGTCTCCGCGCCGCGCAATTCGGCCACCGCCTCGGAATGCTGCGCGACGTCGATGCGGGCCCGGCGAATGGCGAGGGCGAGGTTGGGAACCGGCGCCGCATCGTTCCGGGGCTGGGTCTGGGTGTCGTCCATGGAACTGCTCCAGTCGCCGTCATCTGGCGCCAACTATACAAGGCCCGGGCCAGAGGGGCGAATCGAAGCCCTGTCGCGGCCCGGTCTGAACATGGTCGACGCCGCGCCGTCGAGGGCGGGCGAGGGCGGGGAATGTCCGCCTGTGTTTCAAAAGCCGAAGTCAGCGACTTGTCCGTTTACGTCGCGATGCGGCAATCGGCGACATTCTGATCTCGCGTTTCAGCGATGACGGCAATGCCGGTTTTCAGCATCATGTTCTGCGAGAATACGCGCGCGGCGATGTCGGCCATGCCGCCGCGGCGGCGCGGGAACTCCGATATGGATGGTCTGGCTGGGGTAGGGCTGGGCGTGGGCGCCTTGGCGAGATCGAAGTCCCGCAAAATGCAATGGCCGCGATCAACGCGGCGAAGCCGGCTCCACGGACGCCCCCTCCCGTCCGGCCGTTTACGCGGCCGATATATTTCGGGAGTAGGCTGCGCACCGATGCCGCGAGCGGTTAGTGGCGGATCGTCATCGCTGAGTTGGACACAGACCACATGAATCGCCCGTTGAAATAGGAAACGCGCGACCCGCTGCTTTCGATCTGGATTGTTCGCGTCGGTCGCACGCCGTTATGACCCCGCATCGGTGCTGGCAACGTTGCATTGGCTGGTGTCGCTGGCGATGGATCCGACGTGGTCGCCGCGCGCTTTTCCTGCTCGACCGTTGCGGTCAGGCCTTGCGTCGATTTTACCTCGGCGAAGCCTGATTTGGCGGTCGATTCGGCGCGCGCGCTACCCGCCGCGCCGATCGAAAGAAGAGTCAACATTCCAATTGAAATGATTTTTGAAATAGCCATGTTTGTCGCGACCCCAATTCTGTAAACAAAGCCAGATTAACGCCACTGTATATGCGCCACTCAAACAAGTTATCTCAAATTTGAGCGAATTCAGGTTCGTTGGTCGCTATCGTTAAAAACCGCTCACCCATATTGTTCAGGCGCTGATTTTGTGGGTTGGCTGGCGCTCACGGCAGGATGTAAAGAATTGCATCGAAGTGGGTGGCCCTCGATTTTCGGCGATCACCGATTTCTGGAACCCGTCCGCCCCGCATTCTCGTCATCAAGAGCGCTTATGTTATCCTTGGCTATCTGTGGCATGGCCGCCGCTAACTTCAGAAATGCCGGGTAAATATTCGTTTTGGAAAATGCGCGTTTGGTCATTTTCGATTGAATTTGCTCCTCCAATCCAGCCTTATAGTAATCGGCAAAGGCACTCGTCGCGGTGACGCCCAGAGAAACATTGAAGGATACAGGCTGCTCCGGTGGGAGAACATCATATTTGATACGTATCCCTTTACCTTCGACAACCGTCGTAGCGCTCAGCCGCAGATATTGAAGGTCGTTATTGTGAAGATCGCGATTCTGTAGAGACCACATCGAGGTCGTGGAATTTGCGCGCCAATGCTTCGCGGTTGCGGCATTGTCGCTGAACACTTCCTTCGGAAGCGGCGTCTCGTCGAGTACTTTGTTTATCTGTTCGGCCGAGACGAGATAGAGGCCATTGATTGCCGATAGTTCGGCCTCCGACGGTAACTTACCGTATATTTCATAGCCAATGCTCGCTAGGGCGACCAGCGCGATTACGGCAAAACCCGGAATAAAAAACTTGCTTAGGGTGTCGTCGTCGTCGGGTGTCTTGGACGGCGCCCGATTTGTCGGAGCAGCACCGCCGACTCTGACGGCGGCCACTCTAGCAAAGCGCTCTTGCCCACGATTAACGCCTCGTTGACCAAAAGACATCGTGAGCCCCGGTATTAAAAAAACATCTGATCAAATTACCACCAGCAAATTACCCCAACGTTAATTGTGTTCGGTTGCCTCAGAGATCAGGAGTTCCGGGCTTGCAACCAATGCCTGCCGGTAACCCTAGGATTGCGTCGGTTTGGTTCGCGTGGCTCCAATGACCCGGCGCCGCTGAATTGGTGAGCATTTATTCACGTCCGTCTGTCACATCAATGCCGCGGGAAACACCCGGTATGCGACGGAGTAGGAAATGGGCCTTTTATTGACCTATTGTAATCGCACGGGCCGTATTCCCTATCTTGTCGCGCTGGTCGCGATCTGCGCCTCGATCTTTATCCTGCCATACATCGCTGGTCTTGCGGGAGTGGCCTCATTTGGTGCCAGTCCAGATCCTGGAGCAGGCATCGCTCGAATGTTTCTTCGGTCGTTACTCATGCTGGCCGGCGTGGCGCTAGCCGGTGCCGCGCTTGCCGTCATTACGCTCGGCCGTTTGCGCGACATTGGGCTTTCGGGCGCTTGGCTCATGATATTTCCTTACGCGCCTCTGGTGCTGCTTTTATCATTCGCTATCGCAGCCGTCCCCATGGTGACACTCGCTACGGTCTCCCCATGGTCAATTGCTTCCATTTGGATCGAGTTGGCATTCGGCTTGCTACTCGCGCTGCCTCATACAGATGCAGCCGAAAAAAACCCCGTTCTGCTGCTAATGAATAGAATCGCGCCAAGGGCAGAAAATATAGGTCGCGGCAGATTCGCGCTGCATGTGGCGCTCGCGGTCGCGCTATATTCCGGCATTACAGCGGCGAGTATTTATTTTGGAACGACTTTCACGTCGCTAGCTGCGCTGCGTCAACAGCCGCCGCTTAATTCGCTGGCCGCAGGAGTTCGCGCGATACAGGACCTGACGATAGCGATGATGATGGTATTTATTGTTTCATCGACAATTCGCAGGTTGGCCGACGTAAACCTTCGCCCTTGGTGGGTTATATTTTTCCCGATGGGAAGCGGATCGTTTGTGGCCACCGCCGCCACGCTGGGAATCGGCCTAAGGTATCCGCAAATGGTTGGCTTTATCCTTTTCACCAGCAATCCGTATCTGTTGTGCATATATTTCGAAGGTATCGCCTTCTTGCTTGTGGGCCTCTTCTTGCTCTTTAGAAGCGGCGCTGACCGGTCGGCTGACTTCCACCCACCCGCGCAGGCCGCCATTCCGGCTGCTGTGACGAGCCCCGGCAGCCACCCAATCAATCGCCAATTTGGCAAACGCAACTCAAACAATGCTTGAAACGCTTAGTGTCTGTCCGGAGAGATCATGCTGGATTGCATAGCTTTCTGAGCATAAGCCTTATTGACGCGAGGCGCAGGAACGCGAGCGCTCTT
>CAISJZ010000140.1 GCA_903885755.1 uncultured Hyphomicrobiales bacterium | reverse complement strand
CGCGCGGGGCTCGTCAAGCGTGTTAACATGACGTTAAGGAATGCCCGGCCTGGCCGGGCCCATTCAGGTCCCGATGTTCGAACAGTTCAACAAGTCCTCCTTCTGGCAGCGGACGGCCCGGGCGTTCTGGGCCTTCGACGCCTGGGTCAACTCGTCGATGTACGAGAGCGGCCAGTCGACCCGGCGTGGCTATGACCGGTTTGCCGCTTTCATGGACCGGTTTTATGTCGGCGGGCTCAAGAAGCTCGGCGTGGAGCTCGCCTGCGAGGGGCTGACGCTTGGCCTCGGCGGCGCGGTGGTCGTGCTGGCGCTGGCGCAGGGCGCATTTCGCGAGACCTCGGACGAGGACTGGCTGAAAAAGCAGGATATCGCCGTCACCTTCCTCGACCGATATGGCGCCGAGGTCGGCCGCCGCGGCATCAAGCACGACGATTCGGTGCCCCTCGAACAGCTGCCGGAATATCTCGTGCAGGCCGCGCTCGCCACCGAGGACCGGCGCTTCTACGAGCATTTCGGCATCGACCCCATCGGCACCTTCCGCGCGCTGACCGTCAATGCGCGCTCCTCGGGCGTGGTGCAGGGCGGCTCCTCCATCACCCAGCAGCTGGCGAAAAACCTCTTCCTGTCGAACGAGCGCACGCTGGAGCGCAAGATCAAGGAGGCGTTTCTCGCCGCCTGGCTCGAATTCCATCTGACCAAGCGGCAGATTCTCAAACTCTATTTCGACCGAGCCTACATGGGCGGCGGCACCTTCGGCGTACAGGCCGCCGCCGAATTCTATTTCGGCAAGAACGTGCGCGACGTGTCGCTCGCCGAATCCGCGATGCTGACGGGACTGTTCAAGGCGCCGACGAAATACGCGCCGCACATCAATTTGCCCGCCGCGCGCGCCCGCGCCAACGACGTTCTGTCGAACATGGTCGACGCCGGCTTCATGACCGAGGGCCAGGTTTACGCGGCGCGTCGCAATCCGGCGACGCCCGTCGACCGCAAGCGCGACGTGAGCCCCGACTGGTATCTCGACTATGCCTATGATGAAATCCGGCAACTCTCGGAGCAGAACAAGTTCGGCAATGACCGCGTTCTGACGGTTCGAACCGGCCTCGACATCAACATCCAGCGCCGGGCTTAAACGGTGATCGAGGACGCCCTGCGCCAGTTCGGCCATCAATATCACGCGACCCAGGCCGCCACGATGATCGCCGACCCCACCGGCCTCGTTCACGCCGTGGTTGGCGGGCGCGATTATGGCCGCAGCCAGTTCAATCGCGCCGTTAACGCCGCGCGCCAGCCCGGCTCCTCGTTCAAGCCGTTCGTCTATCTCAGCGCCGTGCTGACCGGAAAGTTTCACGCCAACACGACCGTCAACGGCGCCTCGATCTGCATCGGCAACTGGTGTCCGCACAATTTCGGCGGCGCGGGCGCTGGCACAATGCCCATGGTCGTGGCGCTGGAGCGCTCGCTCAACACCGTCGCCGCCTGGCTGTCGGTGCAGATCGGCCGCGCGCAATTCCCCGCCAACAAATATCCCGGCGACTGGATCGCCGCGAAGGCGGGCCGCGCCAAGATCGTCGAAACCGCCCGCGCCATGGGCGTGATCCATACCCCGCTCGAGGATACCCCGTCGCTGCCGCTGGGCGCCGACGACGTCAAGATGGTCGACATGGTTTCCGCCAACGCCGTCTTCGCCAACGGTGGCAAGTGGGCGCCGGCCTTTGCCGCCATCGAGGTGCGCAATTCTCGCGGCGACGTGATCTATCGCCGCGAACGCGACGGCCAGCCCCACAAGCAGGTCATCCCCGCCGACAAGATCGCGGAAATGAACGACACGCTGCTGAAACATGTCGTCACCGAGGGCACCGGGAAACGCGCCGCGCTCGAGGGCGTCGTGGTCGCAGGAAAGACCGGCACGACCAATGAATCGCGCAACGCCTGGTTCAATGGATTCACCGGCAATTACGTGGGCTCGGTCTGGTTCGGCAACGACGACAACTCGCCCACCAACGGCTTGCAGGGCGGACAATTGCCGGCGCAGGCCTGGCACGACATCATGGTCTATGCGCATCAGGGCATTGAGCTGAAGAATCCTTACGGCATCGAGGATGATGCGCCGGGCAAGGACGCGACGGTCGCCAGTTCCGGCGGCGGCGGCGGTCTTGGCGGGCCGCAGCGGCCCACGACCCTGTCGAAGAAGACTGGCGAGGCGCTGCAGGGCATCGAGGACATGATCCGATCCGTCGAACGCGAGAAGCGCGCCGAAACCCTCGGCGCGCCGACCAACGCCTTCGCAACAATCAGCGGCGGCGCGCGGGAAGCCGCGACCCTGGGCAAGCCCGTCAAGGCTGACTGAGGCCCACCGGCTTGCATCGATCGTCGCGACGGTGCAAACCGGATTTCATTTCGTCGTATCGCCGAGCCCACCGACTTGGTTCTGGTCCTCAAATCCCTGATTGTTGTCGCCCTCGGCGTCGCGCTTGGCCTTGCCGGCACGTACATGGCGGTCGAGCGGAGTCTGGGCTTTGGCGCGATTCACGCCGGAGCCTGGACCGGCTGGCCGAAGGCCGGCGCCCGCGAGGCCGATCCCTATTCGCGCGCGACACGCTCGCGCAGTGGAGAAATGCCGCTCGGTCTCACCGAGGGCGTGAGTTTCATCGCGAAAAATGACGATCAGGGCGCGCCGCTCGACCCGGCCTGCGAGTTCACAATCGGTGGCGCGACGCCAACCGCGCGGTTCTGGACCCTGACGGCGCTGACGCCCGAGGGTCGGCTGATCGACACCAAGACACGCAAGCATGGCTTTACCTCTTCGGAGGTCACTCGCGATGGCGCGGGAGATTTCTTCATCCAGGTCGCCACCCAGGCGCGCCCGGGAAACTGGCTGCCGATCGCGCCGGGACAGCCGTTCGTCCTGCTGCTGCGCCTTTACGACACCGTGCTCAGCGCCTCCTCGAACGCGCTCGACGCCAGCCTGATGCCTTCGGTCAAGCGCGGACGGTGCGCATGAGCGCGCCCCGATTTCATGAACGGGCGCTCGATGCGCTGGTTGGCGCCCTGCCCTGGGCCGCCGCGATTGTCGTCATCGCCGGCATCACGCACATCGTGTCGATCCTCGCCATGCCTCGGCTGGCGCCAAGAGATTCATTCGCGCGCGTGAGCGCCGTCGCGCCGCTTCACCAGACCACTCTGTTGACGCGCGCGACGCCGGGCGTCGGCGAGGCGCCATTCGACGACCCTGCCCTGGCCCAGGGCGTTTGCCGGTACGACCTGTCGCAGGGGCCGGTCCGCCTGCGCGCCAATCTGGCGCCGGAATCGCTGATGTTGATGTCGTTTCATTCGCGCTTCGGCGACATATTCTATTCGATGACAGATCGCAGCGCGACGCGCGGCCGCCTCGAGGTGCTGTTGCTGACGCAGCCGCAACTCGACGATGTCGAGGCGGAAGACAGCGAGGACGAACTACCGCGGGAACTGCGAATCGTGGCGCCAACACGGGAAGGCTTCGTGCTGCTGCGCGCGCTGGCCGAATTTCCCGGCGAAAACGAGGACGCGCGCCGACGCATCGCGTCGATCGCCTGCGGCCTCGACAAGGATATGAAAAACTAGTGCCTCGCGTCATTGAAATTGAGGCATTTTTCTGAATCACTACGCGAATGATTTATCGCGGAGGTGATTCGTGGCCGGGAAAGAAATCGCCGTTAAGAAGTATGTCGTCCGGTT
>CAISJZ010000139.1 GCA_903885755.1 uncultured Hyphomicrobiales bacterium | reverse complement strand
CTGCCGGCCTAAAAGTTGTTTTGGGCGCGCCATGCGAAAAATATGGTCATCGAATTAGAACACGCTCCGGACATTGCGCTCAATGTCGGACGAGTAACCTTGCATATCAACAGCGTCATCATTCTCCGGGTTATGTCTACGTCGCGGGGTCTCGCTCGGCGCGCCTTATAAAAATTGGCACGACGACCGATGTCGACACTCGAAGTCGCGCACTTCGCCAAGGCGCCTATGGCGGTATATCTGATTGGGTAATCTTGTTTCACGCGAAAGTTGACAACGGGGGAGAGATTGAAGGAATTGCATTAAGGCTATTGAAGCGTTTCCAAATTGTTCGGACTTACTCCAAGGATGGATCACCTCAAGCGGCAGCGGAATTATTGAATACATCATTTCCTCAAGCAATTAAGGCAATTGCTGATGCGATAGGCCAATCCGATCGGAAGGACGTGTGGCGATCCCCAGACTAGGCCGATTATAATTGGCCTGTAAGGTAATAAACTTCCGCCTTCATCCAGCCCTCGCTATCGCGAGGGTTACCTTCTCCCGCGAGCCAGAGAAGGAGTCGCCGCTATCACGCCTTGTACCACGCGGGATCGCGCTTTTCCTTGAAGGCCGCGACGCCTTCCTCGGCCTCCACCGTTCGCACATGCTTGGCGTCGCGCGAGTCCGGCGCATAGAGTTTTGACGCGGGCGGCATGTCGTATTCCGCGACGCGGGCCTTGAGTTCCGCGATGGCGCCAGGCGCGCCGCGCTGCATGGCGTCGGCGATGGCCGCAACCGCGGCGTCGAGACCTTCGGCGGGATGCAACTCGCTGACAAATCCCATCTCCACGGCGCGCGCGGCGGAAAATCGCTCGCCGGAAAAACCGTAACGGCGGAAGTGACGATAGCCGGTCGCGCGCAGAAACAGCGCCGCAAGCACGGGCGACGGCGCCATGCCGAGCCGCACCTCGGGAATCGAGAAGAAGGCCTCGGGCGTCGCGAGAACAACATCGCAGGCGGAGACCAGCGCGAGGCCGCCGCCGATCGCCGCGCCATGCACGGCGGCGATGGTCGGCTTCGTGCAGCGATCGACCGCCTCCATCATGGTCGCGAGGGTGAATTTTGGCGCTTGTGTCTCGACGCCGCGACCGCCAAGGTCGGCGCCGGCGCAGAAATGCTTGCCCGCGCCGCGCAGAACCACGACGCGAACCGCCTTCGCCATCGAACAATAGACAAAGCGCTCGCCGATCTCGTCGATCGCCGCCTGATTGAGCGCGTTGCCGCGGTCGGGCCGGTTGAGCGTGATGGTGGCGAACCCTCGCGGCGACAGATCGAAGGTGATGGCGGTCAGGTTCATGGCGTCTCTCCCTGACCTATCGTAACCCGGAGGCAGGGCGGCGCAAATGGAAACGGCGCGCATTCCCCCGAATGCGCGCCGCCCCCAGAGGTATCAGTCCGCTCCGCTCAGACCGATACCTGTTTCACGCCCTTCCTGGCCTTGAGCGCCTCGGCGGCGCCGGTCTTGAAGGGTTCGTCGCGCGGCAGCAAGGTCGCCGCGGAACGGATCTTCTGATGCTCGACATCGACGCCGGGTGGCGTCGCGCCCTTCTCGCGGAGCTCCTTGGCGGCGCGCATCAGGCGATGGCGCGCCATGATGATGCCGTTGTCGCAACCCACGAGGTTTTCCTTCGTGCGATCGATGATCGGCCCCATGCTTTCCTGCAGGGAACCATCCTGAACCGCGATGCCCTTGATGCCGCTGTATTCGGCGCCGCTGCGCTGCGCCTCGCGGTCCATGAGGTAGTCGTTGTCCTTGTTCGCCGCCGGACGATAGGTGCCGGGGATGTTCTCGGAGTGAACGCCAAAGCCCTTCTTCATATGACCGCGCTCCTCGGCGGTCAGCGCCCGCGTCGGATGGTAGTCATAGCTGAAGGCCCAGCAGTTCTCGTCGTCGATCGGCACCCAGAAGTGGCCATGCATCGGATAGTCGCCGCGCGGCGGCACCGCCGTGAAGCAGGGCATGACCCAGGGCGTGATGCGCCAGTAATACT
>CAISJZ010000138.1 GCA_903885755.1 uncultured Hyphomicrobiales bacterium | reverse complement strand
GATCGTCGAAGGATACAACCTCGACGCCATATTCCTTGCAGAAGCCAGAGATATTGACGCGGTCACAGGCGAGGATTTTGACGCCATAGGGCTGCAAGAGCTTGACGACTTCCTTGCCGATATGGCCGAGGCCATGAATGCCGACGGTTTTGCCGCGCAGATCGGCGCCGAAGCCGACCGGGCCCTTCCATTCGCCGCGATAGAGGATCGAGGAAAAGAAATGCACGCGGCGGACGGTCATCACCATATAGGCGACCGCGAGTTCGCTGACCGAGACCTTGTTGATGCCCGCGGCCCACCACATCTTGATATCGTGCCGGTTGAGGATGGCGGGATCGATGTGATCGACCCCCGCCGAACAGAGCGACACGACCTTCAGTTCGGGAAGCGCGGCGCAGACTTTTTCGGTGAAGCGATCAAGACCAATGACCGCGGCGTCATAACCCTTGAGATAGGCGATGAGTTCGTCCTCGCTCAGGCGCGCGCGGCTTTCGGGAAATTTGGCGCCGGGATAGGCGACCAGCAGCTCCGCCTTGATCTCGGGAAAGAAGTCGAAATACGGAATGGTGACGGCGACGCGTGTCATGGGATTCCCGGCGTTTCCTGAATGGGTCGCGCAAGCTATCAGCGCTGGGGCGGATGGCAAAATCGCCGGTGTTTCCCATTGCCCTGCCCATGCCCTAAAAGCACGCAATGCCCCGCTACAAACTCACCATGGAATACGACGGAAGCCCGTTCGTCGGCTGGCAGCGTCAGACCAACGGCCCATCCGTGCAGCAGGCGCTGGAAGAGGCGCTGGAGCGCCTGTGCGGCCAGCGTCTCGTCGTGCATGGCGCGGGGCGCACGGACGCCGGCGTTCACGCGCTGGGACAGGTCGCCCATGTCGATCTCGACAGGGAATGGCGCACCGACGTGGTGCGCGATGGCATGAACGCGCATCTGCAGCCGCTGCTGATCGCGGTGCTCGCCGCCGAGCGCGTGGCCGATGATTTCGAGGCGCGGTTTTCCGCGCTCGCGCGCCACTATGTCTATGAAATCCGCGACCGCCGAGCGCCCCTGACGTTCGGCCGCGGACAGGCCTGGCACATCAAGCGGCGTCTCGACGACCGGGCCATGCACGAGGCGGCGCAACTGCTGCTCGGCAATCACGATTTTTCGACGTTCCGCGACAGCGAATGTCAGGCGGACTCGCCCGTGCGTACGCTCGACCGGCTCGACGTGACGCGCGAGGGCGACGCGGTGCGCGTCTTCGCCTCGGCGCGATCCTTCCTGCACCGGCAGGTGCGCTCCATTGTCGGCTCGCTGGAGCATGTCGGCGGCGGCAAGTGGAGCCCCGCCGATCTGCGCGCCGCGCTCGACGCGCGCGACCGGGCGCGCTGCGGCATGGTGGCGCCGCCGCAGGGGCTTTATCTGCTGCGCGTGGATTATTAGGCGACGAAGGCCCCGACCGAACTCTCGACGACGAGGATGACAACGGCGATCAGCGCCGCCAGACCGCTTGATACGCCAAGCGATTCCCTGATGGTGAACCAGCGCAGATGCGCGATCAGAACCATCGCCGCGAAGGCGTAGAGATCGGCCAGTTCCGGTGTCGCGAGGCCCAGCGCGAAAAACAGCGAGGGTACGGCGGCGAAGGCGCAGGCCAGCACGCTCGACCAGTTGCCAACAATGAGAAAACCGCCAAGACGCGATCCGATGCCAAGCATGCGCGTGAAGGCGCAGGCGACCAGCGGCGTCGCGAGCCAGATCGCCGCCAGCTTCACGATGACCGTCCAGACCGGGCTGGCGTCCTCGAACAGGCTCGCCTCCGGCAAAAGCAGACCCGCTCGCGCCCGCTCCGCCGCCAGAAGGGTCACGAAGGCCGGCGCACACAGGGCGATCGCGGCAAAGCTGCGCAAAAGTCCCGCGTCGCTGTAGTTGAACTGGCGCAGGCCCTGGCGGCGGCGCTGGAGCAATTCCCAGGTCCCACCAAGAGACCGGACAACTTCATCGGCGGCTAGGATCATAAGGCCCTCCACTGATTCGCGGTGGCTCGACCCCCAGAATTAGACTTTAGTCTTAATAAACAGGAAAGCGCAAATTTGCGGCGACCCACGCCTCGGAAAACGTGAAATGCCTGTTCGCCGGGCGATCAGGCGAAATAGGCCTCGAGAATGCGCCCATAGATCGCGGTCAGGCTTTCAAGCTCCGAAATCGCGACGCGCTCGTCGACCGCATGCATGGTCTTGCCGACAAGGCCGAATTCAACGACCGGGCAGAATGCCTTTATGAAACGCGCGTCGGATGTGCCGCCGGTTGTCGAGAGCGCCGGGCGGCGGCCGGTCTCCACCGCGACCGCCTCGGTCACAAGATCGACGAAGGGCCCCGGCGCCGTCAGGAACGCGACCGCGTTGGTCGGGTCGAAGGCGAGGTCGTAACGCGCCCCATCCGCGACGCTGGCGACACGGCGGCGGATTTCAGCCTCCAGCGTGTCCGGCGACCACAGATCGTTGAAGCGGATATTGAATGTCGCGCGCGCTTCGCCGGGGATGACGTTGGTGGCGGGATTGCCGACATCAATGGTGGTGATTTCGAGGTTCGAGGCGTCGAAATGCGGCGTTCCCGCGTCGAGCGGCGTGCCGCGAAGCGCCGTCAGAAGGCGCAGGATATGATGGGCCGGATTGTCGGCGAGTTGGGGGTAGCCGACGTGGCCCTGCCGGCCATGAACGATCAGTCGCCCCGTCAGCGAACCCCGGCGACCGATCTTGATCATGTCGCCGAGCGCCTCGGGATTGGTGGGCTCGCCCAGCACGCAATGATCGAATCGCTCGCCGCGCGCCTTCGCCCATTCCAGCAGCTTGACCGTGCCGTTGACCGCCGGGCCTTCCTCGTCGCCGGTGATGAGAAAGGCAATCGAGCCCTTCCGGGGGACGCCATGCCTCGCGACAAAGGCAAGGCTCGCGGCAATGGCGGCGGCGAGGCCGCCCTTCATGTCAACCGCGCCCCTGCCCCAGATCATGCCTTCCGCGATCTCGGCTGAAAACGGCTCGAATCGCCACTTCGTCGCGTCGCCCGGCGGCACGACATCCGTGTGGCCAGCGAAAACGAGGCAGGGCGCGGCCGAACCGACGCGCGCATAGAGATTGTCGATGTCCGGCCAGCCCGCTTCGTTGAAGACGACGCGGTGGGTGGCGAACCCGCCCGTCTTGAGCGTATTTTCGATCAGCCCCAGCGCGCCAGCGTCGGAGGGCGTCACCGACGGGCGCTGGACGAGCGCGCGGCACAAATCAAGAGCGGTCGGAACGGACGAAGTCATGCAAGGAATTCCGGACAAAATCGTCCCGGTTCATCCCATGGGTCGCGACCGGCGGCAAGCCGGCCCGTTCTAGGCAGTTTTGAATCCCTGCTCGCCAATGAGAGGCACGAAGGCGACCGAGCCCAAGTCTTCCTGTTCGAAGTTCATGGCGTCCTTGCGCAGGATTCTGACAAGCCGCTGCGGCCCTTCCTTGAGACCGATCGGAATGATCAAGCGCCCGCCAACCGCGAGTTGCCTGCGCAGGCTGTCTGGCGCCTCGGGCGCCGCCGCCGTCACAATAATCGCGTCGAACGGGGCGGCCGGCGCCCAGCCCAGGGAACCATCGCCGCGCAGCACGGTGATGTTTGAAAGGCCGAGTTCGGCGACGATGACGCCAGCCCGACGCGCCAGTTGCGGCACACGCTCCATGGTCCAGACCCGCGCCGCAAGGCGGCCAAGAACAGCCGCGCCATAGCCAGAGCCGGCGCCAATTTCCAGTACGCGGTCGGTCGGCTGGATAGCAGCGGCCTGCGCCATCTGCGCGACGATGTAGGGTTGCGAAATCGTCTGTCCTTGCATCATCGGCAGCGCGGCGTCGGAATAGGCGTCCTCGACCACGTCCTGATCGACGAACCGCTGGCGCGGAACCACGCGCATCGCCTCGATCACGCGGGAATCCGTGATCCCCCGACCGGCGATCTGCTGAGCGACCATGCGCTCGAGCTCCGGATTGACATCGTTCATTCTATTTTCCCCGCACCGTAACCGATGTGCAAAAAAATGATGAACGAACCGATCAACGCGAACCGCGCAAAACCCTAAACCGCCTTGAAAACCCTTCCAAGAGTCCATCGCGGATTTTTACCTAATAGCAGGTAATTACATCGCGCCGCAATTGAATAAAATCACAGGCGATCGTGGCCGAGGACGTTGCTTCACCGCCCCGCCGCCATTTGCTTTTGTCGCGCGATGTCTTCCTCGCTTCTGAAGGTCATGACGGCGACCTTGCGCACTCGCGAATAGGGGACCACGACCTGCATCGACTCGCCCGCCCGTTCCAGCACCGAGATGTAGCGCGCTTCCGTGCCGCGGGTTGGCAGGTCGTACAGCGTCCACTTGTTCGCCACCGGATCGTAGTTGGTGATGCGGTCGGTGCTCCACATGTTGGTCCACGCGCGGTGTTGGCTGTCGACCGACACATGATAGGGCTGCAACGTGTCGGGATCGGGCGTCGGCACGATTGTCACATCTCTCGTCTTCGTGTCGATCCGCGCATAATTGCCGCCGAAGGAATCGGCGACCCACAGAACATCCCCGGTCTTGTCGGTCCCCATCCGGCGCGGCCCCTGCGCCCACGGGAAGGGCGAATTGAAATCAACGGGCTTGTAGGTCTGGTAATAGGCTTTTTCGTCCGGCGTCAGCCAGGCGAGTTCCCTGGCGTCCGGCGGCAATTTCATCTCGGCGGTCTTGCCGGTCGTCGTATCGGCGCTCTCGATGAAATCCTGCGCCATGCCGGCCCACCAGCCGTTGCCGTCGCGGTCCGCGGCGACCCCATAGACCGGTATCGCGCCATTGTCGTTCTTCGGCGTGACCGAATTGAACTCCTGGAACTTCTCGGCGACAGGATCGAATCGCAACGCGCCAAAGGGCGAGGTCACCCAGATCTGTCCCTTGCCGTCATAATCGAGCGATCCTGCCGTGCCCGCCATGCCTTCCGGCGGCTCATATTTGGTCAAGGTCGCGGTCCTGGGATCAACCTTCACGAGCGCGGGCTTCAGGCCCTTGGGCGCCGATGGACGCGAGTTGAACCACAAATTTCCTTTGGGATCGCGAATGATGCCGTGTGAATTGCTGGCGTAACCGCCGGGCTCGCCCAGCTTGAAGATTTTCGTTTCGCCGGTCCTGGCGTCGATCCTGCCGATCGTCGTCGTACGCGTCGGCAGGGCCTGCGTGAACCAGATGTTTCCATCGAGATCGAGTTGCGCGTCATGAACGCCGTTCGCGCCGTTCATCAGCGAGCCCGTGCCAAGGGACCAGTCCGATCCATCCAGCGGGAGGTATTTGTACGGCAGGCCCATATCCGGATCGAGTGGCACGTCGTATTCGCGATAGACAACGCGCGCGGCCTCGCCCGAGGGACGCGGCTTCAGATGAAAACGCATCGAGGTTTCGCCGGGGCCACGCGCACGCGCAAGGTAAGCGGCGATTTCCTTCTGGTGCGTGTCGATCGTGCCATTCAGCGCCCGTTCCGGAACCCATGTACCGAGCACGTTGATCTGCTTCATCGTGTTGAGAATGGCGTTCCAACCCTGCTCATCGAACCTGTGTTGCAACGGGTAACTCGGCGTGTGACAGCCCGTGCAGTTCTTGCGCACAAGCGTCTTCATGCGCGCGTCATCTGGCGCTTCGTCTGGCAAGGCCGCGAGGATTTCATCGCCGGGCAACTGGCGCACGAAATCGGTCATTGGCTTCAGCGTGAAGTCCCGGGCATTCATCGCCGCGAGATCGACCCCGCCTTTCGCGGTCTCGAACGTCAGCGCCTGCGCCCAGACATTGTACTTTCCGGCCGGAAGCGGCGGAAAAACATATTCGCCAGCGTCGTCCGTATAAACCGTCGTCGTGATGGTCGAGCCCTCGGCCTTGGCGGACACCGTCACGCCGCCCATGTTCTCGCCAGCGGCCGATTTGACGGCTCCATGCAGCAGGGCGTCGGAGGCGAAGCCCGGCGTGACGAGCATGAAGAGGAGTCCAGAGAGCGCCGTGGCGCTCCCGAGAATGGCGACGACGCGCATGGACAATCTCCCTCTCAACGCTGAGAATTGGCGGCGGCGGGCTGGGCCTGTGGCGGGTTCGCGGGCGGGGTATCCGTGGTCTTCAGGAACGCCACGATTGCGTCGATCTGCTCGCCGGTGAAATTGTATTTGAAGCCGGGCATGTTCGGCGATCCGTTGGCGATCTGCCTCCGGGGCTGATCATCGCCCTGCGCGAAGGTCGCTTTTGACAGGGCCGGCCCGAACAGCGGGCTCTGCAGCGTGGGCCTGGTGTGGCAGACGCCACAGGACTGCTGATAGAGCCGCCGCCCCAGCAATTGCTGGTCGCTCAGGGTCTCGGCGCGCGCCAGCCCCGTCGCCGCGACCAACAGGGCCAGCAATCCCAGAAAGCGTCTCATCCCGGAACTCCAACTTTGATTTGTTGGGGGGAGGCTACGCCCGGTGGGGCCGATTGGGAAGAGATGCAGGCAACAGGGGCCGATCGCCTGTGCAAATGCCCGCGTTCACGGTGCATCCGCGGGCCGCCTTTGCTACCCTCCCCGGATGAACCAGGCCCAACGCAAGCCCGAGGCCGCCGTCGATCATCCGCGCCCCTCGCCGATGATCGCCCAATACATCGAGATCAAGGCCAACAATCCGGACTGCCTGCTGTTTTACCGGATGGGTGATTTCTACGAACTGTTCTTCCACGACGCGGAGGTGGCGAGCCGGGCGCTGGGCATCGTGCTGACCAAGCGCGGCAAGCATCAAGGCGACGACATTCCCATGTGCGGCGTGCCTATCGAGCGCGCCGACGACTACCTTCAACGCCTGATCTCACTTGGGCATCGCGTCGCGGTCTGCGAACAGCTCGAGGACCCGGCGGAAGCACGCAAACGCGGCCCCAAGTCGGTGGTGCGGCGCGACGTGGTGCGGCTGGTGACGCCCGGAACCATCACCGAGGACCGGCTGCTCGATCCCGCCCGCGCCAACGTGCTGCTCGCCATTGCTCGCGCGCGTGCAAGCGACGACGAATGGACTTACGGAATTGCGGCGCTCGACATTTCGACCGGCGCTTTCGCGCTGACGCAGGCGGGCGCCGCGGGTCTTGGCGCGGAGATCGCCCGCATCGATCCACGCGAGATCGTCGCGCCGGAGGCGCTCGCCGCCGATCAATCCATCGCGCGCGCCTTCGAGGACGCCCGCGCGCCATTGACGCCCTTCGCGCGCGACGCCGCCGACGCGGGGGCG
>CAISJZ010000137.1 GCA_903885755.1 uncultured Hyphomicrobiales bacterium | reverse complement strand
GGACGTGCTGACCATTCATCTCTCGCGCAACTCGACGACCATCGGCATGTACACCGCCGCCGTGCTCGACAAGATGAAGCGCGGCGCGGTGCTGATCAACGTCGCGCGCGGATCGATGGTGGACGAGAAGGCGCTGAAGGAGCGGCTCGAAACCGGCCATATCTCCGGCGCGGCCTTCGATGTCTTCGATGTCGAGCCGGCCAACGGCAATCCGCTGCTCGATGTTCCCAATTTCTTCGCCTCGCCGCACATCGGTGCGACGACGCGCGATTCATGGGCGGCGATGTTGCGCTCGGGCATTCATGGCGTCGCGAACGCCTACAGGCAGGAGCCGGGCGATTACCCCTTCGATTGAACGGGGCCGCCCGACGCGCCGGTCACGGGTTCAGCAGCGGAATGGTCTTGGGATCGACGCGCCCCGGCAACGATTGCAGGAACGCGTGGATATTGGCGATCTCGTCGTCCGACAGAACCTCCTTCACATAAGGCGGCATGTCGTTGGGCGGATCGCGCAGGAAGACCTGCAATCCCTCGACGGGCATTTGCAACTGCGCGAGCGGCGGCGCGGGGTAGTTCAACCTTCCGCCCTCGCCCGCCCGGCCATGGCAAGTGAAGCAGCCAACGGCGAGGAATGTCTCCTTGCCCTTGGTGGCGTCGCCAGCCGCGGACGCGGTCGAGGCGCCGGCGAGACAGGCCAGCGCGAACGCCAATCCGGCGGCGGCGTAAGTCACGATCTGTTTCATGCCTGGCCCCTTAGCGCGGATCGGAGACGACATCGACCAGCGCGGGTTCGCCGCGCCGCACGACCGCGAGCGCGCGCTTGAGCGCTGGCCCGAGATCCTTGGGATCACTGATCGGCCCCTCGCCATAGACGCCGAACCCGCGCGCGACGGTGGCGTAATCGACATTGGGATCGATGATTGTCGTGCCGATCTGCGTATTGCGCACGCCGCGCTGGTGCCGGTCGGCCATCGCCTGGAGATACATGTACTCCTGATGATAGGCCCGGTTGTTGTGCATGACGTAGAGGATCGGGATCTTGTGATGCGCGGCGGTCCACAGGGTTTGCGGGCACATCATGAAATCGCCGTCGCCCTGTAGCGTGACGGTCAGTCGGCCATGCTTCTTGTTGGCCAGCGCCGCGCCAAGCGACGCCGGCGCATTGTAGCCAACGCCGCCGCCGCCCGAGCCGCCGTTCCAGCTGTAAGGTTTCTTCATGTCCCACAGCATCCGCGGCCAGGTCATGCCAACGCTGGTGCCGACCAGCGACCAGTCATCGTCCTTGATCTGCGCGTAGAGTTCCGCGCACATCTGCGCCGTGGTGATGGGGCTGGCGTCCCAGCCGATTGTCGCGTTCGACAGATTGGCGTCCAGCAGGGTTTTTCCGGCGGCCGCGACCTTCTTGCCGCGCTCGGCGAAGGCTGACTTGCGGCCATCGTCGGCATATTTCTTCACGAGTTCGGTGAGCATCGGCAGGCTCGCCTCGCCATCGCCGCTGATCGCCAGATCGACCGCCTGATAACGCCCGAAATCCTGATCGTTCGCCTTGATCAGCATGTCGCGGTTGCCAATGGTGATGGTCTTGGCGGTCGCCTTCGCGACCGGCCGGTTCGATCGCACGACGCGATCGCTGTGCGCGTTGAGCTGACCCCAGAGGTCATTGACCTCGATGCCGATGATGACGTCGGCCTGCGCGATGACCGCGCGCGCCCGGAACGTCTGGTTGAGGGGATGCCGCGAGGGAAAGTTCATGCGGCCGCCGACATCGACCACGGCGCATTGCAGCGCTTCGGCGAGTTCGATAAGGCGCGGCATCCCCGCCGGCGTGCGCGCCATGCGATCGACGATGATGACCGGCGCTTCGGCGCCAACGAGCTGTTTGGCGGCCTCGGCGAGCGCGCCGGAATCGCCCATGGCCGGCAATTGCACCGTCAGCTTCGGGATTTTCAGCTTCTCGCGATTCTCGATCGGATTTTCCTGCAGCTCCGCGTCGAGCGAAACGAGCACGGGCGCCATTGGCGGCGTCGAGGCGATCTTGACCGCGCGCACCATGGAGTCAGCGAAATGTTGCAGCGAGGCCGGCTGGTCATCCCATTTGGTGAAGTCGCGCACGAGCGCGCCGGGATCGATCGCCGAATGCGCCCATTCCGCGCCGGGCAAACGCTTGTCCGCTTCCAGAATGTTGCCGATGAGGGTGACGACGGGCGCGCGGTCGCACCACGCGTTGTAAATGCCCATGGCGGCGTGCTGAAGGCCAACGACGCCGTGGCAGATCATCGCCTGCGGCTTGCCCTCGATCTTGGCGTAGCCATGCGCCATCGCGACGGCGATTTCCTCGTGGTTGCAGACGATGATTTCCGGCTTGTTGCCGCCATGGTTGAGGACGGCTTCGTGCAGGCCGCGGAAGCTCGAGGCGCACATCATGAAGAGGTAGTCGATGCCGGTCGACTGGATCACGTCGACCATGAAATCCCCGCCGCTCGAGGTTTGCGTCGCCGGATCGGGGTTCGGCGGCTGTGTTTCCATGGCGACTTGGGTCGGTCCGGGGTAGGTCGCCGAAACCGTCGATTTTGGCAGGGCGGGAATCGCCCTGGCTTCCGTCGCGGTGATCGCCGCGGCGCCGGACAGGGCCGCGCCTTTCAAAAATCCACGCCGGCCAACGGCGGGCGCGTCGGTGCTTTTCCTGGCCATGTCGTTCCTCCCTGATCGTCGCTGCCGCGTTTGCGACCGACGACTGGAGCGGCGGCTTGGCGCCAGCCTGCTCCGGATACCGGATGCTAGTCCAAAGCTTGGGAAAGGCAAATGAGGGAAGCATCGCGGCCGTCCGGCTCGGCAAAAAAGGCCCGGCGGCCATGCCGTCGAGCCTGAGACGTTTCAAATCGAAATTAGTGAACGATTGATTGGGCGTTCAGAACGGGAAGCAGCGGCGCACGAGTCGCCCCCAGCGGTTGACCACGAGGCGACAACGACCAAAGGCCGGCCGTCCGAAGCCGCGCCGCCGAAATCCTCCTCGAAATCCGCCACGCCCGAAGCCGCGTCCGCCGCGCCCGCGGACTTCGATGGCGCCAGCGGCGGGCGCGTCCGCGGCGGCAATGTCCAGCGACCTGAGTTGATCATATATGGTGACCGCTGGCGTCTGGCTCTCCGCGGCCGTCGTGGCGATCACGACGCTGGTCGCCGCCAGCATCGAGCCGATGAAGTATCTTCTGTCCATGACGCCCTCCCGTGATTCGAGCGAAGACACGCCCGCCAACACTTGGAGCACCGCGAACTTTCGCGAGCAAGTCATCATTCCGTGTGTTCGCGTCTAAGCCATCTCGCTGATCAACGCGCGCATGAAATCGATTCCAGCCGCGACCTGACTCTCCTCGATGTATTCATCCGGCTGATGGGCCTGATCGATGCTTCCGGGTCCGCACACGATCGTCGGAATGCCGGCGCCCTGAAAGCGTCCACCCTCGGTCGCGTAGGAGACGGCGATCGTGCTGTTCGTTCGCGCCAGCTTGAACGCCAGTTGTTCGGCGGGCGAGCCTGGCGCCGGCGCGAGCCCGGGCACCTCGACCTCGGTGACTGTCTCGATCGTGACGCCATGGGCGCGCTTTGAAAACCGAGGCGTCAGCGAAGTGGCGATATAGTCTTCGAGATGTTTGAGCGCACGATTGGCGGGCGCGCCTGGCAGGCCGCGAAACTCCCAGTGAAACATGCAGTCCTTCGCCAGAATGTTGCGTGCGGTCCCGCCTCGCATCACGCCGACGCTTACGGTCGAGCCACCGGGAACAAAGCGCCCGGAGGGGTCGCCCTCCGCCGCCAGCGTCGCGCCAAAACGATAGAGTTCGCTGACGAGTTCGGCGGCGGCTTCAATGGCGTTGGCGCCGAGCGCGGGGTTGGACGAATGCGCCTCGTGGCCGCGAACCGTCGTGATATAGGTCGCCACCGATTTATGTGCGTCGGCGACGCGCATCATGGTGGGTTCTCCGACAATGACCACGGCCGGGCGCGGCAGGTCCTTGCCAAACCGCGCGATCGTATCGAGCGGTCCGAGACAGGTGGTCTCCTCGTCATAACTCAACAGAATGTGGATGGGACGATTTAGCGGCGCGGCCTTGAACTCGTCGATCATCGCCAGGGCGATGGCGTCGAATCCCTTCATGTCGCAAGCGCCGCGGCCATACAGGCGGCCGGCCTCGCGCCGCAGCCTGAAAGGGTCGCTGGTCCAGGTCTGGCCCGCGACGGGCACGACATCGGTGTGGCCCGACAGAACGACGCCGCCGTCCCGAACCGGCCCGACGGTGGCGAAAATCGCGGCCTTGTCTCCGGACGTGTTCGGCACGGTGACGAAGGGAACGCCGCGCTCGCGCAGATAATCCTCGACGCTGGCGACGAGCGGCAGGTTGGATTTCGAGCTTTCCGTGTCGAAGGCGATCAACCGGTCCATCAGCGCGATGGCGGCCTCGAACCGTTCGGCGCTCACAGGGTCAATTCAGCGACCGCCGGGTGTCGGGCGTATCGAGCGAGAAGGCGGGAATCTCGACCTCGAACGCATTGCCGCCCTCGTCCACCATGCGATAGGCGCCGGCCATGATGCCCGACGGCGTCGTCAGCGGACAACCGGAGGTATATTTGTAAATGTCGCCCCCGCGCAGGATCGGCTGTTCGCCGACAACCCCCTCGCCGCGGACTTCCTCGAGTTTTCCCCGGGCGTCGGTGATGCGCCAGTGGCGCGCGACAAGCTGAACCGTGCGAGGGCCATGGTTGGCGATCTCGACTGTATAGGCCCAGAAATAGCGTCCGGTGCGCGGGTCGGACCGATCGGCCATGAAGCGTGGCTCGACCGTGACCTCGATGTCGTCCGTCTTGGCTTTGTACATGGGCGCATTTAACTCGTTTGACGCCCTTCCGTCGAGGCCCGTGATGGCGGCGGCGGTCCGGGACTATCCCGACCGCCGCGCCCTCGCGATTAGCGCGTCGATTCGCCCGTTGATCCGGGCCATGCGCCGGCTATTGTCCGTTGCGCCACGGTCGGGATGACATTCCCACGCGATCAGGCGGCGCAACGCGTTCAACTCATCCACGGACAGTCGCTTTCGTTCCGCCTCGGCCAGTCGATGTTCCCAGTTTTGGGACTGCTTGCAATCGTCACGCGGTTGCCTGGCGCCGGGCGCGCGCTCGGGAGAGGACAGATGATCGGCGTAGCGCGCCGCGACCAAATCCGGCGTGGCTCCAATGCTCGCGTGATTCCGGCCGCCGACCATGTCCGCGACATCGCCCGCGAACGCGCGCGCCGCCGCCCCGAATAACGTCCGGGCAGGCGTCTCGCGCAAGGTCAATTGATCGAGAATGTCCTGAAAGCAACTCATGGCGAACCCGCGCGATACATCAGCGAATGGTACGAGCCGTTTTGAAAAATGACGTTAATGGGGCAACGAAAAAGGCGGCCTCTTTCGAGACCGCCTTTTGATTACGCGAGCGCGAAGCGCGACTGAAATCAGCCTTCGTTCGGCGGCAGCGGCGCTTCGCCGTTGGCCTTGCGCTCGGCGGCTTCCTTAGCCTCGAGGTCCTCGCCAGTCGCCTGATCGACGACGCGCATCGACAGGCGGACCTTGCCGCGATCATCGAAGCCCATGAGCTTCACCTTGACCTTGTCGCCTTCCTTGACGACGTCGGTCGTCTTGTTGACGCGGGCCTTGGCGAGCTGGGAGATGTGGACGAGGCCGTCCTTGGCGCCAAAGAAGTTCACGAAGGCGCCGAAGTCCGTCGTCTTCACCACGGTGCCGTCATAGATCAGGCCGACTTCCGGATCCGAAGCGATGGACTTGATCCACTTGATCGCCGCCTTGATGGAATTGCCATCGCTGGAGGCGATTTTCACCGTGCCGTCGTCCTCGATGTTGATCTTGGCGCCGGTCTTCTCGACGATCTCGCGGATCACCT
>CAISJZ010000136.1 GCA_903885755.1 uncultured Hyphomicrobiales bacterium | reverse complement strand
GCCATGTTCGAGCACGGGAACGCGCCCGAAGGGATGGCGGGATATATGTGGCTTGGCGCGCGCCGCGCCGGGAGCCACCGCGGCGAAACGGTAGGGCGCGCCCTTCTCCTCCAGCGCGACAAGAACCGCTCGGCCATAAGGGCTTCCCGGTACGCTGTGAACGATGAATTCGGTCATGGTTGCCTGGCTCCTCTTTCGCAAAGATCAAACGCCGCTTTCGGCCTCCCGCGCATAGCGTTCCATAAGCCCCGGCCATCCGCCGTCCACGTCCTTGCGCAGCGAGGCGCCCGCCTCGGCGCCCATTGTCTCGAACTTGTGATGCACCAGCTCGACCAGGGTCGCGTTCGCGCCGTCGGCGGAGAAGCGCACGTCGACTTCGGATTTCATCGTGGCGTCGGGTTGCCATTTGGCGTTGACCTGCCAGAGCAGCACGACGCGATCCGGCGGCTGCCAGATCGTGATCGTGGCCACGCTGGTCTCCACGCCATCCTCCGATATCTCCAGCCAGCGTCCGCCGAGTCGCGGCTCCATGAAGACCTTCTGGATGGGCTTCTTGCCAATGCCGTGGTTCGGCGGCCACCATTTTGTCAGGCCGCTCGTAAACACATCGAAAGCCAGCGCGATCGGGGCTTTCACACGAATGGATTTGCGCACCGGCGCGATTTTGACATCCAGCGTCATGTCCCTGACTCCTGTTTGATTGCCGCCTGTCGTTCGGCTTCCGCCTGAAATCGGTCGAGGGCGTCGTCCCAGAACTGGTCGAGCCATTGCCGCAGCGCCGCCAGCCCATGGGGATCGATGTAATAGATGCGTCGCGTTCCCACCGATCGGTCGGACACGAGCCCCGCGTCCTTCAGGACCTTCAGATGCTGGGAGACCGCCGGTCGGCTGACCGGCATGCCCCGGGCGATCTCGGCGACCGCCAGCGGGCCGGATTTGAGCCGCTGGAACACCTCACGCCGCGAGGGGTCGGCAAGCGCCGTGAGGGCTATTGCGTAAGTCATGACTAACGGTAAGTTTAAACTAACTGATTGTCAACCGCCCGGTCATTTCAGGCACGTTTGCAGGATCGCGGTCGTCGCGCGGCGGCTTCCTGCCCGATGGCCGCCTTTTGGCTTCTATCGTATCGCGGCAATATGCGAGGGATCGACCCACCGAACGTTGAAACCCGCGGCGCGCAGAATCGCCATCATGTCCCTGGGCGCGTCGGGAAGGCCGCGATTCGCCAATTGCAGAAAATGCACTTCCATGAAGATCGCGCGCAACGCCTGATTGGGCAGCAAACCTGACAGACCTTGCAGAACCTCGAACTCAAAACCCTCGACGTCGATCTTGATAACACATGGCGGGTTCGGGGCGCCAAAACGATCGGCGCGTTCGACGCAGACCTCGACGACGCGGGCATTGCCGGCGCTTGGCGCGAGCCCGTCGGTCACCCCGATGCCCGACCCGTTGAGGTAGAAGTTCGCCGTGCCGCTTGCGTTCGATAACGCGACATTTTGCGTTTGCACGTTGGCGCGTCCCGCGATGGCCGCGGTCAGCGACGCAAATTGCTCCGGCGATGGCTCGAATGCCAGAACAGCGCCGCTTGGTCCGACGCGATCGGCGAACAGTTTCGTATAGAAACCAACATTGGCTCCAATGTCCCAAACGACATCGCCAGGGCGAATTGCGTTCAGAAGAGCATTGTGAAAGCGATCCTCGTAGGACTTTGACAGCAGGCGCCGATAGGCGCGAACCATGGGTCGAAGGACTCCCAACTTCTGGCCAAACGCCCGCGCCTTGATCGCAAACGCGCCTGAATAATCCATCTCGAACCTCGTTTTATGATCAAGAGACGGTATCGTCGGCGATATGAATTGGCAATATGACGCGCCATGCCAATACAAATCGAACCACTGATATCATTGACGATGGAGGAATGATGGGCGATTCAGATTGAGCCGCTTGCAATTCGGACGGCCAGTTCAAATGACCTTCGCGAAATGTCGCGGACACGGAGCTGGTCAATGATTTGAACGCTCGGGCGGCGGAGTTGGTCCTATCGCGTTATCAACGCAGCCGCGCCGGCCCGGTCAGCCACGTCCTCGATGGCGTGAATGACCGTTTCTGGATCAGCCCAGTGTGGCGAGTGGCCGACGCCAGGCAGAACGGTCAGCGTCGCGCCGGGAATGTCGCGCGCGCTGCCATAGGAGTGGATCTTCGTCAGCACGATCGAATCGTGGTCTCCGGTGACGATCGCCGTCGGCGCCGAGATCTCGTGAAGTCGCGGCGCCTGTCTTGTCACGTCCTCGAAGGCCGCGGTGAAATCCTGCGCGTTGGCGCGAAATGACGCCGGACGGAACACGCGCGCCGCGCCGGTGCGCTCGGCGTATTGGTCGGGGGTGGCCTGAGGCGCGAAAACGCCCGCCAGTCCGCTTTCCAGCGCCGCCATGCCAGCGGGCAGGGCGACCGTCTCGGTAAATATCTCCCCGAGGACCGGCGCCGCCGCGACATTGTAGTACCAGTTCACGTCGCCGCGCGGCCAGGGATGCGTGACCGGGGCGATCAGCACGAGCCCGCGCGTGATGTCGGCGTCATCGAGCGCCAGCGCGCAGGCGGCCATGCCCGCGAGCGAATGGCCGACGACGATTACATTCGTGACGCCCAGCGCGTCGAGGCCCTGACGGATCAACGCGGCCTGTCTGGCCGGCTCGGCGTCGGCGCGGCCATCCGGCCGGTCGCTCCAGCCAAGGCCGGGCCTGTCCATGGCGATAACGCGAAAGCCGCGCGTCGCCAGACCATCGCCGAGGGGAATCATCATGTCGGCGGCGCTGCCGCTCGCGCCATGCAGCAGCAGCACGGTTCCACGTGTCGCGCCCGATGGCGATTTTTCGAGATAGTGCAGGCGCCCGCCGTCAACGGCGACAAACTGGCCGGTTGGCGGATAGGTCGCGGCGATAAGCGCGCTCATGACGTGCGTATAGGCGACAAGACCGCCGACGAGCGCGACAAAAATCGAAACGATGACAATGGGCATTCGGGCGCGCTTGCGGACTGGAGACATGGAAACCGCCAAGCGCGAATCCGCGCTCAGATGTCGTGGCCGTCCACGTCGAGGGACAGCTTCTCCACGATCTTACGCAGTTGCTCTTGCCGCGGATTAACCTCCAGCGCCTTTCTGAAGGCTTGCAAGGCCCTTTTGTCCATATCCATTTTCTGCAGAATGAAGCCAAGCCCGGCGAGGGCGTCGAAATGCCGGGGCTCGATCGCCAGCGCGTGGGCGATGTCCTCGATCGCTCCGGCGTAGTCATTATCCGAGAAACGCGCCGTCGCGCGCTTGTTCCAGGCCTCGGCCCAGTCGGGCAGAATGGCGACCACCTTGTCGAGAACCTGCTGGGTCAGGGTCCAGTCCTTGGCCTCCATGGCCTCGCCCGCGCGGCTCATCAGGAGGTCGGCCGTGTCCGACCCCGAGCGCATCCAGACGCGCTCGATCGCGGCCGTGAGGAAGGCGGCTTCGTGGTCATCGCTCGCCTTGCCAAGACGCTCGAACAGATCGTCGAGAATTTTCTTGCGCCCGGCCGGCTCGTTGATGTCCGGCTTGGGCGGCTGTGGCAAAGCCGCCGCCTTGGCGTCCTTGCCGGCGGGCTCCGCGGCGTCCTGACGGGGTCTGGCCTCCGGGGGCGGCTGTTGGCCGTCGGTGGGCCCGTTGGGGCCAAACACGCGCACACCGGGCGGCATCTGGATGGGCGGCGCGCCAGGAATGCGCAGAACGTCGCCTTGCGGCTGCACCGGGCGCGGGATAGGCGAACCGTCATCCGCGCGCGCCACTCCGAGCCCGGCGGCGAGGAGCGCCGCGGTCAGCATCGAAAGGGGACGGAGGAAACCCGAAAATCCCTGCATGGATGAAGTGTAGGGCCGACCCCGCCGCAGGTCAAAGCGGGTGGGATCAGCTTTCCGTGACGGAGCCTGGAGGACCTTCCAACGCAAAAAGCCCGGCCAGAGGGCCGGGCGATCGCGAATGCGCCGAAAAAGCTCAGCCCTGACGGGCCTTGAAGCGCTTCTGGGTCTTGTTGATGATGTAAACGCGGCCCTTGCGGCGCACGATCTGGTTGTCACGATGACGCGTGCGCAAGGATTTCAGCGAGTTACGGACTTTCATGGGTCGCACCGGTATTCTGGATGAAGGCGGGCCGGGACGAGGCCGCCCGCGGAAGTTGGCGCGGATATGCCTCATGGAGGGGCGGAAGGTCAACCCCTTCCGGCCCGCCAAAGAGCCATCAACTGCGATAATCGCCGTTGATGGCGATATATTCCTTCGTGAGATCGCAAGTCCAGACCGTCGCCGTCCCGTCGCCACGCGCGCCGCAATCGACGCGAATGTCGATTTTCTCGCCCTTCATGTAGGCGGAAGCCGCCGCTTCGCTATAGGCGGGGTCGCGCAGGCCCTTGTGCGCCACCCTGATGTCGCCGAACCAGATTTCCAGCCGGTCTCGGTCGGCCTTCTCCCCCGCCTTGCCGACGGCGGCGACGATGCGCCCCCAGTTGGCGTCCTCGCCCGCGATGGCGGTCTTGACCAGCGGCGAGTTGGCGATCGACAGCGCGATGCGCTTAGCCGCCTTCCCGGACCGCGCGCCCTCGACCGTGATCTCCACGAACTTGCGGCAGCCCTCGCCGTCGCGCACGACCTGATGGGCGAGGTTGAGCAGCACTTCGTCCAACGCCTTGCGAAAACCAGCGAGTCGCCTGTCGGTCGCCACCGCGATCCTGGGCGCGCCGCGCCGCGCCGCCGCGCCGGTGGCGAACAGCATCAAGGTGTCGGAGGTCGACGTGTCGCTATCGACGGTGATCGAATTGAACGAGCCTTTCACGCTCTTTGACAACATTGCCTGCAAGGCGGCGGCGGCGATCGGCGCATCGGTGAAGACATAGGACAGCATGGTGGCCATGTCCGGCGCGATCATTCCCGCGCCTTTCGCCATGCCGTTGATCGTCACCTCGACGCCGTCGATCGTCGCGCTCGCGGTCGCCACTTTCGGATAGGTGTCGGTCGTCATGATGGCGCGGGCGGCGTCCAGCATGCCATCTGGACGAGCCTTTGCGATGAGCGTCTCGAACACGCCCTCGAACTTGCGCGCGTCCAGCGGTTCGCCGATGACGCCGGTCGAGGCGAGGAATATTTCGCCGGCCGGCGCGCCAGTGGCCTTCGCCGCGAGGGTCGCGGTGAATTTCGCCTGTTCCAGACCATTGCGGCCGGTAAAGGCGTTGGCGTTGCCCGAGTTGACGACCAGCGCGCGCGCCTTGCCGCCCCTGATCCGGGCGCGGCACCAGTCGACCGGCGCCGAGGGGCACTTGGAGGTCGTGAAGACGCCGGCCGCCTGCGTCCCCCTGTCCATCAGGGCGAGCATCACGTCGGTGCGCCCCTTGTACTTGATGCCCGCCGCCGCCGTGGCGAAACGCACGCCCTCGATTTCCGGGAGATCCGGATAGGATTTGGGAGCGAGTGGCGAAATCGGTGCGGGCGCGGCCATGGCGAATCCTCGGGGCTCAGGGTCGCGCGCACAATTGGGGAAACCGCTCCGGGCGGTCAAGCGCCTGGCGTGGCGTTCGGCGATGGCCCGAACGCCCGTCCGGATTGATCAGGAAATCGTGATCGGGATCGCGCCAAGGAAATCCATCTTGCCGACGTCCGCGCCGCAATGACGAAGGATCGCGTAGGCCGTGACGATATGGAAATAGAGGCTCGGGGTGACGTACTGGCCGAGATAGGCGTCGCCCTTCATGGTCGCCTTTTTCGAGGGACCGACCGGAAACACGATTTCGCGGTCGCCCGAGGCGTCGATCTTCGCGCGATCGAGAGAACCCAGAAATTCGACGGTTTTGGCGATGCGCGCCTTCAAATCCTCGATGGTCTTTTCATTGTCCTCGAATTTCGGGCCGTCGACGCCGGCAAGGCGCGCCATGCCGTTCTTGGCGAGGTCGCAGGCAATCTGTACCTGCCGCGTCAGCGGAAACATGTCGACCGCCAGGCGGGTCGTCAGCAGCACGGAAGGGTCAGCCTTTTTTGCGCCCGCGAAGGCTTCGCCCTTGCTCAGTACGGCGGAAAGCGCATTGAGGCTTGTCACGAAAGCTGGGATAGAGGCTTGGGACATGGAATAGGACATTTGGGGGAACCCTTGGCGCGGGGATGCGCGGGCGTTCCCTACCATGGTCCCGGGAGGCATGAAATGCGGCCCACGTTTTTGCGCTGGTTGCTGGCCGCCGTCGCGCTGGTCTCGGGGTTCGCCGTCGCGGCGACGTCCCGGGCGGATGAGGCCTGCGTCGCGCCGACGCCCTGTCCGGTCGAGAGCGGCGATTATATCGTGGTCCCGCCGCCGGGCTGGGACGGCAAGAGCCGTTTGTCCGTGGTTTTGTTCTTCCACGGCGCGTTCAACACGGCCCGCGACACCTTCGACAATTCCGGCCTGCCGGAGGCGGCGGGCAAGGTTGGCGCGCTGCTCGTGCTTGCCGATGGCGCCAACCGGAACTGGTCCTTCCCCGGCAAGATGTCCGGCCCGCGCGATGATTTCGGATATGTCGATGAGGTCCTCGACGACGTGGAACGGCGCTTTCCCGTCGACAGGGAGAATATTCTGGCCAGCGGCTTTTCCGTCGGCGGCTCCATGGTCTGGTATCTCGCCTGTTTCCACGCGTCCCGGTTTCGCGCCTTCGCGCCGGTGGCCGGGGCCTTCTGGGAGCCGTTGCCACAAGAGTGCCCGGCGGGGCCGGTGTCCTTGCGCCACATCCATGGTCTGGCGGACAAGACCGTGCCGATGAAGGGCCGGTCGCTGCGCAACGGACTCTACAAGCAGGGCGACGTGGAAGAGAGTTTGCGCCTTTTGCGTGTTCGCGATGGCTGCGCCGGCGAGTCCGACGTCATCGAACAGAAGAGCGATCTCGCCTGCCGGACGTGGCTGCCAAATAGCTGCGCCAGCCGTCGCGAGGTCATGGCCTGCCTGCACCCGAACGATCACATGCTGGAAGCCCAATGGGTGATCGACGGGTTCAACTGGATGAGGGCCCTGCCGCGCCCGCCGACGACCGCGGCGGGGCGCTGATCAAGCAATCGTCGCTTATTTCGCGGGACTGGCCGCCGGGAGTTCGGGCGCCGGCGGATCGGTGCGCTCGATCTTGGCGGATTTTCTCAAATCGAGAATCAACTCGCTTTGCGCCTTCTGCGCGACGTAGTTTGCGATCTGCTCCTTGACCGTCTCGAAGGGCGGGAATTCCTTCGTCCGAGTGTCCTCGAGCCGGATGATGTGCCAGCCGAACTGGCTTTTCACAGGCTCGGAAATCTCGCCTTTTTTCAGCTTGAACGCCGCGTCGGCGAATTCGGGCACCATGCGGTCCTTGGTGAACCAGCCGAGATCGCCGCCCTCCGAGCCAGGGTCCTTGGACACCTCGGTCGCGACCTTGGCGAAATCTTCGCCGGCCTTCAGGCGTTTCAGAACATCCTTGGCCTCGTTCTCCGTCGGCACGAGAATGTGGCGCGCGTGGATTTCCTGCTCCGGCGCCTGCTTCTTGGCGGCCTCGTCATATACCTTCTTCATTTCCGCGTCGGTGACGGCCGCCTTGGCGACGCCGCCAAGCACGGTCTCCGACAGCACCTTGTCCTTGTAGTACTCGGTCTTGCGGACGATGTCGGGACCAGCCGCCATCTTGTCGGTCGTGAATTTTTTCGCCGCCAGTTTCATGTCGATGAGATAATCGAGAACGTAGGCGTCGCGCTGCGCGCCCTGCAATTGCTGGGGCAGGGTCGCGCCAATGTCTTCCATGGCGATCCTGACGTCGTCGTCGGTGATTTCGAGGCCATCGACCTTGGCCAGAACCTTGGCGAAAGCCGGCGCCGCCGCCATGCAGACGCTGGCGGCGAGAAGGATCGCCACGGAGCGCGAACGCGAGCGAGGCAGGAACGGGGTCGCCATGGATCAAGTCTCCGGAATATAGCCACGCGGCGAATCGAGCCAGCGTCGATGCTTTTCCACTCTGGGGGAAAGCGCGAGCCGGGACAAGTCGCCCGGCGGGGGCGCGACGAGCGCCCTTGGCCTTCGTCGTGCCGGCGCCTTATGACAATTTTACGGTCCAACCCGGGATATTTCGTGCCACAGGCCCTTCCGCTCGCCGAATTCAAGGGCGCCCTGCTGTTTCTGACGACGGCGGGTGTCGTCGTGCCGCTGTTCCGGCGATTGCGAGTGTCGCCAGTCATCGGATTTTTGCTGGCGGGCGTCGCGCTCGGACCCTGGGGCGTTGGCGCGCTGTCGACCCGTCTGCCCTGGCTGGCTCCGTTGCGCATCGACTCCAGCGAGGAAATCTCCGCTCTGGCCGAACTCGGCGTGGTGTTTCTGCTGTTCATGATCGGGCTCGAACTCTCGTTCGAGCGTCTGAAACGCTTGCGCATTCTGGTGTTCGGCCTCGGCGTCCTGCAGGTCGTGGCTTGCGCCGCCGCGCTGGGCGCCATCGCGGTTCTCGCCTTCGGCCAGTCGCGCTCGGCCGGGCTCGTGGTCGGCTGCGCGCTGGCCCTGTCCTCGACGGCGATTGTTATCCCGACGCTGGTTGAGCGCCGGCGGCTGGGAACGCCCTCCGGCCGCGCCGCCTTCGCCGTGCTGCTGGCTCAGGATCTGATGGTCGCGCCCATGCTGTTCATGGTCTCCATGCTTGGCGCGCGCGGCGGCGATTTCGGCGAGGGCCTGCTGTACGCGGTGCTGCCCGCGGTCGCCGCCGTCGCCCTGATCGTCGGCGCGGGACGCCTGTTGCTGCGCCCGCTGTTTCATCAGGTGGCGCACGCGCACTCGACCGAATTTTTCATGGCGGCGTGCCTGCTGGTCATCATGGGCACGGCGATTCTCTCGGCGATGGCCGGCCTGTCCATGGCGCTTGGCGCATTCATCGCGGGATTGCTGCTCGCCGAGACCGAGTACCGTCGCGAGATCGAGGTCACGATTGAACCCTTCAAGGGTCTATTGCTTGGCCTCTTCTTCGTTTCCATCGGCGCCGAGCTCGACATCGGGCAGGTCATCGCCGCGCCCGCGCTGATCATCGGGCTGACGGTCGGATTGATCATGGTGAAGGGGGCGATCATCCTGGCCGCCGCGCTCGCCATGCGCCTGCGCTTGCCGGTGGCCCGCGAGATCGCGCTCCTGCTCGGCCCCGGCGGCGAATTCGCCTTCGTGATGATTGGCGCCGGCATCGCCCAGGGCGTCGTCAACGCGGGGACCGGCGCGCAACTCATGGTGGCCGTGACGCTGTCCATGGCCGCCATTCCGGCTCTGTCGGCGTTCGCGGCCCGCGCGCCGGCTCGCGCGACGCCGGACGATGCCGATCTCGCCGAACTCGCGCCGCCGAGCGCGGAAACTGAACGCGTAATCGTGATCGGCTATGGCCGCGTCGGCAAGCTCGTCGGCGAACTGCTCGACGCGCACAAGAAGCCGTTCATCGCGGTCGATGGCAGCGCGTCATTGGTTCGTCGCGCGCGCGGGAACAGCCAGAATATCTATTGGGGCGACGCGACGCGGCTGGAGTTTTTGCGCAAATGCGACATCGCCCACGCCAGCGCGCTGGTGGTGACGCTCGACGCGCCCCATGCCTGCGAGCGCGTGGTGGAACTGGCGCGCAAGGAGCGGCCGGATCTGACCATCGTCGCCCGCGCCCGCGACGCGCACCACGCGACGCATCTCTATGAACTTGGCGCGACCGACGCCATTCCCGAGACGGTCGAGGCGAGCCTGCAACTCTCGGAGGCCGTGCTCGTCGATATCGGCGTACCCATGGGCTTTGTCATTGCGTCCATTCACGAGAAGCGCGACGAATACCGCAGGATGTTCCAGGGGCGCGACGAGGAGCGCGAACGTCGGGCGATCAAATTGTCGACGCGCGTCCGCGACATCAATCGCAAGAAGACCGAAAATCCGTGACCAGGAAAATTCGCGCGGCCGCTATCGCTTGATCCCGATGTAATGCAGGCAGCCATCCCGCGAAACGTCGTCGGTGGGCTCAAGGCTCCGCCCGTCCTCGCCGATCACCTCGATTACGTCGAAACCCGCGCGCGCGAGTTGCGCGATCTGCGCCTTGCGGTCGATGTAATAGAAGACTCCCCGCCAGCGATGCGCCATGTCATTGTAGAGCGCGTAATCCGGCGTCTCGCATCGCAGATGCTCCATGCGCGCGTAGTTGCGCCGGGCGATGAGAAAATGCACGAATTCACGCGCGAGAACATCCGGCCGCGCCGACCAGGCCATCGCTGGCTTCTCGCCCGCGATGTCCGCGTCGCGATTGTGCGCGGAGAGAACGAACGTCCCACCCGTTTCGGTCACCGCCGAAATCCGGTCGAGACTTTTCAGGCGGTCCTCGGGTGTCAACGCGTCAAGCACGGCCCATGACGCCATGACGAAATCGAAGCGTTCGTCGGCGAGTTTGCCGAGTTCGCGAATGTCGAGTTCGAGCAGGCGGGCGGACGGAAACGCGCGCCGACAGGCGGCCAGCATCTGCGGCGACAGATCGACGCCCGTGTAGGACGCGGCGAAGGGCGCCAGAAATCGCGTGGTGCGGCCGGAGCCAACGCCAAGATCAAGCACGCGCCTGTCGCTAAAGGCGTCGCGATGGCGCAGCAAGATCATGGTTTCGGCGGGGCACAGCGTTTGCGCCGAATACCAGTCCGCGAGCTGGTCGGAAAAGAATATTCTGGCGTTATGCGCCGACAGATCGAATGTTTCGTGTTTCATGCTGGCGGCTCCCGGCAACGCCGCCGAGACAAGCGCTGGAATACATGCCAACGCAACGAGAATCGCGATGCGTGGTTAAAACACGGTGGCGTCATTCAACGACGCCAGCGCGGCCTTGGCCGCCGCGACGCCAGTGCGAAACGCTCCATGCGCGGTCGAGAAATCGTGGCGGGAACAGGCTTCGCCCGCGAAAAAGATACGGTCTTCGGTCGGCGCCGACAAAATCTCGCGCATATCGGAATATCCGACTTGCGCGTGGGAATAGGAGCCGCGCGCGAACGGGTCGAGGCCCCAGCGCGACACGGCGAGCGGCCTCAGCCGCGCGCGCATCCGCGAGCCCAGCGCGCCAATAATCTCGGCGATCGCGAAATCCGCGAAAGCCGCTTCGCCGGCGGCCTCCAGTTCGCGCGCGAAGGCGCCGCCGAAATAGCATTCGATCAGCGGGCGTCCGAAAGGCCGCAGGTGAAAACTTGCGACGCCGGTTCGGTCGCGCGAGCCGTAAAGCCGCCCATCGACGGGCAGATCGTCCGCGTCATCGACCGACAGAAACAGCTTGTCGGCGAGCCCCAGCGGCAGGCGCGCCGCCGCCTCGATCTTGCCCGGTAGCGAGGGCGAAAAACGAATGGCTTCCGCCGCGATGAGACCGGTGGAAACGGTCACGATGACCTTGCGCGCCGAGAGGACGCCCCTCGGCGTATCCACGCGAATGCGCGCGCCGGAATGATCGATCGCCGCGACCGGGCAGTTGAGTTCGATCGGCAAGCCATCGCCCAAGCGCGCGATCAGCGCGCCAAAGCCGGTTGGCGCGCGCCAGTTGACGCCGCTGTCATGGTATCGGGTGTAATCGATGGTCGAGAGCCCGGCGAGTTCGACGCCGTTGATGAAGGTCGAGCCCGCGTCGAGCAGGCCATTCCAGCGATTGCCCGGTTCCAGAAAATCGCTGGCGGGCCGGTCGGCGACGCTCGCCGAACCCTCTTCCAGCCGCTCGTAAAACGCGTCCCACGTCTCGCGATAATCTTCCTGTTCGGCGAGCGGGAAGTTGCCGGTCCATGCCGGCTTCTGCCAGGGCGCGGTGGATCGGTCGAGATCGACGCCACGTTCGCTCGCCACGGCGCCGAAGGTATTTTCCTCCGCCGAATGCAGCCAGCCGCAGCCGAGATCCAGCGGGTGTCCCCCGGTGTTCGCCGTCCAACCGCGTCCACCCAACCGGTCGCGCGCCTCCAGCACGATGAACGACGCGCCCGCGCGCTTCAACGTGGCGCCCACCGCGAGACCCGCCGCGCCAGCGCCGATGACAACGATATCCACGTCCGACAGGGTTGCGCTCATGCAGGCGAGATAAGCATCCGCGTGACGCGCGTCCACCCCCGCGGCGGCAATCGACAAGCCCGTGCAAATCTGTTTTGTTTGCCGCGAATTCACGGGAGGAATCACATGAACGCGCCAGCCAGGGCGGCGGAGGCCGGAGGAGGCCTGTCGGGCGCCGCCATACTCAAGGCGGTCAAGGATGCCGGCATCGAATATGTTCTGTCCGTGCCCGATCTGCACACGGCCAAGGGCCTGCTCGCGCCGATCACGACCGACAAGGAACTCACGCTCGTCCGGGTCTGCAAGGAGGACGAGACGCTCGGCATCGCCGCCGGTCTCACCTATGGCGACAAGCGCTCGCTGATCCTCATCCAGTACACCGGCTTTCTCTACGCAATGAACGCCATCCGCGGCGTCGCCTGCGAACAGCGCCTGCCGATGGTCATGATGATCGGCCTTCTCAGCAAGGAGGTCGGAGTCGCGCCACGGGAGTCCAAAAAGTTTGGTCTGCGAATCGTCGAACCCATTCTCGACGTCATGGGCATCGAGCGCCATTACATCGATCTCGATGAAGACGTTGCGAAGATCACGCCGGCCATCGAGCGCGCGTGGAAGGAGTCCCGCACCGTCGCCTTCCTGATCG
>CAISJZ010000135.1 GCA_903885755.1 uncultured Hyphomicrobiales bacterium | reverse complement strand
TTTCCAAGCCTCCTACACCTGGCATATTTCACCTACAAAAAATTCTGGGTGGTGAAACCTGTAGAATGTCAGATTCGAAAGTTAACCGGCGAAGAGATTCGATGTCACTCAACCGACGAGTTTGATCGATTAATACTCGAAAATTTTGGCTTCACCCTGAAATAGAGGCGGAGCGTACCGCCCCGCCTCTATTCATCGGCGTAAATCACTGACGCGGTTAGAGGCGTTAGGTTTTTTGCCAGCCGCGCTCGCTCGTCTAACGCCATATTGAATATTTTTGTGGCGATTGCTTCCGCCGACACTATTGTTCCGGCGCTCTTCCTCGCGTCTGCCATCGCATAGGCCATTGCTCGTTTCGCAGAGCCGCGCCAGTCCACATTATCTTTTTCAACTTTTGGATGGGCTAAGGCGAAAAGCATTGTGGCGATTGTGTCAACGGCAATGAGATGTTCTTGTCCTATCACTGTTTGGGGCATGACGTTCTCCTAACTGTAGGCGCTCGAAGCCGACCGAACCGGAGGCGATGCAATACCTTCTTTTTTATTTTGGTATGGGCTGGAGAGTTTTCAAGGGCGTTCCCGGGGCCCGTTCGGCCAGCGGTAACTCAAGAAAGCAGTCGCCTGCGCCTCTGTCTGAATGCGTCCGCCTCTCAAGCGCTATTCCATACGATCGATCCGCGCGCCTCGGCTTTTGAAACCGGGCAAGAAGGCCGCCGCAAGGCGCATCATGAATGGCTTGCTGAATCGTCCGAGCGCGGGCTGGTTCGGATCGAGGCAACAAGATCGTTCCGCGACATCGTAATTATATTCGCTGACGGTGATCCACGCCTGCTTCAGGTCGCTCAATCCGCCGCGGCGGCATTCGATTTCCGGAACTTCCAGCGCGGTCTGGTCGGCACCGGGCGGCCTGCTTGAAATCGCGAGCAGCGCGAGATGCGTATTCTGGTCAACGGCCCCGCGAACCGCGATAACGACGCACACCGGTCGATCCTTGCGCCCGGCGTTTTCGCCGCGATCGCGCTGCCATTTCCAGAGGTAGGGGTATGAGATGATCGACCCGGGCCGAAGCTCAGGCCTCATCGTCATAGCCCTCGCCCGTTGCCAGGCGCTCCAGCGCGACCTCGAACAGGGCCGCGATGTCATCAGGGGTCTCGCCCGCGCCATAGACCCGGCGGGGATCGGCCGCCGTCGTGATGCGCTCGAAGTGCTCGTAGCTCATCATAACAAAGCGCGGCTTGCGGTGGCGGGTGATGAGAACCGGGCTTTTGGTGGCCGCGTTCGTCACTTCGCCGACCTGCTTGTTCAGATCATTGGTGGTGAAGGCGCGCATGGGTGGCTCCAAAAATATCCATGAAATCCATTTTATCCATGAGTTCCATGGATGTAAAATGAATTTGCGCCCCCTCTCACACCAGCGCGATGGCCGACACCAGCCGGCCGTAATCTTCCTCGCGGTGGTGGACCGAGCGGCGGTAACTGAAGAAGCGGTCTTCCATGGCGTAGGTGTCGAAACCCAGCGACCTGAAGCGGCCAATGCCGGCGCCGATGAGGCGCATGCCGATATAGGCGGGCAGGTCGAACAGCGAGTGCCCATCGCGGATCGAGTGCTGAAAGAACCGCGCGTTGGCGGACGCGGCCTCGACGAAGCGCGCGACGAATTCCGGACCTACTTCGTAAGACGCCGGGCCAATTGTCGGGCCGAGCACGGCGGCGATGTTTTCGCGCGCGGCGCCAAGACTCTCCATGGTCGCCAGCGTCTGTTCCAGCACGCCGGTCAGGGCGCCTTTCCAGCCGGCGTGGCAGGCGCCGATGACGCCGGCCGTCTCGTCGCTGAACAGGATCATGCCGCAATCGGCGCCGGTGACGCCAATGGCGAGGCCGCGTGTCCGCGTCGCCAGTCCATCGACGCGGGGCCGCTCATTCGGCGCGAAGGGCTCGGTGACGATCGCCACGTCGGCGGAATGAATCTGGTAGGGCACCAGCAGATGCGAGGAGCGCACGCCGAGTGACTCGGCCATGCGCCGGCGGTTTTCCGCGACCGAGCGGGGATCGTCGTTTGAGCCGACGCCGCCGTTGAGGGAGTCATAGACACCGCCGGACACGCCGCCCTCGCGGGTAAAGAACGCATGGGCGACGCCGGGCGCGGTCAGCAGCCCCGAACGCAGCATCGGCGCAGGCTCGATCTGTGCGTTGGCGTTCATGGGGCGGAGGCCCCCTCTTCAAACCCGGCAGGAATCGGACCGCCAGTTTGCGTCACCGCGAGCGCCTTGAACAGCCCTCCCATGCCGCTAACCTTACCATGGACTGGCGAAATCCCGTCATTTGTCGCGATTAATCGCTTCAATTCCGATTCAATGGCCCTGATCCGGGGGGCGTCGGCGCCGCGCGCCAGGCTTCGCGCGCGGTCGAATATGCCCAGTCGTTCAAGCAACTGGCCCTGCGTGACCGGGCCGAATGTCGCCGCGCCCGCCGCCCGCGCGGCGCGCCCGAGCGCGGCGAAATCGACATGGGTGGTCAGGTCGGCCTCGCCGGGCTCATCAAGGGGATTAACGTAAGCGTGGCCGCGCATGGCCTGCAAGGTCTCACCCAGACTGGTCGTGACATAGCCGTAGTCGATGGCGAGCACCGCGCCGCCGTGGGCCTCGATCCGCGCCGCGATGGCGCCCATGACCCGCTGGGCAATGGGATTGATCTCGATTATCGCGCCGTCCGGCGCCTCGACCCTCAGGGTTGGCTCGACGTCGGGCCCGGCGCCGAAGCCGAGGCGCCCGTCGCGGGTCAGGCCGACCACTCGTCCCCGCCAGCCGTCCCGCGTTCGGACGTAATGCCGGGCGGGCAGGGCGTCGAAGAATTCGTTGGCGATGACGATCAGAGGACCGGGGGGGACCTCGTCGAAACTGGCGTGCCAGGATATGGCCACCCCTGCGCTGGCCAGCGTGGCGCGCTGCGAGTCGCGCAGCACGGGCGAGGTGTCGACGAGATGCACATCGAGCGCGTTGACGCACGCGGGAAGCACGCGAGCCGCGCGCAGGGCGTCACGCATGAGCGTGCCGCGTCCGGGGCCCAGTTCGACGAGATGCACGCGCGCGGGTTCGCCCATGCGGGTCCAGTAATCGGCGCACCAGACCCCGATCAGCTCGCCGAACATCTGGCTGATTTCCGGCGCGGTGATGAAATCACCTTTGGCGCCAAGGGGATCGCGCGTCATGTAGTAACCGTGGCGGGGATCGCCCAGCGCCAGCGCCATGTATTGCTCAAGCGAGATCGGGCCATCCTCGGCGATCATCGACGCGATGATGTCGCCGAGCGCGCTCATGGGATCGCTGAGTCCTGTTTTCGCGGCCAAATCAGCACGATAAGCCCCACGAACGCCAGCGGCGCCGACAGCAGCATCCCCATGGTCGCGCCGCCGAACAGGAAGCCGAGTTGCGGGTCGGGTTCGCGGAAGAATTCGCAGAACACCCGCGCGCAGGCGTAGCCGATGCAAAAGACGCCGCTGACCCGGCCGGGGCGCTTCAGCGCGCCGCACTGGACGGCAACAAACAGAATAACGAACAGCAAGATGCCCTCAAGCCCGGCCTCGTAAAGCTGGCTGGGATGGCGCGGCAGGGGCCCCGCGTCGGGAAACAGCATGGACCAAGGGACATCGCTCGGACGGCCCCACAGCTCCGGCTTGATGAAATTGGCGAGCCGTCCCAGCAGGAGGCCGATCGGCGCGACCGCGCAGCAGAGATCGGCGACCGGCAAGGCGGGCAGCCCATGGCGGCGGGCGAACAGCCAGACGCCGAGAGCGGCGCCCGCGAGGCCCCCGTGGAAAGACATGCCGCCGCGCCAGACCTCGAAAATCTCAAGCGGATGTGAGAGATAATAGCCGCCGTTGTAGAAGGCGACATAGCCGAGCCGCCCGCCGAGCACGACGCCGAGCGCGCAATAGACCAGCAGATCGTCGAGGCTGGCGATGGCCGGGCGCGGCGTGGCGCCCCAGAAGGCCGCGCGGCCGGCGACGCGGCGCGCGTAGCTCCAGCCGCCGATGAGGCCGACGATATAGGCCAGGGCATACCAGCGAATGGGGAGCGGCCCGATCCACAGCGCGACCGGATCGATCGCGGGGTAGGGAATGGATAGCAGAATCATCGTGGTCTCTCGGCCCCGCCGCCGTGATCGCCCGCCGGGCGGGGGGCGTCAAGGCGGGGCGTCAGCCGCGCGCGATCCGCTCTACCGCGCCAGCGACGGCGACAAGGTCCGCGTCGCGCTGCTCGAAGCCAAGCAGTTGCAAGCCGACCGGCAGGCCCGCCTCCGTCAGCAGCGGCAGCGACAGGGCGGGGACGCCGAGCGCCGACCCCGGTGTCGCGAAGAGCGGATCGCCGGTGGACGCGAGGCCGACGGGCGCGGCCCCCGTCGCCGCCAGCGTGACGCAGCCATCGCAGACCGCCGCCAGCGCGGCGTAGGTCGCGCGCATGGCGGTCCGCCCCGCGAGCGCGTGGCGATAGTCGTCCGGCGTCATGCGCTCGGCTTCGGCGAGGCGTTCGCGCAGCATCGGGCTCAATTTCGAGGCGTCTCGATCACGGTAGATGTTGAGCGGCCAGATGGATTCCCAGCCGTTGATCTCGCGGGTCAGTTGCAGCGCCTGTTCCAGCGCGTTTTCCAATGCCTCGACCGCCGGCGTGTCGCGGCGGGTCAGCAGCTGGACGCCGGCCTTTTCCAGCGCCGCCAGCCTTGCCGCGAAAATGGCCTTCAGCGCGTCCGACGCCTTGCCCCAACCTGGCGTCTCCAGAACCGCCAGCGCGCGCGGCGTTCGCGCCGCCGGCAGGGTTTGGGGGCCGGCGAGCCCCGGCCAGCCGGGATCGCCGCCGACGCGCCGGGCGATCTCGATCAGCGCTTGCCAGACGTCGGCGAGGCTCGCGCCCAGCGCGCCCTGCGAGCTCTGGCTCATGAAATCGTGGCTGCCGCCGCGGTTGATCCCGCCCACGGACGGCTTGAAGCCGACGACGCCGCAGAAGCTGGCGGGCCGCACGATGGAGCCGACGACCTGCGTGCCCAGCCCCGCGCTGATGAAGCCGGCGGCGACGCCCGCCGCCGATCCGCTGGACGAGCCGCCGGGTGTGCGCGCGAGGTCATGCGGGTTGCGCGTGGGGCCGGGGACCGTGGCGGCGAATTCGGTCGTCACCGTCTTGCCAAGAATGATGGCGCCCGCCTGCCGCAGCGCCTTGACGCTGGCGGAGTCGCGACCCGAGTTCACGCCGGTGAAGAGCGGAGAACCCATGCCGGTCGGCATATCCACGGTCTCGATCACGTCCTTGACGCCGATGGGCATGCCGTCGACCGGCGACAGGGGCTTGCCGTCGCGCCAGCGCGCCGAGGATTCGTCGGCGGTTTTCCGCGCGGCGTCGATGTTCAACGTCACGAAGGCGAGCACGTCTTTCTCATGCGCGTCGATGGCTTCGAGGCAGCGCTCCAGAAACGCGCGTGGCGTGTCCTTGGCCGCCCCAAAGTCTGGCGTCGCGGCGACATAGCTTCTGGGCGTAAAGGGAAAGGATGACATGCCGGACTCCGGGGGGACATTTCAGCCGACCCTAGTCCGCCAGCCCAGGTTCGCAAAGCGGAATGCCGTGCATGGCCGGCGGCGCCGTCCGCGGTATATGATCGCCATGGATCGGCGCCGTCGCGCCAGCACATGGGGATAAGCAGCATGAACCGAATCGAGGATATCGCGCCGGAAAAAATGACCGCCGCGCAGAAGACGGTGATTGAGCAACTCGTCGCGGGTCGCGGTCGCCTGCTCGCGCCCTATCGCGTATGGATTCATTCGCCCGATGTCGCCTCGCGCATGGAGTCGATCGGCACCTATCTCAACAAGCGTTCAACCCTGACGACGCGCGAGGTCGAGATCGGCATTCTCGTCATCGCGCGGCACTGGCAGAGCCCCTATGTCATCGACGCGCATGTGAAGCTCGGCATGGAGGCCGGCATGACGCGCGAGCAGGTGGAGGCCATTCGCGATGGCAAGGCGTCGGGCCTGACCGATCCGCGCGAAATCGAGTTCCACGATTTCTGCGTGGAGATCGTCGGCGGCGCTAAACTGTCGGACGAGCGCTTCGCGCATTTTGCCGCCGCGCTCGGGCGCGACCGCCTCGCCGAGGCGCTGGTGCTGCTCGGCTATTACACATCCGTCGCGCTGGCGATGAAGATCCACGACATGCCGATCCCGGGCAAATAATCCACGGGGAATCGGGCGCGGCGGATCATTCCGCCGCGACGCCGGTTCCGATCTGACAGGCGACGCCGGTGCCGCCAAGGCCGCAATAGCCCGAGGGGTTCTTCGCCAGATATTGCTGTTGGTAATCCTCGGCGTAGTAGAACTCGGGCGCGTCGAGAATCTCGGTCGTTATGGGTCCCATGCCGCGCGCCGCCAGCGCCTTGCCGTAGCTCGCCTTCGACGCCTCGGCCGCGGCGCGTTGCGCCGGGGAGAAGACATAGACGCCGGAGCGGTACTGCGTGCCGACATCATTGCCCTGGGCCATGCCCTGGGTCGGATCATGGCTTTCCCAGAAACATCGCAGCAGGGTCTCGTAGGAGATTTTCGCGGGGTCGAAGACGACGAGGACGACCTCGTTATGGCCGGTCATGCCGGAGCAGACCTCTTCGTAGGCCGGGTTGGGCGTCTGCCCGGCGGCATAGCCAACGGCGGTGACGTGAACGCCCCCGCCGAGCTGCCAGAACTTGCGCTCGGCGCCCCAGAAGCAGCCCATGCCGAACATCGCCTGCTGGAAGCCGGCGGGCCATGGCGCTTTCAGATCGTGGCCGTTGACGAAGTGCTTTTTCGCGGTGGACAGGGCGGTCGGGCGACCGGGCAGGGCCTCGCCCGGGCCGGGCAATGTGACGCGCTTGCGAAAGCCGAACATGGGAATCCTCCGGTCAAATGGTCGCTGATGTAAGCACGGTCGGGCCGAAATGTAGAGCGCGGTCGCCAGCGCCGCGATCACGACCTCGTCAGGATCGGGTGGAATAGCCGACGCCGGGCGCGCGGGGCCGGGCGATCCACAACAGGAAGAGCCCGGCGATGGCCAGCACCAGCCAGATCGGCAGGCGCAGCAGTGAGGTCGTCACCGGGTCCCACAAAAGGGGGTGAATGTTGCGCGTGATCGCCTCCCGCATGAGCGGCAGCTTGCTGGCGAACAGGATCGAGAAGGGCGTCAGGCTGGGCTCGGAACCGGCGATCGAGCGCGTTCCATCGATCACCAGCGCGGCGAAGCCGGCGGCGAGCACGAGAAGTCCAAACATTCGGGAGAGAAAACGCAGCATTCCGGACGATCTTTTTGAGTATCGCCGTGTCTAGCCCGCCGCGCCGGGCCTGTCCACGGCTGGAGCCAACGAAGGCCATTGGCGCGGGCCCGGTTTGGTGTATACAGCGCGTCACGCGCGCCGGCCTTCGCCAGCGCGCTCCGGCGTCTCGCCTCTGGCGGCGCCGACGAACCGTCCTTTCCGGACGATTTGTGAAGGCTCGCGCATCTCGTTGCGAGACGCATTCGCGCCTTACGCGCGAGACGAATGGCCGGGGCATTCTCCCCGGCGGCCCGCGGCGCTCAACCCGCCGTGGAGCCGGACGTGTTGACCGATCCGCATGCGCCCGGCGCATGCCGCGGAGGGGTGGCCGAGTGGTTGAAGGCGCACGCCTGGA
>CAISJZ010000134.1 GCA_903885755.1 uncultured Hyphomicrobiales bacterium | reverse complement strand
TACACCCTGCTGATCTCGCCCAATTCGCCGCTGGTCTTCAACCAGCTCACGCACAAGAATCTCGGCTACGATCCGACCGCCTTCGCACCGGTGACGATGGTGTCAAGCCAGCCGCTCGTCATGGCGGTGCGCGGCGAGTTTCCGGCGGCGTCAATGAAGGAGTTCATCGACTACGCCAGAACCCATCCAGGCAAGATCAACTATGGCAGCCAGGGCATCGGCGGCGGCAATCATCTCTCCGTGCTGTTGCTTGAGAAGTACACGGGGACGCGCATGGTGCATGTGCCGTTCAATGGCGCGGAGCCCGCGACGCAGGCGCTGCTCAAGGGCGAGATCGATCTGTTCATGGCTCCGCTCGCCAACATCCTGCCGTGGTATCGCGAAGGCAAATTGAAAATGTTCGCGCTTGGCTCGGAGAAGCGCTCGCCCGACGCGCCGGACGTGCCGACGTTTCGCGAGCTCGGCTATCCCGAGGATTTTATTTTGACGGTCTGGTACGCAATCGTCGCGCCGCCCCTTACGCCCACGCCAATCGTGACCTGGCTGAACACGGCGATCAATGGCGCGATGAAGGAGCCCTCGGTGGCGGAGCGCTTCCACGCCATGGGCGCCGACGCCGAATACGGCGATGTCTCGCGGACTGCGTCGTTTCTCGCGCGCGAACGCGCGACATGGGAGCGCGTCGCAAGTGAAAACAACATCGAGAAACAATGATCGCCCGCGGGCGACGCAATCAAGGGGGCGATCATGGACAAGCGGATATTGACCTGCGCGGTGACAGGCGCAGCGCCCATCGGCAAGGACAGGCAGGTGCCAGTGACGCCGAGGGAGATCGCGGAATCCGCCATTGGCGCCGCGAAGGCCGGCGCGGCGATCGTGCATATCCATGTGCGCGATCCCGAAACGGGCGCCGGCAGCATGGAGCTGAAATATTACCGCGAGACAGTCGAGCGTATCCGCGACAGCGGCGTGGAGGTTCTGATCAACCTGACGACGGGCAGCGGCACGCGCTTCATACCGACGCCGGAAAACCCCGGCGTCGCGGCGCCGGGCTCGGTGATGAAAACGGCGGCCGAGCGCGTCCGGCACGTCGTCGCGCTGAAGCCCGACATCTGCTCGCTGGATTTCCAGACAATGTGGATGGGCAACAACGCCATGATCAATCCGCCCTGGATGATCGCCGAGATGGCCGCCGCCATCCGCGCCGCGGGCGTCTATCCCGAATATGAAGTGTTCGATTCCGGCGACATTCATCTCGCCAGAAAGCTGATCGTAGATGGGGCCATCGATGGGCCTGGCCTGTTTCAGCTCGTGCTTGGCGCCGGCTTTGGCGCGAGCCCGAGCGTCGAGACAATTCAATATCTCAGGGGATTGTTGCCCGCGGGCGCGATCTGGGCGGCCTTTGGAATCGCGCGCATGGAATTCCCCATGCTGGCGCAGACCTTTCTGCTTGGCGGCCACATTCGCGTCGGCTTCGAGGACAACCGCTATCTCGCCTATGGCAAGCCGGCCCCGACCAACGCCGCGCTCGTCGAAAAGGCGAAACATATCGTCGAGGCGCTCGATGGAGAACTCGCGAGCGCCAGGGAGGCGCGCGCGATATTGGGACTGAGGGGCTGACGGAGCGCCGTTCAAGACGTTGGCCGGGATTGCTGGAAAGCGACCTCTACGCCGCGCGCGTTTTCGCTTTTCCGCTCGCCGCGCCCTCAAGCAACACCGCGCGCAGACCCGCGCGGGCGTGGCGCGCCGTCAGCAGATGATCGGCGGAGGGCAGGATGGTCTTCCTAACGCCCGGCAGCGCCAGCGCGCGTTCACCGCCTGGTCCGAATATCCGCTCAAGTTCATCAAGGCCCGCGTCACCGTCGGCATAGACAAGATCGATGCGCGCGCCGCGCGCGACGATTTCAGCGAAGGCTTTTTCGGACGCGCTCATGGTCGCGCCGGACGCGCTCGGCGCGGTCAGGCTGGCGATTGCTCGGAGCGCGTGATAGGCGCTCTTGGCGCCGGTCTTGGCGAGCTTGATCGCCCGCGCCATCAACACCGCGCGCAGGCGCGCGAGATCGGACAAGCCTTCGTCGACGGCATTGCGCCGCCGTTCGACATCGCCGGCCTTCTGCATCATCCACGCGTTGAGCGGGAAGGCATGTTCCGGCCCCCATTCAAAGCAGAGCTGGTTGATCAGCACCAAGCGATTGACGCGCGCATCGCCAGCGCCCGCGCGTAGCGCGTGATAGGCGCCGCTGCACGCGCCCACGAGCGTGATGTCGTCGAAGTCGCGCGTCGTCAACGCGTCGACCGCGGCTGTAATTTCGCGATGAATGCCGTCGCCATAGTGGAACGGGATCGCCGGGTCTGGCCCGGCCGCTTCGGCGACATTGGAGAGATCGAAACGCAGCGACGCGACGCCGTGCGCGGCGAGATCGCGCGCGAGGTCCACATATTGCCGCCCCCAGCCGATGCGCCGGATGCCGCCGGCGTTTGTCAGGACCATGACGCGCGCGGGACCCGAGCGGGCGGGGCGGCACAATACGCCCGTCAGCCCATCGTTGTCGCCAAAGGCGATATGTTCCTCGGACCATTCGCTGTCGCGCAGCGCTGTCGCGCGTGGCCGAGCCATTTCGGCGGCGCGGGGCAGGGCGGTGTCTGAGAGATAAGCCGCGGCGGCGCGCAGGGTCGGCAGCGGCGTGATCGTCGCCGTTGGGTCGCACATCATTTTCTCGTAGCCG
>CAISJZ010000133.1 GCA_903885755.1 uncultured Hyphomicrobiales bacterium | reverse complement strand
TCGCCGCCATCCGCGAGGGCCGGCGCCCCGACGGATTGAACGAGGACGAACAACTCGTGTGGGATTTCGTCAACGAATTGTTGCGCACCCGCCGCGTGTCCGACACGACCTACGCGCGTGCGCTGGCGCGCTTTGGCGAGACTGGCTGCGTCGATCTCGCGGGCATCTGCGGCTATTACTCGCTGCTGGCGATGACCATGAACGTCGCGCGCGTCGCGCCGCCCAAGGGCGAGGAACGACTGCCGAGGTTCCCGGAGTAGGGCGGGCGTATTCAAACGACTTGATCTTGGGCCGCCATTTGTGATATCAATACGCTATCATCGTGGGACTGGCGGTCATGGGTCAGATTCTTGTTCGAAATCTCGATGACGCGATCATCGCTCGCCTCAAGGCGCGCGCGTCGAGGGACGCCCAGTCGCTTGAGCAGACGGTTCGTGATGTCCTGGGCGAGGCGATGAGATCATCGGTGACCGAACGTCTCGCGATCATTGATCGTATCCGGGCGAAGTCCAAACCCGCGCCGGATTTCGATTCAACCGCGATCATTCGAGAATGGCGCGATCGTGACCCATTTGATCGTTGACGCCTCCGTCGCCTTCAAATGGTTTCTTGAGGAGAGTGGATCGGACGCGGCGAGATCGGTGCAGGCATCGGGCGAAACGCTTGCCGCGCCGGCATTTATCGCGATCGAGTTGCAACACGCCCTGCGCTTCGCCGTGCGTGGCGGGCGTCTTGACCGCTCCAGCGCCATCGACGCGGTTGGCGAATTGGATCGGCTTTTCGATCTGCTCGCGCCAACCGATGGTCTGACGGACGAAGCAGCGCGCTTGAGCTGGACGCTCGACCATCCGATCTACGATTGCCTCTACATCGCGCTCGCGGCGCGTGAGAACGCGACCCTCGTTACAGCGGATGACAGGCAATTCACCGCCGCGCGGAAGGCGCGTGTCAAGGCGCGAATACTCTAGCCGCCTGTCGCACGCCCGGACCCTGTTCCTGTCGGCCTCCCCCCACCCCCACTGGCGGCGCCGCCCCGTCTCGACTACATGAGACCCATGCGCGAAGACCTCTCGAAAGACCTGTTGCCCCGGCATGGCGAGGACATTGATCCCGTCGCCATGGCGCGGCGCGATCTCGTCAAGAACCTGCCAAAGCGCTTTTATGCGGAGGCGGGCGTCGCCGAGCGCGACGGAGGTTTCGCTCCCGTCCTCGATGGCAAGCCGACACGCACGCCCGGCCGCAACGCGCTGGTGTTGCCGACGCGGGCGCTGGCGCAGGCGGTGGCGGCGGAATGGGCGGCGCAGATTGATGTGATCAACCCCGGCTCGATGCCGCTGACGCGGCTCGCCAACTCGGCCATCGACGGCGTGTCGCGCGAGGTCGAGGCCGTGCGCGCGGAAGTGGTGAAATACGCGGGGTCTGACCTCCTGTGTTACCGAGCCGGCGATCCCGCCAGTCTTGTCGCGGCGCAGGCGGCGTCCTGGGACCCCGTGCTTGACTGGGCGCGGGACGCGCTTGGCGCACGGTTCATCCTCTCGCAGGGCGTGATGTTCGTCGATCAGCCCGCCCCGGCGATCGAGGCGGTCCGCGCCGCGGTCGAGACAATCGACTGCCCGCACAGGCTCGCCGCGCTCTCCTCGATGACGACCTTGACGGGGTCCGTGCTGCTGGCGCTTGCGGTGTCGCGCGGGCGGCTGACGGCGGAAGAGGCGTGGCGGGCCGCGCATGTCGACGAGGATTTCCAGATGGGCGCCTGGGGCGAGGACGCCGAGGCGTTGGCCCGCCGCACCCGCCGCTGGAGCGACATGGAGGCGGCGAGCCGGGTCATGCGTCTGGCGGCGCGCTGACCTGCCGTTACGGTAAGTATTCGTTGAATAATATTTAGCGATTTTGATCTATTGAAATACAGTTGTTCCGCGGGGGAGGGCCATGCAGCGGCTCATCTGGCTCGCCATTCTGATTGGCGCTTCGTACATACTCCACAGTGGCTGGTCGTCGCCCAAGGGGCCGGCGGACTTCGCCGGCGCCGATCCGTCGGTCGTGACCTATCGCCAGACCATGATCATCTACATGGCCAACTGGTTGGGGCTGGAGCAACTGACGTCGCAGGATCTGTCTCTGCTGACGCTGATTTCCGTGGTCTATTGCCTGGTCATTGGCTGGACGGCGCAGTTTGTCCTCAAGGATCGAGGTTTTGGCACGGGCATCGACGGGTTGCTGGCCTTTCTCGGTTGCTTCATCGGCGTGTTTTTCTACGGGCGGATCGTCGGCCATTTCGACAAGTCGAAGATCACCGCGCTGGTGTTGATCGCGGTCGCCACGTCGATTTCCACCTTGCTGGTCGCCGCGCTCGCGAAGGCCTGGGTGCTGAACGAGGTTGACGATCATCTGAGCGGCGCCAGGCCCGCGAAGTCGCGCGACAGGAATGGCAATGCAGTCGCCGCCGCCGATCGCTTCAACAAGATCGCCGGTCGAAAACACTAGCGCCGAAATTATCAATCAACCGCGTTTGAAAGCGGCGTATCGCCGCGCGATTTCCGCCGCGATCAGGCGCGTGGAATCAACGGGCTCGTGCGACCACGCGTCGAGGTCGCCCGACCAGCGCCGCAACACGCCACGCGCGACCAGCGCGTCGAGATAGCGGCGTAATCTGGAATGGCCGCCCGAGGGTTCGTAGACATAGGCCGGCGCCGAGGTCGAAACGGCCTCGCTGACCATGTTGACGCTGTCGCCGGTGACAACGATGGCGTCGGCGTTGGCGATCATCGCGACGTATGGATTGTCGCCCGTTCCATCCCAGAGAAAGCAGCGGCGCGGCGCGCCCGCGAAGACCGCGCGCAGGGCCGCCAGCGTCGACTCCGCCGTGCGGCGCGAGGACGTCGCCATGATGCTGTACCCACGCGCGAGGAGGCTCAGGGCGATGCCGGCGAGCGCGGCGTCGTCGTCGGGCGTGAAGCGGTGGTGCAGGCTTGGTCCGCCGACGATCAAGGCGGCGCGTGGCCCCGCGAGGGCGGCGATGCGGCGATCTGGGGCGGCGCGGGCCGCCGCCAGCAGCGCCGGACGCAGCGGGTTGGGCGGCGTCAGCGTGACGATGACGTTGTCGCCCCTGAGACGGTCATGCTCGGGGACCCAGATCAGGTCCGCGAGGCCCGCGCCGACGCGCGGGTCTTCCAGAAACACCGTGAACGTCCGCTGGCCCGCCGCGGCGCGCAGGCGCCGGAGGTAGGGGACTGTCCTGCGACCGGAAGCGAAGGCGATATCGGGAAAGGGCGGCGCGATGGGGCTGCCGGGGCGGCCCGGCGCGTCGCGTGGGTCAATCGGCGCGTATGGCGACAGCGCGCTGAAAATCCCTGATGTCCGGACGGGCTTGAGGATGGGGATGAGGCCGAGTTCGCTCGTGATGGCCTGACAATGGGACCGATGGCCGGCGAGGCCGGAGTCGAGTGCCCAAGCGGTCGTCCCGGGGGGCAGCAGGCGTTCGGCGCCTTCGGCGGGCCTTGGAGGCTCCTCGCCCTCGGGCTGGCCTCTCGTTGGGTCAGTCATCCAGCCCCTCGATCACGCCCGGCGCGGGAGAATCGCCGCCAGTGGGATGGGCTATTTATTCCGGCGGGAGCGAAGGCGTCGAGCGCCAACTAACCCGGGCGTCGTCCCGTGGCTCAGAGGTTCCCGGCGACCTTCGAGAAGTCGGCGGACATCTTGGTGCCGACGGTGCGGACCGAGGTGATGATGACAACCGAGATCAAGCCAGCGATCAGGCCATATTCAATGGCGGTGGCGCCGGATTCATCGCGGAGAAAGCGGGCGAACAGGCTCTTCATGAACACACCCTCTGGCGGAACTCCCTGGACGCCGGAGCGCCCATCCGTCATCCGGTTTACGGGGGAATTCTGAAGGTCCCCCTAAGCGCCATGGTCGTAAATTGGTTAATTCGCGTTTTTTCAAAGATTAATTTGGCGCGCGGCGTCAGATGCCGGCGCCGCTCTCGTTGATGTCGCGCGGGTCGGGCTCGCGGCGCTTGACGAGGGCCCGCAAAATTGGCCGCGCGACGAAATCCACCAAAGCCACCGCGCCGCCGGCTAGCGCGTTGCCGGAAATCGCCCAGGCGACGAGGCCTAGGCCCAGCGCGCCGGCGCCGCCCAACGCGGTCTCCCGGATGAAGTCATCGCGCCGGGGCGTGCCGCGCACGCCGACATGAGCGTGAAGGCGATCAGCGAGGGTGTCGCGCGGGATCTCGGCGACAGCGGGGGGCGCCTCGATCGCGATCGCGGCGTCGAGATCGATGACGCCGAGCGCCGCGGTCTGGTTCGACAACCGGTCGATCAGGATGAAGGCGCCGAGTTCGCGGTCGCCGCGGTCGCGCGCCACGATCAGCGGCTTGTCGCAGGCGAGGGACACGAGGCCGATCTGGTTCATGGCGAGTTCGCCCGCCGGCTTTTCCGCGAAGGTCTCGATGTCGATGGCGTGATGCAGCGTGACAACGCGCGCGTTGGCCGTCGTGGTCGCGTGCTGGATGATGTATTCGCGGCCGGGGCTCAGGGGCTCGTCGATCATCCAAAGCACGCGCGCGGTGAGCGAGCGCCGCGGCGTCAGGCGGTGCGATGTCGCGGCGAGAACGTCGCCGCGGGATATGTCAATCTCGTCGGCGAGGGTGAGCGTGACCGCCTGACCGGCGCTGGCCTCCTCGAGATCGCCGTCGGCGGTGACAATGCGCGCGACGGTGGAGCGGCGCGCACCCGGCAGCACGGTGATTTCCTCGCCGCGCCTGAGCGCGCCGGAGGCGATCGTCCCGGCGTAGCCGCGGAAATCGAGGTTCGGCCGGTTGACCCACTGGACCGGCATGGCGAAAGCCGCGTCGGCGCGGTCGGCGGCGGCCGGCTCGACCGTTTCGAGATGCTCGAGCAGCGTCTGGCCTTGATACCATGTCGCGCGCGCCGAGCGCGTCGTGACGTTGTCGCCATCTCGCGCCGACATGGGAATGCAGACGATGGAGGTGAAGCCAAGCCCGGCGACCTCCGTGCGATAGTCCGCGACAATCTTGTCGAAAATCGCCTGGGAGAAATCGACGAGATCCATCTTGTTGACGGCGAGCACGATGTCGCGCACGCCAAGCATCGAGACGATGTAGGAATGACGCCGCGTCTGCGGCAGGATGCCCTTGCGCGCGTCGATCAGGATGATGGCGAGTTCCGCCGTCGAGGCGCCCGTCGCCATGTTGCGCGTGTATTGCTCGTGTCCGGGCGTGTCGGCGACGATGAAGGCGCGGGATTTCGACGAAAAATAGCGATAGGCGACATCGATAGTGATGCCCTGTTCGCGCTCGGCGGAAAGGCCGTCAAGCAGCAGCGCGAAATCGAGACTGTCGCCCTGCGTGCCGAATTTCTTGCTGTCTTTTTCCAGCGCTTCGAGCTGGTCCTCGAAGACCGAACCGGTGTCGTAGAGCAGCCGACCGATGAGCGTCGACTTGCCATCATCGACCGAGCCGCATGTGAAGAACCGCAACAGCGAGGTGGCGCGCGCCGCCGGCGTGGCCTCGACCGGCGCGAGTGTGTCGAGCGCGCCGTCCATCAGAAATACCCTTCCTGCTTCTTGGCTTCCATCGAGCCCGATCCATCGTGGTCGATGACGCGGCCCTGACGCTCGGAAGCGCGCGAAGAGCGCATTTCCGAGATGATTTCTGCGAGCGTCGCGGCCTCGCTCTCGACGGCGCCAGTGAGGGGATAGCAGCCAAGCGTTCGGAACCGGACCATGCGATTTTGCACGACCTCGCCCGGCAGCAGCGGCAGACGTTCATCATCGCGCATGATCAAGGCGCCATTGCGCTCGACGACGGGACGGCGCGCGGCGAAATAGAGCGGAACGACGGGGATTTTTTCGAGCGCGATGTAATCCCACACATCGGCTTCCGTCCAGTTGGACATGGGGAACACCCGAAAGCTTTCGCCGGGGCGCTTGCGCGTGTTGTAAAGCCGCCACGGCTCCGGGCGCTGGTTCTTCGGGTCCCAGCGATGTTCGGGCGAGCGCAGGGAAAACACGCGCTCCTTGGCGCGGGATTTTTCCTCGTCACGGCGCGCGCCGCCGAAGGCCGCGTCAAAGCCATGTTTGTCGAGGGCCTGCTTCAACCCCTGCGTCTTCATGACATCGGTGTGCAGGCGCGAGCCGGAATCGATGGGATTGATCCCGGCCTTCACGCCCTCTTCGTTGATGTGCACGATGAGATCGAGGCCAAGCTCCTTCACGCGCCGGTCACGGAACTCGATCATCTCGCGGAACTTCCACGTGGTGTCGACGTGCAGCAGCGGGAAGGGCGGTTTCGCGGGATAAAACGCCTTGATCGCGAGATGCAGCAGCACCGCGGAATCCTTGCCGATGGAATACATCAGCACCGGCTTCTCGCAGGTCGCGGCGACCTCGCGGAAAATCTGGATGCTCTCGGCCTCGAGTGATTGCAGATGCGTCAGCGCCATGGGTCAGCTTCCCGCGCGCACGAGGCGGCCGTCGGGCGCGACATGCAGCCCGCATTCCTTCTTGTCTTCCTGCTCCCACCACCAGCGGCCGGCGCGCTCGTCCTCGCCGGGTAGAAGCGCGCGCGTGCAGGGCGCGCAACCGATGGAAAGAAACCCCTTGGCGTGAAGCGCGTTGACGGGAACCCCGTAACGCTCGCAGTAGTCGGCGACGCGCTCGCGCGTCCAGTCGAAAATCGGGCTGAGCTTGATGAGGCCGCGCGCGTCGTCGTGCGTGACAAAGGACAACGCTCCGCGATGCTCGGACTGGTCGGCGCGCAGGCCGGCGATCCAGCCGCTGGAGCCCGCCAGCGCGCGGGCCAGCGGCACAACCTTGCGGATGTCGCAGCAGGCCTTGCGCGCCTCGACGGAGTTGTAGAAACCATCGATGCCCTGACGCGCGACAAGCTGTTCCAGAGCGCCGCCATCGGGGTAGTAGGGCGCTATTTTGACGCCATAAAGCTCTTCGGTCTTGCGCCAGACCTCGTAGGTCTCGGGAAACAGCCGGCCCGTGTCGAGGGTGGCGAAGGCGATGTCGAGACCCGCGTCGGCGATCATGCGCGTGATGGCCTGATCCTCGATTCCAAAGCTGGTGGTGAAGACGACGCGGCCGGGAAGGGCCTCGCGCAGGGCGACGAGACGATCGCGCGCGTCGAGCGGCGCG
>CAISJZ010000132.1 GCA_903885755.1 uncultured Hyphomicrobiales bacterium | reverse complement strand
CGACCGTTTCCTGATCCAGAGCGCCGGCGGCGGCGGCTTTGGCGATCCGCGCGCGCGCGATCCGTCGGCGATCGCGCGCGATGTGGTGGAAGGCTATATGACGGAAGCTGGCGCGGCGAAAATTTACGGGCGCGAGGCCTGAGGGAACGGAGATCGACATGACTGGCAAGAAGGAACGCGTCGGCATCATCGGCGTCGGTCGCATGGGACAGCCGATGGTCAAGCACATGCTCAAACATGGCTACGAGGTCACCGCCGTCGATGTCAGCGCGGATAATCTCGCCAAGGTCAAGGCCATGGGCGCGCGGGTCGCCGAAAGTCCGGCGGCGCTTGGCAATATCAGCGATTTTGTCATTCTCGGCGTCGGCTATGATGAAGAGGTCAACGCGGTGACGCTCGGCTCGAGCGGCGTGCTGGAAACCCTCGGCAAGGGTTCAATCGTCGCCGTGTCATCCACCGTGGCGCCCGACACAGTCAAGGCGCTCGACGAGGCGGCGCGCATGCGCGGCTGCGACGCCCTTGACGCGCCCATCTGTCGCGGCCGCTGGTTCGCCGACGAAGGCAAATTGCTGGCCCTGTTCGGCGGACGCGACGAAGTCGTGGCGCGCGGTCGAGCCGTCTATTCGACCTTCGCCTCCGACATCGCCCACCTCGGCGATGTCGGCCACGGGCAGGTGGCGAAGGCGATGAACAACATGCTCCTGTGGGTGACGAGCATTGGCCTCATCGAGGCCGGTCAGGTCGCCGCTTCCACCGGCATCGACCTGCCAAAACTGCGCGATGCGCTGATGTTGAGCTCGGGCAAAAGCCAGGCGCTCGAGGACTGGGACCAGACGAGCTTCACCTGGGCGCTCAAGGACATGCAGATTGTCTCGAAAATGGCCGATCAGGCCGGCCTGTCCCTGCCCGTCGCCGGGGCGGTCAAGGAACTCGTGAAAGAGGCGCGCCGCATCAAGGCGAGCGACAGGGCGCCGGCCTGGACGCGCAAGGGCTGAGCGGCGAAGCTCGACTGGCCGTGCCCGGGCGCTTGACCGTCCAGACCCATCCCCCCATAACTTTGCCAACCCGTTTGGCGCCAAGGGCGATGGAGGAACGACATGGCGGATGACGCGCGCGCGATTCCCGAAAGTTCCGACGACCTGCACAACGCCATCAACGCACAGGCGCGCGATGGCGTTCCAAGCTTTTTCAAGCTCGAAGCACGGTTACCGTTGGATGGCCGCACAAATATCCCGATGGCGGCCTCGGAAAACATGTGGGTCGTGCTCAAGACCTATGCGTCCGGCGGCGAGAACGAATTGCATGCGCATCCCAACGAGGACCATACATTCGTCATCCTGCGAGGCGCGGCGCGCTTTTATGGCCCCAAGGGCGAGGAAAAGGTCATTGGAGTCGGCGAAGGCGTCCTGTTGCCGCGCGGCACATTCTACTGGTTCCAGACCGTCAGCAAGGAGCCCATGGTTCTGCTGCGCGTTGGATCGTCCTCCGCCGATGGCGACCGTTTCGATCGTATCGACATCGATGGCGTGACGATGCCAGGCGAGGATCCGCGCAACAAGAAGCGGCCTCTGGTCCTTTCCGATCGCTGGTATGGTCGCGACGACGCGTGACCGCCGGGAAAGACAATATCGATGGGCTTTGAACTGAGCGTATCCGGCGTCTCGCACGTCTATGGCGCGACGCCGGCGCTCGACAATGTGTCGATCGATGTCGCGGAGGGCGAGATTGTCGCGGTCATCGGCCCCTCCGGCTGCGGCAAGTCCACCCTCCTCGGCGTCATCGGTGGTCTGATCGCGCCATCCGCTGGCGCGGTGACGGTGCGCGGCGATCTGCCGGCGGATTCGCTCAATCCTTTCACATTTATCTTTCAGGACTTCGCCCTGCTGCCGTGGCGGGATGTGCGCGGCAATGTCATGTTGCCGCTCGAGCATCATCGCATGGATGCCGCTGACCGCTCCGCGCGCGTCGACGAGGCGCTGGCCCGCACAGGCCTGAGCGAGTTCGCGGCGGCCTTGCCCAAACAACTGTCCGGCGGCATGCGCCAGCGTGTTGGCATCGCCCGCGCGCTCGTGGTCCGTCCGGCGGTGCTGCTGATGGACGAGCCGCTCTCGGCGCTCGACGCGCAGACCCGCGAATTGCTGATGGACGATTTCGAGGCGATCTGGGCGCGGGAGCGCACGACCGGCGTCTATGTCACGCACAATCTCGACGAGGCCCTGCGCATGGCCGACCGCGTGGTGGTGCTGCGCCGCCGCCCTGGCCGGGTGCGCGAGATCGTGGCGATTGATATTCCCCGCGAGGACCGCCGCAAGCCTTCGGCCCGGGCCGATCTGGCCGCGTTGCACGAGCGTCTCTGGGACCATATCCGCGAGGAAGCCCGGATGGCGGACCGGGAAATTGGCGCGGGTTGACGCGGGCGCGCATTGACCCCGGCGACTGGCGGTGTATCACTTTCTCCATAACCCAAGCAGTCGCGCGCCAAAGCGCCGACTGACAGAGGACATCCGGAGGAAACCATGGCGGACGATGTGATCAAGCTCGAAAACGTGAAGATCGAACGCGAGGGCGGCGTGACCTTCGTCATTCTGAACCGACCGGAAAAACGCAACGCGATGAGCCCGCAATTGCACATGGATATGTGCGACGCGCTCGACTGGGCGGAGGAAGACGACCAGACCCGCGTTGTGATCATCACCGGCGCCGGCGGTCATTTCTGCGCCGGGCAGGATCTGAAGCTCTATTTCCGCGGCACCGAGGACGACCCGAAGCTGCGGGCCCGCGCCCGTCGCGCCGCCCATGCGTGGCGTTGGGACAAGTTGTCGCGCTTTCCCAAGGCGACTGTCGCCATGGTGCACGGCTACTGCTTTGGCGGCGGCTTTACCCCGGTCATCGCCTGCGATTTCGCCATCGCCGCGGACGACGCGACCTTTGGCCTGTCGGAAGTCAACTGGGGCATCATTCCCGGAGGTCTCGTCGCATGGGCGGTGACGCAGGCGATGGGCTATCGCGACGCAATCTACTATTCCGTCACCGGCGAGCGTTTCAGCGGTAAGGAAGCCGCGGCGATGAAGTTCGTCAACAAGTCGGTCCCCATGGCCGATCTTCGCGCGGTGACGCTGGAGTTCGCCCAGAAGCTGGAAGCCAAGAGCCCGGCCGCCGTCCGCTACACCAAGGAAGCGGTGCGCTCGGTGCGCGGCATGACGCAGGATCAGGCGCTCGATTATCTCAACTGCAAGAGCGACGCGCTGAAATTCGTCGATCCCGAGAAAGGTCGCGAAAAGGCGATGAAGCAGTTCCTCGACGACAAGGTCTTCAAGCCTGGCCTCGGCGAATTCAAGCGCGGTTGAACGGAGCCACGAAGATGGCGTCGCGGACGGTTTCGGGCGCGCTCGCGCTTGCGATGGCCCTCGCCATGGCGATCGCGCCGGCCCGCGCCGCGGACGCCGCCTTGATCGACGCCGCGAAAAAGGACGGACGCGTCTTCTGGTACACAACGCAGATACTGAACCAGTTCGCGCGACCGGCGGCCGAGGCGTTCGAAAAAAAGTTTGGCGTCAAGGTCGATGTCATTCGCGCCGATTCAAACGAGGTTGCGCTGCGAATTCTCAACGAGTCGCGCGCCGGGCGTGTGCTTGCGGATGTATTCGATGGCACGGCGGCGGTCGCCAGCCTGAAGAAGGCCGGCCTTGTCATGCAATGGACGCCCGACAGCGCCCGACGCCTGCCAGCGGGCTCGACCGACGCCGATGGCTACTGGGTGGGCACCAACCTGTATGTACTGACGCCCGGATACAATACTGATCTTGTCGCGAGGGGGACACAGCCGAAAACCTACGCCGACCTGCTTGATCCCAAATGGAAGGGCAGGATGGTCTGGAACACGGCGCCCGCGCCTTCAGCCGCGGGCGGGTTCATCGGCGTCGTTCTGACCGAAATGGGCGAGGACAAGGGCATGGACTATCTGCGGGCCCTGTCGAGGCAGAACATCGCCGGCCTGCAGGTCGCCGCGCGTCAGGTGCTCGATCAGGTGATATCTGGCGAATACGGCATCGCGCTCAACATCTTCAACAATCACGCGGTGATCAGCGCCGCCAAGGGCGCGCCGGTCGACTGGATACCCATGAATCCGGCTATGGCCGTGCTGTCCGTCATCTCGGTCAGCAAGGACCCGCCGCATCCCAACGCGGGCAAGCTGCTGGTCGAATTCCTCGTCTCCGAGGAAGGCCAGAAGATTTACCGCGACGCCGAATACATGCCCGTCGATCCCACCGCGCCCGCGCGCGATCCCACCCTGCGGCCGGGAAGCGAAACATTCCGCGCCATCACCTTCACCCCCGAGCAGATCGAAGCCACCATGCCGAAATGGGCTGGCGTCTATCAGCAGATATTCCGCTGAGGAGCGACCATGCCGGCGGATGTTGCAATGAAGGAACAGGCTACACGGCCCGCGGCGCGCGCCGGACGGCTGTTCGGAATTGGCGAACGTGGCTGGTCGTCGCTCGCCATTGGCCTCGTGTTATGTGTTCTCGTGCTGCCGCCACTGCTGTTTTTGTTACAGGGCGCGATCACCGTCGAGGCGCCGGGCGGCGCGACGCGCTACACGCTGGAGCGATTTGGCCAGATCGTCAATCAGCGGGGCTTCGCGGCGAGCGCCGCCAATTCCTTCATTTTCTCCGTCGGCAGCGCCGTGCTGGCTCTCGTGCTTGGCGGTGTCACGGCCTGGCTCGTCGAGCGCACCAACACGCCGCTCAAGCCGCTGGCCTACTTCACCACCATCATCTCGATGGGAACGCCCTACGTGCTCTATGTCAGCGCTTGGCTGCTGCTGCTCGCCAAATCCGGCCCCATCAATACCTGGTGGCGACAGGTGTCCGGATCAACCGACGTTCTCATCAATGTTTATGGGCAGTTCGGCATGATCCTTATCGAGGGCCTGCTGTGGTCGCCGCTTGTGTTCCTGCTGCTCGGCGCGACATTGCGCAATTTCAATCCCGAACTGGAGGAGGCCGCGCGGATGAGCGGCGCCAGCGCCGGTTCGACCATCCGGCGCATTACGTTGCGGCTTTCGGCACCGTCCATTCTCGCGCTGGCGATGCTGGTCTTCATTCGCGCGCTGGAGGCCTTCGAGGTGCCCGCCCTTGTTGGCCTGCCGGGCCGGGTGCATGTGCTGACAACCGACATTTACGACACGATGCACCTGACCATGCCGCCTGACCTTGGCGCGGCGAGCTCGCTTTCGGTCCTCCTGCTCGTGGTCGTCGCGGCGCTGCTCTATTTCTATGGTCGATTGACGCGCAACGCCGAACGCTTCGCCACCATCACCGGCAAGAACTTTCGGCCCAATCAGCTTGATCTTGGCGCGTGGCGCTATCTCGGCGCCGCCGTCCTTGCGCTAAACTTTATTCTGCTGCTGATTCTGCCGCTGATCATTCTCGTCTGGGCGTCGCTGTTGCCATTCTACACCACGTTTAGCTGGGCGGCGTTCAACCGGATCACGGGCGACAATTATCTCCATGTGTTCCAGTCCTCGCGTTACATTTCGCTGATGGCCAACACGTTCATTATCGCGCTGGTGACGGCGACGGCGGTCATGCTGCTGGCCGCGCTCACGGGATGGCTGAGCGTGCGCAAGGCGCCGGGCGCGGCGATTCTCGATCGGCTGGCGACAACGCCGCTGGTCTTTCCCGGCATCGTGCTTGGCGTTGGCGTGATGCAATTGTTCCTGACCATTCCGTTTGGTCTCTACGGCACCATCTGGATCATTGTCTGGGCGTTCGTGATCAATTATCTGCCTTATGGCGTGCGCTATTCCTTCGCGGG
>CAISJZ010000131.1 GCA_903885755.1 uncultured Hyphomicrobiales bacterium | reverse complement strand
CTCTACGTGGAAGTTGATCGGATCTACAACCTCGCCTGTCCCGCCAGTCCTGTGCACTACCAGTACAACCCCGTCCAGACCACCAAGACGAGCGTGCATGGAGCCATCAACATGCTGGGCTTGGCCAAGCGCGTCGGGGCCCGCATTTTCCAGGCCTCGACCTCCGAGGTCTATGGCGATCCGGCGATGCATCCGCAGCGCGAGGACTATTGGGGCAACGTCAACCCCATTGGCATCCGCTCCTGCTACGACGAGGGCAAGCGCTGCGCCGAAACGCTATTCTTCGACTATTACCGCCAGCACAAGATGGAGGTGAAGGTCGCCCGCATCTTCAACACCTATGGACCGCGCATGCACCCCAACGACGGGCGCGTTGTCTCGAACTTCATCGTGCAGGCGCTCAAGGGCGAGGACATCACCATCTATGGCGATGGACAGCAGACCCGCTCCTTCTGCTATGTCGATGATCTCATCGAGGGATTTATCCGCCTGATGGAAAGCCCCGCCGAGATCACCGGCCCAATCAATCTGGGCAATCCCGGCGAATTCACGATCCGCGAACTCGCGGAGAAGATCATCGCGATGATTGGCTCGCGCTCGAAAATCGTTTCGTTACCCTTGCCGGAGGACGACCCCAAGCGCCGGCAGCCTGACATTACGCTAGCAACCGAAAAACTGGGTTGGAAGCCGACGATCCCGCTCGAGGCAGGCCTTGCGAAAACCATCGCCTATTTCGACGCCTTACTGTCGGAGCCAGGGGCTTCGGTCCCCGCCTGACACGCTTCCCCGCTCGTTCAAGCATCGACGCTAACAGCGGATTTTGGCGCCTCGCCAAGCAGCGTCAATGTGAACGCGCGTCGCCGCTTACGCGCTCAAATCCTCGCGCTCGTCAAACGACAAATGGATGGGCGAGTGGAACAAACAATCGCGTCGCAGGTACTCCGCCTGGCGGACGGTATTATTGAGCAGGCGCGAAATGGCGTCGGATAATCGATATGTCGGATTCATAATTTCGAGCAAACGCATCTGCTCTTGCACCTGCGTCAACGCATCGTCTAGGATTGCCGATCGTTGGGCGCGCGCGGGCTGATGGGGCTGTCGGCTTGCCGAATTGGAATTCATTTTACTCACGATCATGATGGACGGGATCAGCGCCGACTGGCGCTGGCTTCGATAAGACACGACAGGTCGCCGTCGGCAAGTGAAGCCATCGCTAATGTGGCTGCGTTGGCGCGCGAGTAAAGAGCGCGGATCAATCGAAGCGGTGGAAAACTCGAATGGAGGCGAAAACACCGCGCGGTCTAATCGGCGATCAGCCTCTCGCCGCGGCAAGCGCTAATTGAAGCGAAGGCCCGACCGACCTCAATTGGGCGGGCAGCCGACGAGCGCGAAAATCGCCGATGACGGAGGGGCAGGGCGACGGCTTTATTGTCTCGCGACATCCCGCCCGCGTCAAAGACCGCCCGGGGAATCGTCCAATGGCAGGCGTTACTTTTTTGTCGGCGGGTGAAACACCGGAATAGGAATGCGGGCAACCGGGATCCCGCGTTGTTCGGCGTTCGCCAACATGATCTCGGTTTCCTCGCCGCCCTCGAACGCGATAATAAATTCGGGCTTGCCTTGATCCAGCATTCGCTTGTTGCGATCGGAAATGGTTTGGCGCTGGTCCATCATGAAGGGCTGCACTGGAATATTGGCGAGTTCCGCCCACTTCTTGCCCAGCCGCTCCGCGCCGCCTTCGGCCCCGCAGATGACTAGGGTGAAGGGCTGTTCGGCGTGCAGTTTTGACAGCATATCGGAGATGAACAGCCGAGCGGCGGACGCTGCCTCCAATTCATGGCCCGCGTTTTGAAAGCCAGTGCTTTTGCTAACCCGGCCGACGTTTCGCCCGCCGCAGATCAAAACGCGCATTCACGCCCACCCATCAGGAATATTTCGAATAATTGTTCCTCATCATGGGGATATGTCAATCCCAAGGGATTGAAAATAGGGTGTTCCCGGGCGGGGCGTGTGCGTGGCGAACGCCAATTCCATTGAGCGCGCCGCCTTGTGCCGGACCGCTGATGGATTTGATCCAGGGGGGAAGGCGCGGCGGGCAGCCGCGCGACGACGGTGTCACATTCGCGCGACATTCAACTGGAGCATCCCTCAAGGTCGCCTGACGCCATGCTCGGACTTGAACAGCGCGGCCGCATTTGCCGAGGAGCGTCGATCATCCGAACTCCGTCGCGTCGCGAGCTATTCCAGACGGCTTTTATGGGGTCCTTCAAGGTATATGATGGGCGGAGTTTTGGCGGACGGCTCGACGCCAAAAATGTCATATGCGTCGCCGCTGACCTCGGGGATTTGTCCCAACGGATCCATGGGTCTTGACCGCGTCGGGCCACGTCCACGTAATTGTTCGAGCTTTTTCAATCCGCGGGACTGAACGAGCCAGGGACCCTGAAGCTGCGGCTGATCGGCGCCATTGCCCGGTCTTTTTTTTCGGACCCATCCCCAATCCATGATGAACTGAAGAGCGATCGCGATCGCCGTCGCGGCGATGGCGAAGATCACCAATTTCGCGGCTTCGTGCCGCGTATGAATTGCAAAGTCGCCCCCAGGCGAGATGAGTAAATAATCGACCGCGATCGAACTTAGGGCGACGGCGAACAGGCCGGGCTTGAGGTCGAACAATATGGTGCTCACCATGATTGGGCCGACAAACGTGAACAAGTGATAATGATCGGGATCGCTATCGAGATAATGATCAACGCCGAGGAACGCCAGCAAAATGCCCATGGTTCCGATGAAACGGTTTGACGAGGACAAATGGCGGCAAAGAAAGATCGCCTTGCGATAGGGACTGTCTTCATCGATTTTGCGGACGGACCGTCGAGCGAAAAACGCGGCGACGGAGATAACGACGACGCCGATGAGGCAATCGATCAATTCAGGAGCGTCGCTGAGGCCATATTTTAGAGTCACGGCCACGCACACACCCAGCGTCATCGCCAGAGCGAGCAGTAGACAGCGAAGGGCTGTATCCGAGGGTTCCAATTGACTACTTCCCCACGATCCATTCGTGAACCGCAAAGCACCTACACCAACACGTGAACCAATGAGCGGGACGTTATGCCAAATCCGCGAGCGCAATGCCAGTGATCACCCAGCGTAAAGAGGTGGCCGCATATTAGCGGAGGCCGCGTTTTTTTTGAGAGGTTGCACCGACTTTTGTCTGATCGCAAGCACGAATTTTTAGCGCCAGCGCATCCCGATTGTGCGTTTGCAATCGACACATATGTCGCAGGGCAATGATCGCGATCAGGCGGAAGTTTTGATTGTGGGCGGCGCGCGCCCGCGATGCCCACCATGCTGGGCGTTTCTTCACCGCTGGGTTTTGATGGTTCGATCGGGCGGGGCCGCTCATACGAGAGGCGCCGCCTTGTCTTGCATGCTGACTGGCCTGCCACAGCGATTTTCCTCCACGGGGATTCCGAGTGCAGCCTTTCGGAGGACGGATCCATGAAGTGATCATGGTTCACGGAAAATCAGATCATTGGGGAGCTCAAGGAGCACGAGGCTGGAGCGAAGACCGCCGGTGTTATGAAGTCTTCGGATCGGAAGATGGCACGTCTTCGAGATTCATGCGCGGTAGGAAGACAAGCTTGTCGACACTGACGAGATGCAGGGCCCATCTTGGCCAACCGCTTGACCAACCTGAAGCGCGCGCATATTGTCGCCAAAATTACCCTAGGATTTCGAACCATGGCTATCACCGTCAATGTTGGCGAGGCCAAAACCCGCCTTTCCGAGCTTCTCGCCAAGGTCGAGGCTGGCGAGGAGATTATCATCGCGCGCGACAGTCATCCGATCGCCAAATTGTCGAGACTTCGCGACGAAAATGACCTCGACGCGCTGATCGCTGAAGTGCGTGCTGCTCGGGTGGGTCGCGCGCCCACGACTATTGAGGAAATTCTCGCTTGGCGTGATGACGGCCGGCGCTTTTGACCAACTTTATTGTCGATGCTTCCGCCGCCGCCGCTTGGTTTCTGCCCGATGAGGCATCGGACGCCACGGACCGCCTTATGCAAGCGCTGCGCGTCGCTGGCGGCCG
>CAISJZ010000130.1 GCA_903885755.1 uncultured Hyphomicrobiales bacterium | reverse complement strand
GAAGGGCGGCTGGGTGCGCCGCGCGGCGAGGTCATGGGCGAGGGTGCGCCCCGCGCATTGCGCCAGCGGCAGGGTTTCGGCGCCGAGATGACCGGGCGCGCTTTCGAGCACGCGAGCAAGAGCGGCGGAGACGGAAAGAAGCGGGGAGGATGCCATTCCGGGATTATGGCATGGCGGCGGGGCGGATGGAACGGAGGCGGAGGTTGGATGCCCGGACAAGGCCCGACGATTGCCGCGATTTTCTGCTATGAGTGTAGGTCGATTGACCTATCTCGCCGGCTCGCCCGCGGCGAGGCACGAGGCGACCCGCATTGACGTCGAAACGCAGTACCCGCCTGGCGATGGTCGCGGCCGTCTTTTCTTCGTTCGCCGCCATCGCCAACGCGCAGGAGCCGGGCGCGGCGGGCAAGGGCGAATCCGTCGAGGCGTCCATCTGTCGATTGATCGAGACAGCGGCGAGGGCGCATAGCCTGCCTGTCGCCTTCCTGACGCGCCTGATCTGGCGGGAGAGCAGCTTTCGCGCCTCGGTCACAAGTCCGGCGGGGGCGCGCGGCATCGCTCAGTTCATGCCGGGCACCGCCGAAGAGCGCGGCCTAGCAAATCCATTTGATCCCGAGGAGGCGATCCCCAAGGCGGCGGAGCTTCTCGCCGAGCTCGATCTTCGCTTTGGCAATCTCGGCCTCGCCGCGGCCGCCTACAACGCCGGGCCGACGCGACTGGCCAACTGGCTGGCCGGGCAGGGCTATCTGCCGGCGGAGACGCGCGGCTACGTGCTGGCCATCACGCGCCATCCCGTCGAGGACTGGATCGGCGAGGCCGCCGCGAAAACCAGAACCGATGCGGTGATGACGACGCCAGCGTCCTGTACGCAGGCGGTCGCGACGTTCCGATCCGCGGGCTCAGGCGGGATCGCCGCCGCGCCGCCAATCGCGCCATGGGGCGTCCAGCTCGCGGGAAGCTTTTCAAAGGCGGCGGCGCTGGCGGCCTATGCGCGAACCCGCGCAAGCTAGCCCACTGCGCTGGCGTCGATCGAGCCGATGATTCTGGGAGGACGGGTGCGCAGTCGCGGCTTCGCGCCGTTCTATCGGGTCCGCGCGCCGGCCCCGACGCGCGCGGCGGCCGAGGCAATTTGCAACAAGATTCAGCGCGCTGGCGGCATTTGCGTGGTTCTGCGCAGTTAAGGAGAGCGACGTTTCAGCGTCCGCAACCAACGCAGATCGTGGGAACGCCGAAATCCTCGGGCTTTTCGCCAGCGCGCGTCTTGCCGTGCCGGGCGAGTGGAGACTTGCTCGCTCCCGCGGCTGTATCGTCAATGGGAACGTCCGCCGCGGTGGGCTGACGATGGCCGACCGGCGCGGCGGGCGTTCCGACGCCCTGTTGGGTGGCGCTCTGGGCCAACGCAATCGACGGCGCCAGGAACAGGGCCGTCGCGATCACTTTGAAGGGGGTCGTCATCATCACGCTCCTTGATTCAAGTCGCGCCTGTGGTGAAATGCGGGATCGAAACCAATTTTCGCAATTGGCCCACCGCCAACCGCTATTCCGCCAATCCCTGACCGAAAACAACGAAAAACGTCAAAAAGGCGCCGACACAGGCCGCAAGCGCGAGCAATCCAATCAGGACCATCCGGTCTTCGCGCTCGTTACGCTGCTGCATCGAACATCCCGACTTTCAAGCCGCGAACCCGCCATCACGTCGGGATATTCCCTCCAGCCTAGCAGGAAAGGCAGTCCATGTGGCGATGGCGCTGGCCATTACCAAAATTTAATTTCCCGCCAATCGCAGGGATTCCCGGCGCGTGCCATAAGGTGCGCGACCAAACTAGTCGGGTATCCGGAGCGGGTTGCATTCGCCGACCGGAAGGTCCGATATGACGAGGGTTTTCCGCGATGATCGGCGGGCGAAGCCTGTCTCCCTGCCTCGTCGGGGACGCGGGGATGTGTAAAATGCCCGCCGCGCGCAGGATCGCGCCCTGGAGAATCGATTGATGGACGAGCAGGTCGCCCGCGAAACCCCGACTACGGCGGAATCTCCCGTCCGGCGTACGGCCATTCAGCGCGATCGCATGGGCAAGGGCGGCCTGGGCGGCAAGATCCTGTTCCTGCTGATACTGGCGATCGCGGCCGCCGCCGCGTACTGGGCCTTCTATCTGCGCGTCGCGCCTGTCCGGCAGGCCCAGGGCGCTCCGGCACAGGCCATTCGCGACGCGGTAATCGGCAAAAAGGACATTTCAATCGCCCTCGGTGCGCTCGGCACGGTGACGCCGCTGGCGACCGTGACGATCCGGACCCAGATCGCCGGCCAGTTGCAGCAGATCGCGTTTACGGAAGGCCAAATGGTTCACAAGGGCGATTTTCTCGCCCAGATTGATCCGCGTCCCTATCAGGTCGTGCTGCAGCAGGCGCAGGGGCAACTGGCGAAGGATCAGGCGCTGCTGGACCAGTCAAAGGCCGATCTGGCGCGTTATCAAACGCTCGCCAAACAGGATTCGATCGCCCACCAGCAGGCCGACAATCAGGTCTTTCTGGTGCAGCAGTACCAAGGCGCGGTGACGATCGACAACGCGCAGATCGACAGCGCGAAACTCAACATCGCCTATTGCCGGATCGTGTCGCCCATCGATGGCCGGGCCGGCCTGAGGCAGGTCGATGTTGGCAATTACGCCCAGGCTTCCGACGCCAACGGCATCGTGATCATCACGCAGATCGAGCCGATTTCGATCACCTTCACGATTCCCGAGGACAATCTGCCCGACGTCATGCGACGCATGAAGTCGGGCGCGAAGCTGCCGGTGACGGCGTTTGACCGCGCCAACACGAAGCAACTCGCCACCGGAACCCTGCTGACGACGGACAACCAGATCGACACGACCACGGGAACCGTCAAGCTGCGCGCGGCCTTCGACAACAAGGACGACAGTCTGTTTCCCCAGCAGTTCGTCAACGTGATCCTGCTGGTTGATACATTGAAGGATCAGGTCGCCGCGCCCGTCGCCGCCATTCAGAGCGGTTCGATCGGCTCGTTCGTCTATGTCGTGGGGGCCGACAATACCGTGACCGCGCGCCCGGTGACGACGGGGCCGCGGGATGGCGATTTTATCTCGATCACGAAGGGCCTCGATGTCGGTGAACATGTCGTCATCGATGGCATCGATCGGCTGCGCGACGGCGCGAAGGTCATGGTTCGCAACAACGATCAGCAAGCCCCGGTTGGCGCCGGAGCGCCCGACGCCGCCCGACCGCAACGCCGCCAGCAACCCGCGCCGCAATAGCCGCATGTTCAGTCAAGAGTTGGCATGAGTCCCTCCCGCATCTTCATCCTGCGACCCGTGGCGACAACGTTGCTGATGGTCGCCGTGCTGCTGGCGGGCATGGTCGCGTATTTCTTCCTGCCGATTTCGGCCCTGCCGCAAGTCGACTACCCCACCATTCAGGTCCAGACGTTCTACCCCGGCGCTAGTCCCGAGGTCATGACTTCCGCGGTGACGGCGCCGCTGGAGCGCCAGTTCGGGCAGATGCCGAGTCTTGACCAGATGTCGTCGAAGAGTTCGGCTGGCGCGTCGGTGATCACGCTGCAATTCAGCCTGTCGATCAGTCTCGATATCGCCGAGCAGGAGGTTCAGGCGGCGATCAACGCGGCTGGAAATCTGCTGCCCGCCGATCTGCCCGCGCCGCCCATCTACGCCAAGGTCAATCCGGCCGACGCGCCGATCATCACGCTCGCGGTTACTTCCAAGACCATGGCATTGACGCAGGTGCAGGATCTGACCGACACGCGGCTCGCGCAGAAACTGTCGCAGGTCGAAGGCGTCGGTCTGGTCACCCTGTCTGGCGGACAGCGTCCGGCGATGCGCATTCGCGCCAATCCACAGGCGCTCGCGGCCTATGGGCTGAATCTGGATGACCTGCGAACGACGATCTCAAACCTGAACGTCAATACGCCGAAGGGAAACTTCGATGGACCATCGCAGTCCCTGACTATCAACGCCAATGACCAGTTGCAGACGCCGAAATCCTACGCCGACTCCATCATCGCCTTCAAGAACGGCTCGCCCGTGCGCCTGTCGGATGTCGCGATCGTCGAACAATCCGCCGAGAATTTGAAGCTCGGCGCGTGGTTTAACTCAACGCCGGCCATCATCCTGAATGTCCAGCGCCAGCCCGGCGCCAATGTAATCCAGGTCGTCGATCGCATCACGGCCCTGCTGCCCGATCTCCAGAACGCCTTGCCCGCGGCCATCGAGGTGACGCCCGTCACCGACCGGACGATCACCATCCGCGCGTCGGTCGCAGATGTTCAATTCGAGCTCATGCTGTCCGCCGCGCTGGTCGTGCTGGTGATCTTTCTGTTCCTGCGCAACCTGCCGGCGACGATCATTCCCAGTCTGTCGGTGCCGCTATCGATCGTCGGCACGCTGGCGGTCGTCTATCTCATCGGGTTCAGCCTGAACAATCTGTCGCTGATGGCGCTCACCATCGCGACGGGCTTCGTTGTCGACGACGCCATCGTCATGATCGAGAACATCGCCCGCTACATCGAGATGGGCGATCCGCCGCTGGAAGCCGCGTTGAAAGGCTCCGAGCAGATCGGATTCACCATCATCTCGCTGACGGTGTCGCTGATCGCGGTGCTCATCCCCTTGCTGTTCATGGGCGACGTGGTCGGGCGATTGTTCCATGAGTTCGCCATCACGCTGGCGATCACCATCATCATTTCCGCCGTCGTGTCTCTCACGCTCGTGCCGATGATGTGCGCCAAGCTGATGAAGCAGCATGTCGCGGGCGAGGAAGCGCATGCGGAAAGCAGTCTGTCACGCTGGCTTGGCGCGACCGTGCGCGGCTATGGGCGATGGCTCGACTGGGTACTCGACCACGACTATTCGACCCTTCTGTTGTTCGTGCTGACCCTCGCGCTGACCGGAGT
>CAISJZ010000129.1 GCA_903885755.1 uncultured Hyphomicrobiales bacterium | reverse complement strand
CTTCGGAAAAATCCGCCGCGCGATCAACCCGCCGCATGCCCTTGCCGCCGCCGCCCGCCACCGCCTTGATGAGCACGGGCCAGCCGACGCCTGCGGCCTCGCGCGCCAGCGTCGCCTCGCTCTGGTCGTCGCCCTGATAGCCCGGCGTGACCGGCACGCCCGCCCGTTGCATCAGCGTCCGCGCCGCGTCCTTGAGGCCCATGGCGCGAATGGCCCGGGGTGGCGGGCCGATGAAGACGAGACCCGCGTCGGCGCAGGCCTGCGCGAATTCCGCGTTCTCCGACAAAAAGCCATAGCCGGGGTGGACGCAGTCCGCGCCGGCGGCCTTCGCCGCCGCGATGATTTTGCCGCCGTCGAGATAGCTTTCGCGCGCCGCCGCGGGACCAATGGCGATCGCCAGGTCGGCAAAGCGCGCGTGGGGCGCGCCCGCGTCCACGTCCGAATGAACCGCGATGGTCCGCATCCCCAGCGTGCGGGCGGCGCGGATGATCCTGCAGGCGATTTCGCCCCGATTGGCGACGAGGACGGACTTCAGCATTTTCACGTTCTGGCAGGCGCCCGCCCCGCCGGCAAGCCGCGCGAATTCCGCCGCGGCCGGCTTGCGGAGCGGGAACCCGAGGGGCTAAACAGACGCGTCGCGCCCGTAGCTCAGCTGGATAGAGCATCGGACTTCGAATCCGAGGGTCGGGAGTTCGAATCTCTCCGGGCGCGCCATTCGCAAACACCTCTGGGCCGGAATTCGCGCGAAAGGTCTCGGTTCGACATTCAAGATTCCGGATCAACGAATGCCCTTGGCGGAACGAAACCTGAGCACGATGGCGATCAGCAAGAACGACAAGATTGTCAGAAATATAAAATAGAACATTATTTCACGAATGTCGGAATCATCGGTCAGGGAATAGATAGACAGAAAGAAAAGCAATATTATCGAAGACGCCACCGACAGAATGGCCCAGGCCGACTTCATGGCCTTTCTATACCTTCTTTTTCTTCTCTTTCGAACTCTCAATTCTTTCTCCGCGGGCAAACCCGCAGCCTCCGCGCGCCCATTAAATCACGTATATCGATTGAATTGAAATTCCCCAAATGATCGCCGGGACAAATGCCGCCGCGTTCGATCGACCATTCATGGGTGAAACGACGCGACCTCGCGCCGTCGGTCTCGTTATTGCTTAGTGATATGAAATGAAATCATTTGTGAGGGTCGAATGGGTTTCTCTCTCCATATTCCGCTGCCAGGCGGGGTCCTCAAGATCAAGAGTTCCGACCGCCTTCGATACGAAGAGCGGTTTGGCGACTTCGGCATCTGGAAACTCGGATCAATCTGCCTCGTCTGGTGGCCAAACTCGCGGAAATCAGGCTAATTCCCCGACCTTTTCCACTAGCCCATTTGGCGTCAGAGCGATTTGCCTCGCATTCGGGCAATCGACTTCCCTGCCCGCTATACGGTAAAATTCGGAAATCACGATGAGACTTTGGCGACCCCGGCAGGGCTCGAACCTGCGACCTGCCGCTTAGAAGGCGGCTGCTCTATCCAGCTGAGCTACGGAGTCGGGTCAAGGAGCGTGTCTCTAGTGAGTCCACTGATCAAGTCTTCCCGACTTGAAATTGTCGGAATAGGAAAGAGTCTTGCGGCCCACCGTCGCCGGCTCCGCGACGCGAGCGTCGATTCCATTGCGCGCGGCGTATGCCAGGGCCTCTTCCTTCGTCTCGAACCACAGATGAATCTGGGATTTCATGTCGCCGGAGCTTGTCCAGCCCATGAGCGGCTCGATTTCGCGCGGCTGCTCGGGCTCGTACTCCAGCACCCAGCGTCTCGACCTGGCGGCTCCAGACTGGGTCGCGCTCTTGGCGGGGCGGTAGATTCGTGCGGTCATGGCTCTTCCACTCGAGGGACGTGCTGCGAATACTCGGGCCCACGCGGTTGCCTTCGCGGGGGCCTGGTCGGGGCAGCAGGATTCGAACCTGCGACCTGAAGTACCCAAAACTTCCGCGCTACCAGACTGCGCCATACCCCGTCGTGGCGCTGGATACCACGGCCACCCCCCCACGCCAACTGGGAAGCGAGTGACTCGTTGAATACGGCAAAATAACGCAAATCGCCAAGATACGCGCTAGCGCTTCTGGAACATCACGTGATCGACGTGGTCGCCGGGCTTCAGGCCGATGCCGCTAGCGACCCCGGCATTGAGTTCCAGAACGGCATAGGTCGGCGCGTTCGATGGAATGATGCGCTCGGACAGGGGCTCGGTGTTTTCGGCGACGTTCACGACCACACCGTCGCGCGAGATGAAAACCATGTCAAGCGGCAGATAGGTGTTCTTCATCCACATCATGACCGGTTGCTCGGTCTTGAAGTCGAACAGCATCCCCCGGTCTTTCGGCATGAACCGACGGAACATCAGGCCCCGCGCGCGCTCGGCGTCGGTGCGCATGACCTCGACGGAAAACGTGTGATCGCCCGTGGCCGTCTTGATCCTCAGGGACTCCAGCGTGGAATCCGCGCTTTTGGCCTGCGCCAGCGCCATGTCCGGCGCGCCGACAGCGCTGATTGAAAATATCAGGCCGAGCGCAACCGCGACGAGGCGGAGATCGCGACCGGAGAGCATAAGTCGGAAAATATTTCTCATGCCGCCAATTTGCGCATGTAAAATGGCCAAGGCAAGGCGCGAGTTCAGAGAAACGGCGCGAAATATCGCGCGGGAAAAAATCCTCGCGCGTTCACTTGGAAAACAGGGCAATCAGTGCGAGGCGGGGAGCGCCGTCTCGAGCGGACGAACTTCCGCGGCCATCAAGCCCTTGCCGCCCGGTCCAAACCGGACCAGCAGACTGTCGCCGGGCTTCAGATCCATGATGCCATACTTCCGCAACGTCTCCATGTGCACGAAGATGTCCTCGGTGCCTTCGCCCCGCGTGAGGAAGCCGAAGCCGCGCACCCGGTTGAACCATTTGACGATGGCGATCTCGAAACCACTGGTCGGCACGACCTGAACATGGGTCCGCGCGGGTTGCAACTGCGAGGGATGAATCGCCGTCGATTCGTCCATCGAGATCACGCGAAAGGCCTGCAATCCACGCGCGCGCTGCTGCGCTTCGCACACGACGCGCGCTCCTTCAGGCGCTGTCTGAAATCCATCGCGGCGCAGGACCGTCACATGCAAAAGTACATCGGTTCCGCCGCCATCGGGGACAATGAATCCATAGCCTTTGGAAACATCGAACCACTTGATGTGACCGGCCACCTCGACCAGATCAATGGGGCGTTCCTCGCCAGGCGACGTCGCGCCGTCCGCGTCAATCCTCGAAATCGATGGATCCTTGCTACCCACGTACACGCCCCCAAAGCTCAAACCGAAGGGCCGCTGTCCCCGGCCGTCAACTTATTCCGCGAATCACTGATTGATTCGCTAAATTTACACGAAGAGATTACCACCGACCGGCGACCGGCCAAGCGTATTTCTCAGGAACCTGTGGATGAATTCATGGGGCGGGCTGGACTTGCCACTTTAATTGGCGAACGGCGCAAATATTTCCCCGATATCGCCACGCAGCACGAGGTCCGCCATGTCGTCCAGCGGGGTCGGATCGCGGTTGACGATCGCCAGCCGCGCGCCGCTTTCCTTCGCCACCATGGGAAAAGCGGCGGCGGGATAGACGACGAGTGTCGAGCCAATGGCGATGAACAGGTCGCACGCCAGCGTCATTTCCCGCGCCCGCGCCATGGCGGCGGGGGGCATCGCCTGACCAAAAGATATGGTCGCGGATTTGACGACGCCCCCGCACAGGCATCGCGGCGCCGCGCCCGTGTCCTCGAAGGCCTCG
>CAISJZ010000128.1 GCA_903885755.1 uncultured Hyphomicrobiales bacterium | reverse complement strand
TGCCGGAGCCGCGCTATGTGATCTCGATGGGGTCCTGCGCCAATGGCGGCGGTTATTACCATTATTCCTATTCGGTCGTGCGGGGCTGCGACCGGATCGTGCCGGTGGACATCTACGTTCCCGGCTGCCCGCCAACCGCCGAAGCGCTGCTCTATGGCGTGATGCTGTTGCAGAAGAAGATCAGGCGTCTCGGGACGATCGAACGGTAAGGAGCCGCCCGGGGGCGGTTCGCACAGGGGCTGTGACATGGACGATGCGCTGAACGCACTTGGAACGACGATCGCCGGCGCGCTGCCGGGCGCGGTCGAGCGGACCTATGTCGCGTTCGGCGAATTGAATGTTGTCGCCGACGCGGCGCGCGTCATTGACGTGCTCAAATATCTGCGCGACGATCCGGCCTGCGGGTTCAAATGCTTCATCGACATTACCGCCACGGATTATCCCTCGCGCGAGAAGCGCTTCGATGTCGTGTACCATCTGCTGTCGCCGGACCATAACCTGCGCGTGCGCGTCAAGGCGGCCGTGACTGACGGCGAGGCGATCGCCTCGGCGGTCGATGTGTTTCCCGCCGCCAACTGGTTCGAGCGCGAGACCTATGATCTCTTCGGCGTTCTATTCACCGGTCATCCCGATCTGCGCCGCATCCTCACCGACTACGGGTTCGAGGGGCATCCGCTGCGCAAGGATTTTCCGATGACCGGGTTCGTCGAGGTCCGTTACGACGACGAGGAAAAGCGCGTGGTCTACGAGCCGGTGAAGCTCAATCAGGAATATCGCCAGTTCGATTTCCTGTCGCCTTGGGAGGGAACGCAATACGTGCTTCCCGGCGACGAGAAGGCGAAGGGCTGAGGACGCGACATGACCGAGCAACCCGCGACCCGCAATTTTTCGATCAATTTTGGTCCGCAGCATCCCGCCGCCCATGGCGTGCTGCGCCTTGTGCTTGAACTCGACGGCGAGGTTGTAGAGCGCGTCGATCCGCACATCGGTCTGCTCCATCGCGGCACCGAGAAGCTGATGGAAGCGCGCACCTACGCGCAAGACGTCGCCTATTTCGATCGGCTCGACTATTGCGCGCCGATGAATCAGGAGCACGCATTTTGTCTTGGAATCGAGAAGCTTCTGGGACTTGAAGTTCCGCGCCGCGGGCAGTTGATCCGCGTGCTCTATTCCGAGATCGGCCGCATTCTATCGCATCTGCTCAATGTCACGACGCAGGCGATGGACGTCGGCGCGTTGACGCCGCCGCTGTGGGGCTTCGAGGAACGCGAAAAGCTCATGGTGTTCTATGAGCGCGCGTCTGGCTCGCGCATGCACGCCAATTATTTTCGCCCCGGCGGCGTTCATCAGGACCTGCCGGAAAAACTCGTCGCCGATATCGGCGCCTGGTGCGATCCGTTCCTGAAGGTCTGCGACGATCTCGAGAACCTTTTCATCGGCAACCGCATCTTCAAGCAGCGTAACGTCGACATTGGCGTCGTGACGCTGGAAGAGTGCTGGAAATGGGGCTTTTCCGGCCCGGTTCTGCGCGGTTCTGGCGCGGCGTGGGATCTACGCCGCGCGCAGCCCTATGAGTGCTACGAGGAAATGGAATTCGATATTCCCGTCGGCAAGCACGGCGATTGCTACGCCCGTCAGGTCGTGCGCATGGAAGAGATGCGCCAGTCGACGCGCATCATGAAGCAGTGCGTGGAAAAACTGATGCGCGCCGACGGCAAGGGGCTGGTCTCCGCGGAGAACAATAAAGTGGTTCCCCCGTCTCGCGCCGACATGAAGCGCTCGATGGAATCGCTCATCCACCATTTCAAGCTTTACACCGAGGGCTACAAGGTACCGGCTGGCGAGGTTTATGCCGCCGTCGAGGCGCCGAAGGGCGAATTCGGCGTCTATCTCGTCGCCGATGGAAGCGACAAGCCGTACCGCTGCAAGATCAGGGCGCCGGGCTTCGCGCATCTGCAGGCAATGGACTTCCTCTGCCGCAAGCACATGCTGGCCGACGTGTCGGCCATTCTTGGTTCGATCGATATCGTCTTCGGGGAGGTCGATCGGTGATGCCCGAGCGCGTTCGCGAAATTCTGCGTCTGTTGCCGATGGCAGTCGGGCTGTTCGTGGTCAGCCGCGTGATTTTCGACCTGCTCTCCCTGCGCGAACCCTTCTGGATGACGCGCGAGGATACGATCCAGATGTTGTGGAGCGGCTGCTTCATTGTTCCATTCATGCTGTTTGGCCTCGCGGTGGCCCGGCAGCGCCAGAAATCCGGAAGCTGAGATGACCGTTCGTCGCCTGGCCGAAAAACAGCCCGCCACCTTCGCCTTCACGCCCGAGAATGAGGCGTGGGCGAAGGGCGAGATCGCCAAATACCCGCCGGGTCGTCAGGCCTCCGCGATCATTCCTCTGCTGTGGCGCGCCCAGGCCCAGCACGATTACTGGCTGCCCAGGCCGGCGATCGAACTTGTCGCCGACATGCTTGGAATGCCCGACATTCGCGTGCTGGAAATCGCCACGTTTTATTCGATGTTCAATCTTGAGCCCGTCGGGAAATATTTCGTGCAGCTCTGCGGCACCACGCCCTGCATGTTGCGCGGTTCCGGCGGCATCGTGAAGGTCTGCGAGGATCGAATTGGCCCGCAACGCCACGTGACCGCCGATGGCGTGTTTTCCTGGGCGGAAGTGGAATGCCTTGGCGCCTGCTGCAATGCGCCGATGGTGCAGATCAACGACGATTACTACGAGGATCTGACGCCGGAAAATTTCCGCGCGTTGCTCGACGATCTCGCCGTGGGCAAGCCCGTCAAGAAGGGCTCGCAGACCGGTCGTGTGTCGTCCGAGCCGGAACCGGGCAAGGGCCCGACGCTGCTTGATCCCACGCTGTATGACGGTTCGGTCGTTGGCGCCTGGAAAAAACGCTTCGACGAGGCGGCCGCCGCCGCCGTCGAAGAGAAGAAGTGAGGACGGGGCCATGCTCGCCGACAAGGACCGCATCTTCACCAACCTCTACGGCTTTCAGTCGCCGGGTCTTCAGGCCGCTAAAATGCGCGGCGCGTGGGACAACACCAAGGCGCTGATCGATCGCGGCAAGGACTGGGTCATCAATGAGATGAAGGCCTCGGGCCTGCGCGGCCGCGGCGGCGCCGGGTTCCCGACCGGCCTCAAATGGTCTTTCATGCCCAAGCCCGATCTGGCGCGGCCGTCCTACCTCGTCGTCAACGCGGACGAGTCCGAGCCCGGCTCGTGCAAGGACCGGGAAATCATGCGCAATGATCCGCATCTGCTGATCGAGGGCGGCCTGATCGCCTCCTTCGCCATGGGCGCGCACGCCTGCTACATCTACATCCGCGGCGAATACATTCTGGAACGCGAGCGCCTGCAGGCGGCGGTCGACGAAGCCTACGCCGCCAATCTGCTTGGCAAGAACAACCTCCATGGCTGGCCCTTCGATCTCTACGTGCATCACGGCGCGGGCGCCTATATCTGCGGCGAGGAAACCGCGCTGCTCGAAAGCCTCGAGGGCAAGAAAGGAATGCCGCGGCTCAAACCGCCGTTCCCGGCCAACATGGGCCTCTATGGCTGTCCGACGACGGTCAACAATGTTGAGTCCATCGCGGTCGCCCCAACCATCCTGCGTCGCGGCGCCGCGTGGTTCTCGAGCTTTGGCGCGAAGAACAACGTCGGCACCAAGCTGTTCTGCGTGTCGGGCCACGTCAACAAGCCGTGCAACGTGGAAGAGGCGATGTCGATCCCCTTCCGCGAACTCATCGACAAGCATTGCGGCGGCGTGCGCGGCGGCTGGGACAACCTTCTCGCGGTCATCCCCGGCGGTTCGTCGGTGCGCTGCGTTCCCGCCGACCAGATCATCGATTGCCCCATGGACTTCGACAGTCTTGGCAAGCTGCGCTCGGGCCTTGGCACCGCCGCTGTCATTGTCATGGACAAGTCGACGGACATCGTGCGCGCCATCGCGCGCCTGTCCTATTTCTACAAGCACGAGAGTTGCGGTCAGTGCACACCATGCCGAGAAGGCACGGGCTGGATGTGGCGCGTCGTCTCGCGCATGGCCGAGGGCCGCGCCCAGAAGCGCGAGATCGACATGCTGCTCGATGTCACCAAACAGGTCGAGGGCCATACGATTTGCGCGCTCGGCGACGCCGCGGCCTGGCCGATCCAGGGCCTGATCGCGCATTTCCGACCGGAAATTGAACGGCGCATCGACGCCTATGCGGCGAACCCGCACATGGACGCCATCAAAGTGGCGGCGGAGTAGGCGACATGACCAAGGTTCTCGTCGACAACAAGGAAATCGACGTTCCGCCGGAATTCACGCTGTTGCAAGCGTGCGAGGAAGCGGGCGCGGAGATTCCACGCTTCTGTTTCCATGATCGGTTGTCGATCGCCGGCAACTGCCGCATGTGCCTGATCGAGGTGAAGGGCGGACCGCCCAAGCCGACGGCCTCCTGCGCCATGTCGGTGCGCGATCTGCGTCCCGGCCCGAACGGCGAACCGCCGGCCATGTTCACCAACACGCCAATGGTGAAGAAGGCGCGCGAAGGCGTGATGGAATTCCTGCTGATCAACCATCCGCTCGATTGCCCAATTTGCGATCAGGGCGGCGAATGCGACCTGCAAGATCAGGCGATGGCCTTTGGCGTCGACAGTTCGCGTTATGGCGAGAACAAGCGCGCGGTCGAGGACAAATACATCGGCCCGCTGGTCAAGACCTCGATGAACCGCTGCATCCATTGCACGCGCTGCGTTCGCTTTACCGCGGAAGTCGCCGGCACCGGCGACATGGGCGCCATCGGTCGCGGCGAGGACATGGAGATCACCACCTATCTCGAATCCGCGATGACCTCGGAATTGCAGGGCAATATCACGGACCTTTGCCCGGTCGGCGCGTTGCTTCCCGCGCCACAGAGCTTTCGCGCCCGCGCGTGGGAGATGCAGAAAACGCAGACGATTGATGTCATGGACGCGGTGGGTTCCGCGATCCGCGTCGACACCCGCGGTCGCGAGGTCATGCGCATCCTGCCGCGTGTCAACGAGGCGGTGAACGAGGAATGGATTTCCGACAAGACGCGCCAGATCGTCGATGGCCTGCGCGCCCAGCGGCTTGATCGGCCCTACCTGCGCGAGAACGGCAAGCTGCGCCCCGCGACGTGGCCTGAAGCCTTCGCCGCCATCGCCGCGAAGGTGAAGACGACGCCCGCCGCCAGGATTGGCGCGATTGCCGGAGACCTCGCCAGCGTCGAGGAAATCTACGCGCTCAAGGGCCTGATGGCCTCGCTTGGCTCCGCCAACATCGATTGCCGTCAGGATGGCGCAAAGCTAGATCCGAAACTGGGCCGCGCGTCCTACATCTTCAACGCGACCATCGCCGGTATCGAGGAAGCGGACGCGCTGCTGATTGTCGGCGCGAATCCGCGCAAGGAAGCGCCCGTGCTCAACGCGCGCATTCGCAAGCGCTGGCTGCGCGGCAATTTCCCCATTGGCCTGATCGGCGAACAGGTCGATCTGACCTATCCCTACAAATACATAGGCGCCGGGCCGGACTCGCTCTCGCCCGACACCGTCAAAGCGCCGGACTCTTGCAAGAAGCCGATGCTGATCCTCGGGCAGGGCGCCTTGGCCCGTCCCGATGGCGCGGCGGTTCTCGCCCGCGCGATCGAGGTCGCCACGGCCAGTCGCGCCATTTCCGACGGCTGGAACGGATTCAGTGTCCTCCACACCGCGGCCGCGCGCGTTGGCGCGCTCGATCTTGGCTTCACGCCGGGCGAGGGCGGTCTTGACGCCGCGGCGATGGCCGGAGGAGGCGTCGATGTTCTGTTCAACCTTGGCGCCGACGAGATCGAAATCGCGCCGGGCGCCTTCGTGATCTATCAGGGCAGCCATGGCGACGCGGGCGCGCATCGCGCCGATGTCATTCTGCCCGGCGCCGCCTATACCGAAAAATCAGGAACCTGGGTCAACACCGAGGGGCGCGTTCAGCAGGGCGAACGCGCGGCTTTCCCGCCCGGCGCGGCGCGCGAGGATTGGGCGATCCTGCGCGCGCTGTCGGAGGCGGTTGGCCACAAGCTGCCATTCGATTCGCTCGGCGCCCTGCGCGCGGCGCTTTACCGCGATTTTCCCGGCATGGCGCTGATCGACGCAATTCCCGCGAGCCCGGCGTTCAACGCGGCGGGCTTAAAGGCGGGCGCGCCCGACAAGGCGCCCTTTATTTCGACGGTGCGGGATTTCTATCTGACGAACGCGATCGCGCGCGCGTCGGCGGTCATGGCCGAATGCTCGGCGCTGGCGCGGGGTCGCGCCCGTCAGGCGGCGGAATAGGAACGAGACGATGACTGACGGTTGGATAATTCCTGTTCTGATCATTCTGCTCAAGAGCGTCGTGCTGCTTGTCGCGCTGCTGATCTACGTCGCTTATATCCTCTATGCCGATCGCAAGATCTGGGCGGCGGTGCAGATGCGCCGCGGGCCGAATGTTGTCGGGCCATGGGGGTTGTTCCAGTCCTTCGCCGACATGATCAAGTTCGTGCTGAAGGAGCCGATCATCCCGGCGGGCGCCAACAAGGGCGTGTTTCT
>CAISJZ010000127.1 GCA_903885755.1 uncultured Hyphomicrobiales bacterium | reverse complement strand
TGGTGCCGACCACGACGATCGTCGGCACTCGAAACACATAAAGCAGCATCGGCACGAGGATGAATCCGCCGCCAATACCAAGCACAGCGCCGGCGAAACCGATAAGCACCGAGAAAAATAGCAACGGCAGGACGCTGATGTAGAGGCCCGAGCGATGGAACCGCATTTTCAGGGGCAAGCCTTCATACCAGGCGTGCCGACCGGCGCGACGACGCGGGACCGGCTCGCCCCGGCGCGCGGCGATAATCGCACGGACGCTTTCCAGCAGCATGAGACCGCCCACCGACCACAGGAGGATGACATAAGACACCGTGATAACGGTATCGAGCTGGCCAATTCGGCGCATGGAATTGAAAAACAGGACGCCAAGCAGGGTGCCGATCAGTCCGCCGGTCAGCAGGACCATGCCCATCTTGAAATCGACCGCCTTGCGCCGCCAATAGAGCAATGCGCCCGTGGTTGATGTCGCGACGATCTGCGACGCCGAAGTCGCGACCACGATCGCGGGCGGGATGCCGACAAAAATCAGCAGTGGCGTCATCAGAAACCCGCCGCCGACGCCAAACATGCCGGAAATGAATCCGACCGCCATGCTCATGCCAAGCAGCATGAGGATATTCACGGGTAATTCGGCGATGGGTAGATAAATCTGCACGTATTGTCCCGCCGGCTCGCGTTCGCGCCCGATTCCATGACCGTGAAAGCCGGTTTCGCCAGACAGTTCAACAGGATTCCGCGCATCACCGCGCGAACGCCCGGGCCGCCGGGCGGCGTTCAATCAGAGGGTCGTGGTCTTGCCCCTGGGGGCCGGCTTGTTGGTCGAAGCTGGAGCCGTGTCGCGTTTCTGTTCGGCGCGCGCCGGCGCGTCCCAACCGCCAGCGGGCTCAGCGACATCGTTGGCGGCCTTCAGGCCAATCCTGGGATGGAAGGCCGCGACAATCGCCTTGGCCGCCTCGAGCTGCTTGGAATCAAGCCGGGCGCCGACGTCCTCCTGCTTCTTGGCCGCGTCGCTGTCGCCCTGCGCGGCGGCGATGGCGAACCAGGCCCACGACTGGACAAGGCTCTGCTCCGTGCCGAGGCCGCGCGCATACAGAATCGCGAGATTGTACTGACTATCCCTGACGCCATAATCGGCGGCCTGGCGGAACCAGGTCGCGGCGACGGCGTAATCCGGCTTGCCGTCGGAGCCCTCGGCGGCCAGAACGGCCATATTGTGCATGGCGCGAATGTTGCCCGCGTCGGCGGCGCGCTTGTACCATTCCTTCGCCTTGACGAGATCACGCTCGCCAGCAAGGCCCCGCTCGTAAATCGAGCCAAGACGATACTGCGCCGGGGCCAGATTTTGCTGGGCCGCCCTGGTGAGCCACTCGATCGCCTGCTTGGGATCGCGCGCCACGGTGCGTCCGTCGGCGTACCGGGCGCCGAGTTCAAACTGCGCCGCCGGGTCGCCATTCGCGGCCGCGGTCATGAGGCTGCCGCCGCGCGTCAAGGGCGCCGCCGCCGGCCCGATCGAGCCAATCGAGCCAACCGGCGCGGTATCGGTTCCGGCTCTCCCGGAATTCGGCATGGCGCTGGCGATGGTCGGCAGGCTCTGGCCAACGGGCCTGTCGAGAGCCGCGCCCTCGCGCTTGGCGGATTCCGGCGCGGACGGCGCCGCGGGCGAGGCGGGAGCCGCCTCGGGAGCGGAGTCAGCCCGCTGCGGCGCCTTGCCGCCGCTCATATCAACGACTTCGGCCGCCGGCCGCGCCGGACGACGCTGCCCCAGGAGCTGCCAGGAACCGGCCACCATGAGCGCGCCGATGCCGACAAAGATCATCAGATTCCTGCGGGACGCCACCATGCCCTTCAGGCGGGCGAGCCCGCCAGGCCTTGCATCGCTTTCGCCATCCATGCCCGGAAGACCCGGCCAGACTTTTTCGGCGGCGCGCGCGCGGGCAATGACATCGGCCTGCGCCTGGTCAACCTTGAATTTTTCGCGGACCCTCGCGGACGACCCGGCGGCGGATTGCGGCGAGGCCGAAGCGCTCGCCTGCGCGGCGCGCCGCGCCGCGTCAATCAACTTGCTTGTCTCCGTGACGCGCGCCGCCCCCACGCCGGAGTCGCCTTTCGCGGACGAAGGCTTGACGACCGGGCCGCCACGCGGCGGGCTGGCGCCGGGCTCCAGCAATTCATCAAACGCGCCGCCCGCGAAAAGCTTGTTCGCCTCCGCCGCGTCATCGTTGATCGAGACCGGCGGGATTCTTGGCGGAGCCGGGCTGAGCGGCGGCGGAGCGGCCGGCGCGAAGACGGGCGCGTCGCCGACCGCCAGCATATGGCCAGACCTCGGCTCGCCGATTTCATCCTCCAGAACCGCGATCCGGTCGACCACCTTTTCGAGGGTCTCGTGGACCGCCGTGAGGGTTGAATAGGTGCGCCGATCGATCGCGTCCTGATTGGTGCGCAGTTCGGCGATCTCGCGCGAGACATCGCCGGACATGCCGGCCGAGCCCACCTGCTGGGGAAGCCGCGCCATGGCCTCGGCGATCGTGGCTCGAGCGGCTGTTTCAGCCGCATCCGTCGCCAGATGCCGGGCGTCGTCAATGCGATGCGCGAGCTCGCCAATCGCGGTCTCAAGAGAGCCCAGCGCGCGGGCGCTTTCATCAACGCGATCAAGCCGACCCGCGAGCGCGCCAAACTGGTCGCGCAGGTCCGCGATGGCGCGCGAGTCCGGCGCTTCGGGCGGCGCGGATTCAGCGAGTTCGAAGAGCCGCGCCATGTCGCGCCGAATATCCTCCAGCGCGGCGAGATCGCCGCCCGGTCGGCCGTTGGCCTGCACGGACTTGACGAGGCCCGCGACCTGGTCGCGCAATTCCTCGACAACGCGTGTGTCCACGCTCCGCGAATCGCCATCGAAACGCGCGCCCATGGATTTGAGCATGTCCTCGATATGGCTCGTATCCAATGCTTGCGAAGGCGCGGCGGCCGGCCTCTCCAGCTTCGCCGCGAGATCGGCCATCATTTTTTCAAGCGCCGAGGTATCGACCTGCGAGACAACCGCCTCGCCTCGTCGCGCAAGCGACGATTGGACGTTGTCGATCCGACGCGTGAGTTCCTCCAGCTGGTCGGAGGCTCCCGCCTGCGACACGGCGTCGTCAATCTTGCGACCAAGGTCGTCGATCCGCTTGGCCAGCAGTTCGATCATGCCCGATGGCGCGGAATCGCCGATTGGCGGGAATTCCGCCAGCGCGCGGGCGCGCGTCGCGTCATCGACGTCCGCCCGACCAATTTGATCAAGCCTGTCGGTCAGCCGCGCGATCTGGCGCTCGATTGTCTCGTTTTGCGCGGGCCGCGTGATCGCCCGCTGCAATAGATCGCGAATGTCCCGTGTCTGCGCGTGGATTTCCTCGACGGCGCGCGCGTCGACGGCGCCCGCCGGGCCATTTTCAATTTTGGCGCCGAGGTCGCGAATCGCGCGCTCGACGTTTTCGACGCCCTTTTGCGAGGCCACGTCGGCGAGACCGCGACGCAGGTCGCTTGTCAGATCCGCGATGGGCCTCAACAGGGCCTCGCGCGAGCCGTCGCGCAGCGATTCCTCGACGCGCTGCCCAAGGTTGCGGATCGCGCCGTCAAGCGATGCGACAGCGTCGCGCGGCGCCAGCGTCGACAAAGAGCGTGACATTTCGTCGATGCGCTGACGCAAGGCGTCCATATCCGACGTCGACGTCTGAACGGGGCGGGCCCGTTGCTCGACGTGGGTGGCGACCGCGCGCTGGCTTTCCCCGAGGCGGCGATTGAGATCCGCGATTTCCTGCCGCAGTTCGGCGACCGCGGAGTCCTGCTGCATCGGCGCCGAAGCGACGCGCAAGTCATCTCGTTCCACGAGAGCGCGGTGACCTTGCTCGATTTGACGCGATAGCGCGCCAACCTCATCGCGCAATGCCTGGAGGGCTGGATCGAAAGCGACCGCGGCGCGCGACGAAGCCGACGGAGCGACACGCGGCGAACGCCCGTGCGGGCTCGCTTCAAGCTCGCGCTGCCGCCGGGTAATCTGGGCGATGGCGTCGTTGACCCCGGCCGGCGCGGCGCGCTGGGGATCTGACATTGCAAAGTCACGGGAGCGCGTCTTTGTCGCATGATCTCGTGCGGGCGCGTAAGGCGCGGGGTGCGGCGCGGAACCCTCGATCTTATCGATCAGGCGGTTGAGCTTGGATTCAATCCGGAAAACATCCGGGCTCGCGGTCGTGGCCCCGGGTCCCCGATCAACCCCGATCCGTTCCGCCATTTCCTCGAGCCGGCGCTCAAGACCGAGAATCGATCGTTGTGATTTCTCTTCTTCCTTTTCGCGCGCCAAGGCCTCGAGACGGGCCTCCAGACGGGCGTACTTGTCGCCGCCACGCGATTCCGGCTCGTCGAAGGCGCTGGTCAGGCGGTGCTCGATATTCTTGAGCTGGCGCGACACTTTCGAGATTTCGGCGGTCGTCTGTTCGCCGCGGCTCGCGCCACGCTCGTAGGCGCGGATCGCCGCGTCCAGCAAGGCCTCCGGATTGCCAGCGCCGCGCGACGATTCATCGCGGTCGCGCGCCGGACGGCTGTAGGAAGTCTCCCTAACGTCCAGACGCGGACGCGACGGCGCCGACCGGCGGCGCGGCGGCTCGTCGTCGTCGTCAAGCGAATCGTGGCGGCGGGTCGCGCGTCGACCCTTGCCGGACATGCTGGCAAGACGCGCGGTGACAGCCTCAAGCCTGCCTTCCTCGTCCACGTCATCGAAGGCGACGCCCATCTCGTGCGCCTGATCGGCGATGACCTCGTTCAGCCATTCGCCAATCGACATGCCGGCGCGACGCGCGGCTTCCCTGGCGGCGTCCCGCGCATCGAAATCGACGCCTTTAATGCTCCATGGAGCCGCTTTGTTCATGTCGCGTCCGAAAGGGAATGCCCAAAATTGATTGCCAGGAACGAGGTTGTGACGATCGAATCAGCACCGCCTACGTTCGTAACATCGACCATCCGGACTTTCGAGCCAGCATGGTAAACACCGGGTTAAGATTGACAGATTTTGGCACAGGATCGGCATGGGGGTTCGCTGTATGGTTGTTTAATATTTTGTTTACACTTTTTAGTTTTATTTTTCCCTGATCCGGGCTTTCATTGGACGAATCAACGGGGTCTTTCGCCAAAGTCGCGCAAGCCCGTTGTCGAAGGCTGGAGGCGAATAATGGATGATCACGGCGCGCCCGACGGATCGATCGGGACCGAGGGCATCGAACTGTTCACGATTGGCGAACTCTCGCAACACTACAACATCACCCTGCGGGCGCTGAGATTTTACGAGTCCCGCGGTCTGCTGGCGCCGCAACGGGCCGGCGCGGTGCGCCTCTACGGCAAGGCTGACCGACATCGACTTGAGTTGATCCTGAAGGGTAAACAGCTTGGATTCACCTTGTCGGAAATCCGCGAAATGATCGCCGCGCGTGCGGACGACTGCGCCGGCCAGTCCGAACTGGCGATCGCGCCAGATCTCGTGGTGGCGCAACTCGAAACCCTGCAACGCCAGCGGGTCAACATCGAGCAAGCCATCATCGAACTCGAGGCGACGCGCCAACGCATGCAGCGCGCGTCCGGAGAATTCGGGCCCTTTCCGATCGCTCACGGCGCCCGGTCCGCGGGTTCGCACGTCGCCTGAGCGGCCCCGCGCCGGTTCAACGGTCCCGCTCTTGCCGCGGATCGGCGGGAATGATCCCTTCAGGACATTTCCTGAGGGAGATTCAGGATGCTGGTCCGATGCCGCCGCCTTGTCCCGAGGTTCGCCGTCGGCGTCTGTCTGTGGGGTTGGACCGCGGCGGCCGATGGCCCGGCGCCACCGACACGGCTCGACGCCATTCTCGCGGCGGGCCAGATTCGCGTGGGCCTGGCAGGCGATTACCCGCCCTTCGCGGTCCTCGATCCGTCCACCAGACAATTTATCGGCTTTGACGTCGACATGGTGTTGGCGCTGGCCGCGACTCTCGGCGTCAAGGCCACATTCGTGAAGACCAGTTGGCCCAGCCTGACGCGGGATTTCGAGACCGACCGCTTCGACCTCGCCGCCGGAGGCGTTTCGATCACGCTGGATCGGGCGCGCCAGGGTTTTTTTTCGACGCCCATCATGCGCGATGGCAAGACGCCGATCGCCCGTTGCGCGGACAGGAACAAATATCAGGACATCGCCTCGATCGACCAGCCGACGACGCGTGTCATCGTCAATCCCGGTGGTACGAACGAGCGTTTCGCGCGCGACAATCTCAAGGCGGCGCCGATTACCGTGCATTCCGGCAACGCTGGCGTTTTCGATGAAATCGAAAAGGGCGCGGCGGACGTGATGATCACCGACGCGTCGGAAACCCTTTACCAGCAGAAACTGCATCCCGGATCGCTTTGCGCGATTCATCCCGACAAGCCCTTCGATTTCGCCGAGAAGGCCTACTGGCTGCGCCGCGATGTCGCGTTGAAGGAATATGTCGATCATTGGCTTCACATCATGTCTGAAACAAACCGTCTCGCGGCCTTGCGCGACAAGTGGTTCAAATAGAATTCCGCTCTATCGGGGCGGACGGGGAAAAGGAATGAAGCCGTCGCGATTCGGCATGGCGACTTTCGGCAGCGTCGCCGCGTCCATCACGTCGCCATCGCCGATGATTTTGTTTTCGCGCAGGATATAGGCCGCGACGGCGTAAACCTCCGCTTCGCTCAATGATCGCGGCGCGTCCCAGGGCATGGCGCGGCGAACGTAATCGAACAGGGTCGTCGCGTAGGGCCAGAAGCTGCCGACGGTTTTGACCGCCGGCTTGTCCGGCGTCGCCAGTGTGCCAAATCCGCCGACAAGCTGATCGTTTGGCTTCCCCACGCCCTTCTCGCCATGACAGCGCTGGCACTTGTCGGCGAAGATTTTCTCCCCCTCGGCGGCGGTTCCACGCCCCGGCGGCAGCCCGGCGCCATTCGGAGCGATTTCGATGTTCCAGGCCGCGAGGTCCGCCTCGGAAACCGGCGTTCCCAACAATGGCGCGTCGGCGGCGAAGACCGGGCCCGCACAGCCAAGGAAAAGGGCGATTAGAAGCGCGCGCTCAAGCATAGACATTGGCGGCTTCCCCTTTTTCGTCGATGGCCCAACTCTGGATGCAGTTGACGTGAAATTGGCCGCGCAGGCCGCGTTCCGCGATCATCGCCGCACGCGTTGGCTGTACCGAGCCTGCCTCGTCGGTCGAGCGACTTTGCAGCACCGCCGGGCCGCCTTCCCATTTCCACGGCAGGCGGAACCGCGTCAGCGCCTTTGGCAGAACCGGGTCCTGCAACGCCGCTTGCGCCCATGACTTGCCGCCATCCGCGGAGACCTCGACGGAACGGATGCGGCCCGCTCCCGACCAGGCGAGGCCGGAGATTTCGTAAAGACCTGGGCCTTTCAAACCGACGCCGGGCGATGGCCGCGTAATGAAAGAGTTCACCTCGATCGGCCAGACGAAATTCCAGGTCTTTCCGCTGTCGAGGAGGATCGTGTATTTCGATGTCTCGTCCTTGGTGATGACGGGATCGGCGACGAGCTTCAATCGCCGCAGCCATTTGACGTTCATGTTGCCTTCAAAGCCCGGAACCAGCAGGCGAACGGGATAGCCATTGGATGGCCGGATGCGTTCACCGTTCTGGTAGAGGCACACAAGCGTGTCATCCCAGGCTTTTTTCAGGGGAATGGATCGGCTCATGCCCGCGGAGTCCGCGCCTTCGGCGTAAACCCAGGCGGCCGCGGGATCGACGCCGGCCTCATCAAGCAGGATCGACAGCGGTACGCCTGTCCATTCGGCGCAGGAGACAAGGCCACGAATCGCCTGCGCGTCGACCTTCTGCGCCACCGGTTGCGACAGCGATCCGCCATTGCCGCCGCATTCGATGAAGGCGATGCGCGAGGTCATGGGATAGCGCGCCAACGCCTCCATGGTGAAGACGAGCGGGCGTTTGACAAGGCCATGTATCGCCAGCCGGTGCCGCTCCGGATCGATATCGGGAATGCCGCCATGAGCGCGCTCGAAATGCAGACTGTTGGGCGTGATCATGCCGTCCAGCAAATGATGCGGCGTGCGCGAAGCGCCGACGCCTGGGGTGGCCGGATTGGCCGGCGGCGTCGCGACACGTGTCACCCTGGACTCGAATTTCGAGGGTTGGCCATAGGGTATGAAAGGCCCGCCCGGCGCCATGCTCCAGTCGGGAACAACAAGCGGTTCAGCCGCCACCGCGCTGGCGGCGAAAACGGCAGCGCCAAGCGCGCCCTCGAACAACGCGCGTCGATCAATGAGACCGCCGCCCGCGGCGCGCGGTCCGTCGTCGTTGGATATTCGCGGTCGCGACATGGCGCTCTCCCCCGGAGTTTTCGATATGTTTATTTCGACAAAGTCGGAATGCCCTTCGCCGTGGCGTCCCAACGAGCCATGGCGAGACCAATCATCGTGGGTGTGTCGGCGGCGAGTACATATCGATCATGCACGAGCTTTTCGCAGGCCGCGATCACCGCTTTTTCATAAGCCTCGCGGCTGGCGTATCGTTCCTCGATCGAAAGACGGGGATCGCCGGTCTGTTCGCGCGCCGCGCGCGTCGCGGCGAAGGGAATGTAGGAACCGGTCAACGGAAGCAGTTCCTCGGGCCTGCCGATTTTCGGGCTCCGGAAATTCCAGCCGGTGTATGTCGCCAGCGGCGCGGCGACATCGGGCAGCCGGATGCCGGCGAGTTCGTTCCCATCCGGATCGACGTTTGGAACAAGATGCGGCAGCGCACGCGTTGTATCGCCAAGATCGGCGCGATAGCCAGCCGGAATCGTCAGAGGCGAACGGACATCAGGGATCGCCGGAAATCGCAGTTTCTCCTTCGCGACCAGCGTGCCGTCGGACAATCTGGGGTAGCGGCTGTCGGGCGGCGCGACGCCATCGTTCGCCCAGCGATGCATGGCCAGCGCCAGCGCACGCAGGGCAAATGAGGAATCGTTCGGATTGGGCTGATTCGCGCCCTCGCCCTGCGAGGGCAGAAAGCCGCCGGGAATATGCTGGGTTCCCGCGAACAGATAAACGCGCGTCGTGTCGGCGAGCGCCACATCTGAATTTCCGTCGAGCGACGTATGGACCAGCGCGGCGGCGCGGCCGCCGCCCCAATATTCGCCGGAGCCATTGGTGTAGAAAATTTTGGGCCGCGTGTCGGGCGTCAGTTTTTGCAGCAGCCCGTCTGTCTTGCCGCTGACCGGATCCGTCTGGTCGAGGTCGAGGTAGGGAAACAGCGAAGCCGTGAAGAAGCCCAGCCCATGAGGCCGCGCGAAACGCGCGTTGAAATCATTGCCGCGGGCCGACCCCGCGATATTGGCGATGATTCCATCCAATCCGCGGCGGCCCTGCTCGTCCGCGTTGAAGCCTTCGTATAGAAACTGCCGCAGAAACCGGCCATCTTGCGAGGGGCCGAAAACATAGGCCTGTCGGGCCGACATAAATAGATCGGAGCGAGTCTTGAGCGCGCTGGCGAGGTCCCGCAGCGCCACGAAACCGAGACCCGCAACCTCGCCACCCTTGCCCTCGTAGGAAAGTTCATAGACATGGCCTGGCTTGAACCCACCTTTGAGGTGCAGAGCGGCGTTGTCCGCCACGATCTTGCCGTCCACGAGTTTGCCGAATTGCCAGTCCTCGCGCGGCACGACGCGCGCAGGCGCGAGAAAGCCATCACGCTCGGTCAGGGTGCTGGCGGCGCTTGCGGGATCGACGGGAGGATAATGAGTCGTGTCCGCGTAGCGGTTGAGATCATCGAGGCGATAAGTGGGGGCGGTCGTATTGGGTATGAAGGTCGTGGACAGGCGGCCCGTGATCGGCTTGCCATTCTCCGTCGCGACCGGCGCCTGCAGGCCCATTTGTCCGTCGCGATTGGGAATATCGAATTGCCAGCCAACCCAGACGAGCGCGAAACCCTGGTTCATCAGAAAACCGTCGCCAAAATCGGCCTCGCTGACCGGGTCGTTCACCGGGACGGCGCGATGAAAATCCCGGAAGAGATTCTTACGTCCCCGATTGAGGACGTCGAAGAAGGCCGCGCCGTTGCCACGGGCGCTGTCCTTCGGCACAAGCGCGTAGAGGTCGCTTGTGAATGTGACCCGCCCGGCGGCGTCGCGCGGCGCCCTGTCGAGATCGATAACGCCGCGGTTCGCGGCCATGGCGGGATCGACGGAGTAGATCGCCTTGCCGACGATCTTCTCGTAGGCGCCAGCGTCGCCGAAAGCCTTGCCGCCCAGGACATCCGTTCTTGACGCGATTTCTATCCTCACGACCTCGGCCCGGGCGGAAGCCGACGCTGTTGTCATGGCCATTGCTCCAGCGATGACGCAAACGGAGCGCATCCTTTCCATCGTCGTCCTCCCCCAAAGGCGACAGTGTGGCGCAGCGATAACCGCTTGTCACCCCGAGGGGTGATATTCCCAACGCGAACGCCTATCTTGCGTCCATGACCCTCTCGGACGTTCTCGCGCTGACGCCCGCCGGCCTTTATTGCGCGGCGGGCGATTTCCATATCGACCCAACGCGCGCGGTGGATCGCGCGCTGATCAGTCATGGCCATTCGGACCATGCGCGCTCCGGCCATCGCGCCGTTCTGGCGACGCGCGAGACGCTCGACCTGATGGCGCTGCGTTATGGCGAGGGTTTTACGCGCGAGCGCCAGGTCGCGCCCATGGGCGGAAAAATCCGCCTTGGCGATGTGGTCGTTAGCTTTCACGCCGCCGGGCACATTCTGGGTTCGGCGCAGATCCTGATCGAAACAAAAGGGTATCGCGTCGTTGTTTCCGGCGACTACAAGCGCGCGCGCGATCCCACCTGCGCGCCATTCGCGCCGGTTCGCTGCCACGCCTTCATCACCGAGGCGACCTTTGGACTTCCCGTGTTCCACTTTCCCGACGCCGGCAAGGAAGTCGCGCGACTGATGCAATCGCTCAAGGTGTTCCCGGAGCGCGCCCATCTCGTCGGGGTTTATTCGCTTGGCAAGGCGCAGCGCGTCATGGCGCTGATCCGCCAGGCGGGTTGGGACCGTCCAATCCACATGCACGGCGCGGCTGAAAAGATCACCGCCTATTACCAACGCGAGGGCGCGCCGTTGGGCGACATCCGCAAGGTTCCGGCGACCGGCCGCGGAAATCTGGAGGGCGAGATCATCATGTGCCCGCCA
>CAISJZ010000126.1 GCA_903885755.1 uncultured Hyphomicrobiales bacterium | reverse complement strand
CGGTCGCCTTGTGTGGATCGGCGACGCCGACCATGGCCGTCTCGCGCGAGCGCGGCTTGGGATAGAGCTTCACCACCGCTGCCGTGATAATGCCGAGCGTGCCTTCCGAGCCCATGAACAGATGCTTGAGGTCGTAGCCCGTGTTGTCCTTCTTGAGCTTGGACAGGGTCGACATGATGCGCCCGTCGGCCAGCACCACTTCGAGGCCGGTCACCAGATCGCGCGCGTTGCCATAGGTGATGACGGCGGTGCCGCCCGCGTTGGTGGAAAGGTTGCCGCCGATGGTGCAGGAGCCCTCCGAGGCTAGCGACAGCGGAAACAACCGGTCGGCGGAGTCGGCGGCGTCCTGCACGCGGATCAGCGACAGGCCCGCCTCGACGGTCATGGTGTTCGACGCGGTGTCGACTTCGCGCACCTTGTCCATGCGATTGAGCGACAGGATGATCTGCGTGCCACTCTCGTCGGGAACCTGCCCGCCGACTAGGCCCGTGTTGCCGCCCTGTGGAACAACCGGCGTGCCGGTCTCGTGGCAGAGCTTGAGGACGGCGGCGACCTCGGCGGTCGAGCCCGGACGCACGACGCATAACGCCTTGCCGTGCCAGAGGTCGCGCTGCTCGACGAGATAGGGCTGCATGTCGCCGGGATCGGTCAGCGCATAGCGTTCGCCGACAATGGCGGCGAGGCGCTGGACGAGGGGCGAGGCGGTGTGGGTGAGGACAGGAGCGTTCATGGCTCCGATATAATCGATCCCGGCGACAGTGGCGAGTGGCCGGTCGGGGCCTTTTTGGCGCGCGCGTACGACAGCGACCCGGCTGAAATGACGCGATTTTGAGTGTCCGGGCCGCGTCCCTGGTCCGAATGGACTGGGTTGCGCGGTCGCGGCCCATGACGTCCGCGATTTATAGACACAATAAAAGCCCGAAGAGAACAAACCGCTCAAATTTGGCATTGGCGCGGCCGACTGTTTAATTTCCCCATGATTGTTTCGACGAATTGATTCGCGATGAAAATGCATAGCGACGAATATTTGCGGGGGAAACTATGTCAAACGCCAATGTCTTGGGACCATCGGCTGGATTTTGGCGGCGCTTGCTCGCGATTATTGTCGATTGCCTGTTTGTCCTGCTGCCATTCATGATCCTCGCGAGTATTCTGTTTCCATTGACCGATGGCGCCGTTCAAATGCCGTCCGGCATTTACCGCGAGTGCCGAAATGTCGAGATTTCGAACCAGTTAGCCAACCTGGCGCCTGCGCCGCCCGAACAATCGAATTTCGCGGTTGAATGTCAAAGCATCTTCCTCGGGTTCCAGACGGCGCGGATTCTGGTGGTTGGCAGGACCACGCGCGACGGAGCGACCACCAAATCGATTTCGCAATCCTACATGCTTAATTCCAAAGGCAAGCTCGTCAACGGGTTTTCAATGGATGGACTTTTTTTTTTCCGAGCTTCTTTGTCTACCTCGTTCTCATGGAGCGCCGCTTTGGTCAGACGATCGGAAAACACATGACGCGTACGCGCGTATTCGACACATCCCGCCCAGCCGCGATGGGTCTCCCGTTCAAGAAAGCGCTTCTGCGGAATATCTACAAATGGCTGCCATTCTTGCCCTGTTTCGGCGTGCTGATCGCGTTTGCCGTTGCTGGGGCGGGCAACGCGGATCGAATGTTTGGCGGATCTTTTTTTTACTGGTTCGCCGCGGCGGGGGCCATTTGGGCAATCTGGCAGTTGTGGGCGCTGACCGCCATCATCGGCAAATCCGACCCGTTTTTCGATGTCTGGGCGGGAACCACTGTTATTCCCGCCCCGCCGCCAAGAGGTAAATCCTCCGCCGCTAATCCGACCTAGCGCGGCGTCCCGCACCGACCATCCGCTGTCTTGTACTGGATGGGATCGCACGGATTGTTGTCGGTCGGGCAGAGGCGCATGCAGTATGCCCCTCGCCCGCTGACGGGATAGCCATAGGCGTCGACAGGCCCCGAAGTGTAATAGGGATTGAGAACCCGCCTGTCGTAGCCATCGCTCCGACCGTTCCATGTATCGCGATAGACGCCTTGCGCGAAGGCGGCGCCGCTTGCGCTGGCGATCAGGACCGCGGCCATGCCAAGACCGAGCGCTTTTCTGGATATCATGACAACCTCCTCGATACCGACGAGGCGACGGAAATCGTTCCGCTCTCGTCTGGTCGATCACATTCAGATGTCGGCATGGGCGCCGGCTTTCGCCAGTGCGGCAGACGTGAAAACCGCTGGACCGTGTTCACTCCGCCGTGATCTTCGCGTCCACGATGATTTTCGTCCATTTCGTCCGCTCGGTCGCGATGAAGGCCGCCAGTTCATCGGGGCTCGAGCCAGTCGCGACGCCGCCGGCCTGTAGCAGATGATCGCGGAAATCCGGCGTCGCCAATGCCTTGCGGACTTCGGCGTTGAGCTTGTCGATGATCGGGCGCGGCGTACCCGCGGGCGCGAACAACGCCCACCATGTCGAGGCCTCGAAGCCGGGAAAGCCTTGTTCGGCGACAGTCGGCGCGTCTGGCAGCAGCGGGCTGCGCTTGAGGCTGGGCACGCCCAGAATCTTGAGCGCGCCGGCCTTGGCCTGTCCGATCACCTCGGGCAGGTTGACCGCCAACAGCGGAATGTGCCCGCCAAGCGCGTCTGTGATCGCGGGCTGTCCGCCGCGATAGGCGACGTGCTGAAGCTGGATGCCCGCGACTCGCTGGAAAAGCTCCATCGTCAGGTGCGCCGAGGAGCCCGCGCCGGGCGAGCCGTAGGAGAGCGCGCCCGGCCGGGCCTTCGCCTGCTCGACAAGGTCCTTGAGGTTGGACCCCGTGAAACCTGGACCCGCGGCGATGACTGGCGGCGTCTCGCCGAGCGAGGCGACGGGCGCGAAATCCTTCTGCACGTCAAATCCGGGATTGGCGTAAAGCGCCATATTGGCGGTCATGCCGTTGGCGCCGACGAGCAGCGTGTAGCCATCGGGCTTGGCGTGGGAGACCGCGATAGCCGCGACGTTGGAATTGGCGCCGGGCCTGTTCTCGACGATGACGCTCTGCCCGATCTGCTGCTGCAATTGACCGGCGAGCGTCCGCGCGACGATATCGACCGCGCCGCCGGCGGCGAAACCCACCAGCAGCGTAATCGGGCGGTTGGGAAACTCCTGCGCGACCGCCGGCGCGGCGGCGCCGAGCAACATGGTCGCGACGGCCCTCCGCGTGAATGCGCCGGACTTTCCCATCGTTTCTCTCCCGTTCGTTTCTCGTTCGATCCTAGCCGCTTCGTCAGCCGGAATTCAACCGAGCAGCCGACGCGGCTTTTTCTCTTTCGTCTTCACCCGGCGAAACACGCCAACCATTTCCAAGTGTGGAGAATGGCGAAACTGGTCGACGGGTGTCACGCGCTCGAAGGTATATCCGCCCTCGACGAGAATTCTGGCGTCGCGTGAAAAGGTTTGCGTGTTACATGATACCGCGACAACCGCGGCGACGGTCGAGGCCGCGAGCGCTTCGGCCTGCGCCTGCGCGCCCGCGCGCGGCGGATCGAACACGACCGCGTCAAATCCGTTCAGTTCCGCGCCCGCCAGTGGACGGCGAAACAGGTCGCGTTGCTCGGTCGTGACCTTGCGCGACCCCGGCGTGTTGTTGGCGGCGCGCGTCAGCGCGGCGAGGGCCAGTTTTTCGCTTTCCACCGCGTGAACTTCGGCGCGCGCGCACAGGCGCAGCGCGAAGGTTCCAACCCCCGCGAAGAGATCGGCGACGCGTTTGGCTTTTCCGACGGCGCCGGTGACGAGATCGCTCAGCGCTTCCTCGCCCGCCAATGTCGCCTGCAGGAAGGCGCCAGGCGGCGGCAACACGCTCGCCGGTCCCATTTTCAGCAATGGCGGGCGGCGTTCGAGAATGGTCTCGCCATGATTGGACACGCGCGCGAGATCAAGCTTTTCCGCGATCGAGATCAGCTTGCGCGAGACCTCGAAGGGCAGCGCGCCCGTACCGCGAAAATCAAGATCGAGCCCTTCGAGCGTCGAAGTAACGACGATATCGAGCGGCTTGAGCAGGGACGACAGCAGCCGGGCGACCGTGT
>CAISJZ010000125.1 GCA_903885755.1 uncultured Hyphomicrobiales bacterium | reverse complement strand
CGAGGCGACGCCGGAACAGAAGACAAAGATTTCGGTCGCGTCGGAGAATCCGAACCGCGCCGGAATCCAGTTGACGAATTCACTGCCGGGAATATGCGCGAAGAGGATGATGAACATCCCGATTCCGCGGAAAAAATCGAGACGGGGATCGCGCGCCGTCCGGCGCGCGATGTCTTTTGCGGGTGTGCTTGGCTCGGACACGTGGGCCTCAGGCGGTTTTCGATTCGCGCGCCAGAACGACGGCGCCGACAACAAGGCCGAACAGGAGATGGCCGGCGAGCGAAGCATAGGACAGGGGGACCCATCCAAGGAAGGGCGGGAAGCCGGCGAGTAAGTGCGCCATGACATAGAGGGCGAATACGAAAAGGCCAGCGCCAAAGCCGAGCGCCGTGAGATACCAGGGCAGGGCGGGAATGATCAGTCGCTGCAGGGGTCGGGCGATGAAAAGGTATCCAAGGGGATAAAAGGCGAAGCCGACGAGCAGATGGATCGCCTCGCCAAGCGGGCGATTGTGGAAGCCGAAGACGCTTTCGACGAGCGCGGCGGGCTCCAGCGGGCCGCCGACGCCAGGCAGAAGCGGCGTGATGATGCGGGCCCAGACCTCCCAGGTGAAATCGGCGGCGAGTCCCGCCAGCAGGGCCGTGGCGAGCGTCGCGCCGGTCAGCGGCGGGAACAGGTTTCTGGCGCGCGATTGAGCTGTCATGTCCATGCTGGTCATTGGGTCCTCCGGGGCTGGTTGTTTTCGGTCAGGCGATGAGCCGGCGGGGCGGCGTTTTGAGGCGCTCGCGCGAAAGAGCGGCGAAGCGGTCGTCGCGCTTGAGTTTGCCGCGCACCGACAGAATGGTTTCAAGCGCGCCGGCGTCATGGCGATCGGCGGCCATGGAAGCGAGAAGCCGCGTGAACACATCGCGCTGGGCGTTGCTGCCGCCAACCCTGGGCAACTCGCGCAGGATCGAGGCGAAATCGACGGGTCGCGCCACGCGATCGGCGAGGCCGAGGATGGCGCGCGCCAGCGGGCGTCCAACGCCGGCGCGGACGGACTCCTGATCGTCGCCGCCGATGGATGGCATTTCGAGGGAGGCCGCGAGTTCGCGCGCGGCGTCGATGTGTCCGGACGAGACCAGCGCGATAAGATTATGCAGCGCGGCGAAGGTGAGTGTCGTATCCCTCGCGCGCCTGGCGGCGATGGCGGCCGGGCCCTGCCAGCGCGCGCCGACATCGACGCCGAACTGCTCGATGCGCGCAAGCAGCGCGACGGCGTTCGACATATCGCGGAAATCATCGCTTGCCCGCGGCCAGACCTCGGTGTCGAATATGTCGAGCGCGACGCCGACGCGCCCGAGTTCGAGATGCAGCAGCGCGGCGTGCCAGCTCATGTGCAGGGCGAAATTGTTGCAATGGGTCCAGGTCGGGCGACGCGACTCGATCCAGGCGAGGCCGTCGGCGGCGCGGCCCGTCATCTCATGCACGTGGCCGACCGCGTGGATCGCCCAGGAATCCTCGGGCTCGATCTCGACGGCCAGACGTCCCAGTTTTTCCGCGCCATCGAACGCGCCGAGTTCCTCCAGCGCGAAGGCGCGGCATCCCAGCATGAAGCCGTGGCCGGGATGATCCTTGCGCAGGGCGACCAGGGTGCGATCGACGCTGGTCAGCATGCCCATGGCGTCGCCGGTCATGAAGCGCAGGGAATGCGCGAGCTTGGCGATCAGAAACTCGCCGGGGTTTGTTTCGATACGCGCCTCGAGGCGATCAGCGGCGCCAGCAAGTCCGCCCTTGACGGCGAGCGCCGCGTCGAGCGCCGCCGGCGCGCCTGGCTTGTGGGCGGCTACGGCGTGTGTGGCGCTTTCAAACGCCGCGATGGCGACGGGATCGACGGTGGCGATCGCCAGTCCGAAACGGTCGATGGGCATGTATTGTCTCCGGCTTCGGGGAGTATTCGCCGGAACGGACGACATTGTTACGTCGAAATGCGCCCATTCACGATTTCGTGTGCAATTTTCCCGTTGGAGACGTTTTGATGACGATTTCGTGAAATCGGAGGTCGTGGTGTAACAACGGCGAGATTTCCGCGAATGGACAGGTACGAGGGTCGGTGAGCGCTCGCGACGAAGATCTGACAGCGTTGATGCGCGCCGCCGTTGGCGGCGATGCGGCGGCGTATCGCGATCTTCTGCGGACGCTCACGAAAAGCCTTCGTCCGTCGGTGCGCGCGGCTTGCGCCCGGGTCGGCCTGCCAGCGGCGGACGTCGAGGACATGGTGCAGGACGTGCTGCTCGCGGTTCATCTCAAACTGCACACCTGGGACCCGACCCTGAGTCTTGGGCCCTGGCTGAACGCCATCGTGCGCCACAAGGTCATCGACGGGTTTCGCCGGCGCGGTCGGCGCGACGAGGTTCCGATCGAGGACTTTCTGGAGATATTGCCCGCCGAGCAGGCGGAGGCGGCGCCCTCGCGCGAGGCGCTGGAGCGCTACACCGAGGCGCTCGCGGGAAACCAGCGCGAGGTGGTGCGCGCCATTGGCATGAATGGACTGTCGATCACGCAGACCTCGGCGAAACTCGGCATGAGCGAGGGCGCCGTGCGCGTCGCCCTGCGTCGCGGCCTTGCAACCCTTGCCCGTCTCTACCGGAGCGCGGAGTCATGAACACGGACGAACTCATCAACGCGCTCGGCGCGGACGCGGGAGCCAACCCGCCGCGGTCGCTGGCGCGCGACTGGTGCCTGTCGCTCGTCGCGGGGACTTTGGTCGCCGCCGCCATGATGGCGGCGATGCTGCGAGTGCGCGCCGATATCTGGATAGCCGTCGGCGACCCGCGCTTTCTCTTCAAGTTTGTCGCGACGCTGGCGCTGGCGATTCCGGCGGGCCGTCTTGCGATGGATCTGGCGCGGCCCGGCGCGCGACCGGGGCGGCGCCTCGCCGCGCTGCTCGTGGCGCCAGCGCTCGTGCTCGTCGTCGCGATCATCGATCTCGCGCTGTCGCCGGCCTCCACGTGGCTGCCGCAGGCCGAGGGACAAAACGCCATTTATTGCACGCTCTGCGTTCCCCTTCTCTCGCTCGCGCCGCTCGCCGGCTTTCTGTACGCGCTGTCGCGCGCAGCGCCGACCGATCCGCGCCTTGCCGGCCTGATCGCTGGGCTTGCCTCGGCGGGCGTCGGAGCGACGATCTACGCCCTGCATTGCACCGACGACTCGCCGCTGTTCGTGATGCTCTGGTACACGCTCGGCGTGGCGATCACCGGCGCCATCGGCGCGTGGCTTGGGCCGCGCGTTCTTCGCTGGTAGCGCGGCATTTGGCGCCACGCCTTCGACACGTTATCGTTTCTCCTGAAACGGGGAGGGATGCGTGGGCGGACAGGCGGGATACGATTACATCATCGTGGGCGCGGGATCGGCTGGCTGCACGCTCGCCAATCGGCTGACCGAGGATTCGTCCGCTCGCGTCTTGCTGCTGGAAGCCGGCGGCTGGGACAGCGACCCCCTTCTGGCGGTGCCCGTGATGTGGCCGCACATATTGATCAATCGCCTGCATGACTGGAATTATTTTTCGGCGCCCGAGCCTTCCATGGGTGGCCGACCCATCGAATGCGCGCGCGGCAAGGTGATCGGCGGATCCTCGTCGATCAACGCAATGGCCTATGTGCGCGGCCATCGAAGCGATTATGACCGCTGGGCCGGCATGGGACTGCCGGACTGGTCCTTCGCCCATGTGCTGCCCTATTTTCGCAAGCAGGAAAGCTGGGAGGATGGCGCGAACGAATATCGCGGCGGCGACGGACCACTGACGACGCGGCGCAATCGATACTCCGACCCGCTGGTCGAGGCATGGCGCGCGGCCGGCGTCGAGGCCGGCTACAAGATCACCGACGATCTGAACGGCGCGGAGCAGGAAGGCTTTGGCGCCTGGCAAACCACCAACGTCGATGGTCGGCGATGCAGCGCGGCGGTCGCCTATCTGCGGCCGGCGCTCAAGCGCGCGAATCTGAGCGTGGAAACAGGGGCGCTTGTCACCGGGGTCGAGATGGATGGCGACCGGGCGACGGGCGTGACCTATATCCGCAGCGGACAGTCGTTGCGCGCCGAGGCGTCGAGCGAGGTCATCCTCTCGGGCGGCGTCATCAACTCGCCACAACTGTTGATGCTGGCGGGTATCGGAGATCCCGACGACCTGCGCAAGAACGGGATCGCCGCGCGCATAAATCTGCGCGGCGTGGGCAAGAATCTGCAGGATCATATTTCCGCGGGCATCGCATATGCACGAAGTGAACCGGGGACCTTTCATCGGGCCATGCGGCTTGATCGCATCGCGCTCGCCTTCGGCAACGCCTATTTGCGCGGCAAGGGCGTCGCGACCGATCTGCCGGGATGCGACATGGCCTTTCTGCGAAGCAAATACGCCGATGGGCCGCCGGACGTGCAATTCCTCACCACCGCCGCGCCGATCTCGGCGCACCCATATCTCTCGCCATTCAAGCGGCCTTACGCCGACGGGTTCGGCGCGCGCGCGGCGTTGCTGCGTCCGGAAAGCAGGGGAAGGGTCGAACTCGCCTCCGCCGATCCGGCGGCGCCGATGATCATTCGTCAGAATTTTCTCGCCACAGACAAGGATCGAATGGTTCTTCGCGAGGGCTTGCGCATGGCGCGCGACGTTGGGCGGCAGGCGTCGCTGTCTCCGTTCATTGGCAAGGAAATTTCGCCCGCGCCAGATGCGTGGTCGGATGCCGAAATCGACGCGCATATCGCGGCGACCGGCATTACCGTGCATCATCCCATGGGCACCTGCCGAATGGGCGCGGCGAACGACGCCATGAGCGTTGTCGATCCTGAATTGCGCGTGATTGGCGCGCGCAATCTGCGCGTCGTCGATGCTTCCGTCATGCCCGATCTCGTCGGCGGCAATATCAACGCGCCCGTGATCATGATCGCGGAAAAGGCCGCCGACATGATCCGGGGTCGGCCAGCGCTGACGAAGGCGACGGTCTCGCCGCCGCAGTGACAAGCCGCGTTCGAATCTCGCGACCGGAGCAACCGGGACCTTGGCCTGAGTATTATCCGAGCCTGTCGCTCCCGATGGCGGCTGGTTAGCGTCCACGTCTGGACGAACCAGAGCCTGGCGGTTGATCCGCCGACCGCCTTTTCGAAAGCGCCGCGAGAATGCACACGCGATTGGGGTCTTTTATCCGCGCGAATGTCGAGCCGATTGTCGACGACTGGTCGAGCTTCGCCAGATCCCGGGCTCCGGCGGGCGGCAATCTGACGGCGCTGGCGCTGCGCGACCATATCGAGCCGCTCCTCGCGTTCATCGCCAACGATCTTGAATCGCCGCAAACGAGTTCCGAACAGTTGCGGAAATCACATGGTGGCGGTCCCAGGGAAGGTGGCGACGCTCTCAGCGCCGCCGAAATTCACGCGGTCCTGCGGCTGAATGACGGTTTTGATATCAACCAGATGGTGTCGGAATATCGCGCGCTGCGGGCGAGCGTGGTGAATCTATGGCGGGCATCAAGCGACGACTTCGACGTTGACGATTTCGACGAACTCAACAGGTTCCATGAATCCATCGATCAGGTGGCGACCGAGTCCATTGCGTATTATTCGGAGATGGTGGCGCGGTCGCGAACGCTTTTCCTGGGAATTCTAGGACATGATCTGCGCGATCCCATCCGCGCCGCGAAGACGCTGGCCGAGTTGATGGTGACGACATGCGATCTGACGTCCGAACAAAGCGGCGTGGCGGACCAGATCATCCTCTGCACCCATCGCGCGAAGCTGATTCTGGAGGACCTGCTGGATCTGACACGTTTGCAACTCGGCTCCGAGATACCGATCTCGCGGGCGCCGATGGAAATGGGCGCGTTGGGCGATCAACTGGTCCGGGAGATGCGCGCGTTGCATCCCGAGCGGCGGATCGTCCTGTATGTCTCCGGCGATACCGCGGGGCAGTGGGATTGCTCACGCATGGGTCAGGTCGTCGCCAATCTGATCGGCAACGCCATCGCCCATGGCTCCGGTCGCGCGCCAGTAAACGTGACGATCGAAGGCGATCCGCGGGACGTCATTCTGTCGGTTCAGAACGAGGGCCCACCCATACCAGCCGGCAAAATGGATTCCATTTTTGATTTGCTGGTCAAGGGCCGCGACAATAACGGCGGCGAGGCCTCGACGCATCTCGGTCTGGGGCTTTACGTCGCCAGGAATATCGTTGTCGCCCATGGCGGCGCGATCGACGTGACCTCCACGTCACAAGGCGGGACCACATTCACGGTCAAATTGCCGCGCGGGTTTCCTCGCACAGATAACCTGCCCTGGCTGTCCACCGGGTGACAATTCAGGCCGCCATGCCGCGCAGCGCGACGACGACATGCTCTGGATTGTATGGCTTCATGAAAAAGCGACTGCCGAAGGGCATATCCCATTCCGTGGCCATCCGGTACGCCGACGTGATGAAGATGCGGATCAATGGCCACCTCGCCCGAACGGCATAGGCAAGCTTCAGCCCATCCATGGACCCGGGCATGCAGATGTCGGTGAAGATCGCGCGAATATCGTCGCGGCCCTCCAGAACATGAACCGCTTCGTCCGCATCCCCGGCGTTGAGCACCTCGAAGCCGGAATCCGCGATGAAATCGGAAACCAGTTGCTGGATCCTCGGGTCGTCGTCAATGACGAGGACGACCATCAGTTTGTCGCCGTCCATGTTTTTCGTCGACATTTGGCGCGCGCCTCTCAAAAAAAATACGACGGCGCCTCAAGGGGCACTGGATTTGGTTATCTACACGGCAAGAGAGACCGGCGCCAGAATCGGCAAATACTCACGTGGCGATGCCCGGGCCTTGCTGGCGCCCGGTTTCTAGCCACGCCCCAGAAATGGCTGGCCGATCGGGAATGCCAGCGCTTCCAGCAGATTGGTTTCGTCGGGCAGGGCGGCCATCAGGGTCGCGATGGCCGCGATGTCGGCGGCCTTCATGGAATCCTCGGGTGGACGGTCGCCCATGCCCGGCACGAGCTCGGTGATGGTCGAGCCGGGATGCAGGATGGACACGGTGACGCCGTGCTCGCGACAATCAAGGGCCAACGAGCGCGTCATGCCCTCCATGGCGAACTTGCTCGATGTGTAGCCGATGGCGTTGGGCCGCGGCGATTTCGCGGAGATGCTGCCGATGTTGATGATGCGCCCGCGCTTCTGTTTGAACATGCGCCGCATGGCGGCGCGGCAGCACAGGAACGTGGAGGTCAGATTGGTGTCGATGATATCGCGCCAGCGCGCCAGCGACAGATCGACGGTTGGCGTGTGATCGGCGATCCCGGCGGAGTTGACGAGCAGATCGAGCTTGCCAAACTCCTTGTCGACGAAGGTAAAGAGCGCCTCGATATCCTCCTCGCTGCGCGCGTCGGTCGCGCGGGCGATGGCCACGCCACCGGCCTTGTTGATGCGATCGGAGATGACGGCGAGCTTGTCGGCGCGGCGCGCGGCGATGACGACATTGACGCCTTCCGCGGCGAAGGCCTCGGCGATGGCTTCCCCGATGCCGGAACTCGCGCCCGTGATAATGGCGACGCGACCCTTGAGACGGCTCATGGTGTTACCTCCGGATTTCGGCGAGGAAAGCCTCGACATGGCGCGCGACCTCGGCCGGCGCGTCGTGATGGATATTGTGACTGGTGTTCGGGATCATGAAGTGGCGGAGATCGCGGATCAGCGCGACTCGCGCTTCCAGATTGTCGGGGTCCTTGTCGAAGCGCCCGGGACGATCGGCGAGTATCCACAGCATGGGCGCCTCGACGGCGCGCATGCAGGCCTTCCATTCCGCACGCCGATGCGCGACGGCGAAGGGCATGCGATGCATCGGGTCGAAGGCGAACAGAACGTCGCCGGTTGGCGTGGTTCGCGACGTGTTGGCGGCGAGAAACAGCGCCTTCTCCATCGACAGTTTGGGATGCGCTAGCTTCAGCCGTTCCGCGATGGCCGCGACACTCTTGTAGGCGCGCGATGGCTCGGGGCCATTGCGCCAGCCATCGAGCCATTTGGCGAGGCGTTTGGGCGTTTCGTTCACATCCGGCTCGGGCAGGCCGACGCTGTCGAGCGAGACCACCGCGCGGATGCGATCGGGCCGCACGCTCGCAAAGGTGCAGGCGACATTGCCGCCGAGCGAATGGGCGACGATTGTCGCCGGCTGGCTGGGCGAGATCTGTT
>CAISJZ010000124.1 GCA_903885755.1 uncultured Hyphomicrobiales bacterium | reverse complement strand
GTCGAGCTTGCGGTTGAGCGCCACGATACCGCCAAAAGCCGAGACGGGATCGCAGCGCAGCGCCTTTTCGTAGGCTTCGACGAGATCGGCGCCTTCCGCGACGCCGCAGGGATTCGCGTGCTTGATGATTGCCACCGCTGCCGTGCGAGCGGGGTCGAATTCGGCAACGCATTCAAACGCGGCGTCGGTGTCGTTGACGTTGTTGTAGGACAGGGTCTTGCCCTGCACCTGGCGCGCGGTCGAGACGCCAAAGCGGGTGTCGGCGGTCTTGTAGAAACCCGCGGCCTGATGCGGGTTCTCGCCGTAGCGCATCTTTTCCACGAGCTTGCCGCCAATGGCGCGATAATCCGGCGCCTCCTCGCCGATTTGCGTGGCGAACCAGTTGGAGATCGCCGCGTCATATGCCGCCGTGCGCGCGTAGGCCTTCTGCGCCAGGCGGCGGCGCAGCGCCAGATCGGTCGCGCCATTGTTGGCGGCGAGGGATTCGAGGATCGCGGCGTAATCGCCGACATCGACGACAACGGCGACATCGTTGTGATTCTTGGCGGCGCCGCGGATCATCGCGGGACCGCCGATATCGATGTTCTCGATGCAGTCGTCATAGGCAGCGCCGGCGGCGATGGTCGCCTCGAAGGGGTAGAGATTGACGATCAGCAGGTCGATCGGCCCGATGCCATGGGCGAGCATGGCGGCTTCGTGCTCGGGGTTCTCGCGGATTGCGAGCAATCCGCCATGCACCATGGGATGAAGCGTTTTGACGCGGCCGTCCATCATTTCGGGAAATCCGGTGACATCGGCGACATCGCGCACGGGGACGCCGGCGTCGGCGAGCGCCTTGCGGGTGCCGCCGGTCGAAATCAGTTCGATTCCGCGCGCCGAAAGCGCCCGCCCGAAGTCGATCAGGCCCGTCTTGTCGGAGACGGACAGAAGCGCGCGCGTTACGCGGCGAAGATCGACGGTCATGGAAACCTCTGCGATGGATCGGGAATTTGCAGGCGGATTATCACGCCGGGCGTGATTTTCAAACGCCGGAGGCCGCCGGGTTGGCGAATCAGCGGCTCCGTGGCATGATTTCCCGGCGATTTGCTTGAATTATGCCGCGTTTACGTTGTTCCGGCGCTCCATCGCTTCCCTGTTGATTGTATTTCGGTCACGACTCGCGAACCTTTTGGCGTGTTGGGACTCTCTGCCGCGGGCCATAGGCTCAATCGGTCTTGTTTTTTGTGCGATGCACAATATGTTTGTTTCACGAGTTCGGCGGGCTGGACGCCCGGAAGGCCGACAAAGGATAAAAAGATGCGCGCGATAGCCAAAGCCAAGGTTCGCCCCCCGCTCCGGGTCCGCAAGGATCCCCCCACGCTGGAAGAGGCCGTCTTCGCCGCTCAGGGTTTTATTGACGATCCCGATCAGCAGGCGGAGTTCGCGGCGACCCTGATGGATATGCCCATCGAGGAGGCGCGTCCTCTCGTCATCAAGGCTCTGGCCTCGGCGCGTCGCGCCCAGTCTCAGGAAGTCGCCTTCGCCACCGATCGCTCCGGCGGCCAGCGCGCCGTGGTTGTGGAACGCAAGATGGAGCGCCGTCCCGCGGTGACCGTCGAGCGGAAGAACATGTTCGCTCCCGCTTCGTCCGGCATCGAGCGCGGCAACGGCGTCACCGTCGAGCGCCGCCCATTCCTCGGTCTTCCCGGTGGAACGCCGCGTACGCTGATCAAACTCGGCGCGCGGCGCTAGAGCGGTCCTAGCGTATTGGCGCCGCTGGAGCGGTGCCTTGCGGCGCGACAGGTCCCGACTTCATCAGTTCGTTCAACAGACCGCCCACCTGCGTCGGCAATCCGACTATGGTTGTTGGCAACTTGCCGTCGCTCTTCTGACCGAAGGAGCGCAAGGAGTCGGCCGCCGCAAGAGCTTGTATCGTGGCCGCGTAAGGCGCGAGCGCGGCCGCCACGGCCTGATCCTGCGTGGAAATATAGCGGCGATTCACCGCCGCCTGGACGTCGTGATCGAACGTGAACGTATCCGCCCATCCGATGAAATCCAGCGTGATGCCGACCGCCGCGAAATAGTCGTTCGCCTTCTGCTTCACCGATTCCATGATTTTGACGGCTTCCTCGTTCGCCTTGTCGAAGGTGCGCGATGTGATCTCATCGCAAACGAGGGTCTGGACCTTTTTGCGACCCACGTCGTCCATCACCTCGGCGAGGCGACGGCTGTAAAAGACAGATGTGAATATGATTTTCGGATCGGCCCGATCGCCGCTGGGCGACAGGACTCCAAAACGGTAGAGATAACGCGCCGCGTTTGCCTCGAGCACCGAGGCGCCAATCGAAACGCCGACGGAAATGTTGAGCCCCTCCTTGCTCTGGCAGGGAAAGGATTCATCCTTGTTCGATGTGCCGCGATGCGATTGGGCGACCCATTCGCGGCTGAACGGCGTGCGGTCAACAATGATCAGTCGCCCCGCTGGAACGTAGAAATCGAAGAATCCGCCTGATCCGCTCAATTTCTGGTGCGGAACGATGAATCGCCTCACGGCGACCTTGTTCGCCTTCAGATACTCCTCGGTTTCGAGCTGGCTCTGGTTGTCCTTGTTGGCGCCGACATCCGGGATCCAGAAGGCCGATTCGTTCGGCAGGATCGTGTAGGCCTCGGTAAAGTCCGTCTTGTCATAATAGGCCGAAGCTGGTTGCGGAGGATTGGCCGAGAAGATCAGGGCGATCGCCGCGGCGCCGCCGACCCATTTCCTGATCTGGCTCCACCAGATGGTGGCGAGAACAACCAGAAAGGCGAGCGTGATGAGCGCTCCGACACCGCTTAGAATCCCCGTCCCGTAAACCGCGGTGAGGTAGCCGGCATCCGAGTTTTCGAATTGCCTTCCAGCCATTTGCGCGCTGGCGAGGGTCGCTGGCGGCGCGAAAGCCCCGATCGCTATGACATAAACAACGAAGGCCAGGAGGCTGCCAAGGAGGCGGCGGGCAAGGCTGGACATATCCAACTCCCAAGCGAAGGCAAAAGTGAAACCGGCTGGCTATGTTCATCCAGCCTCGATCATGCGGGCGAGGCGCTCAAATCAGGAATTCTGCCCCGATAATCGATAGTCGCAAGACGTGAAAAGCCAATTAATCCGGAAATTCGTTATGTTTTCATGGCGTCGGCGCGCTGTACAGATCTCGCGCGCGACGCGAGCGCGGGAGGCGCGCAAAGCCGCCGGAAGATTTCAACTCTCATCATCTAGCCGTTCGAACGACCATGCGACGGCCGGCGTTTCGCCAGCATTGGCGTGAATGACGATCTGTTCGGCTCCGCGGGCGCGATCCGCGCTGGCGAAGAAAATACTCTCCTCGATACCGACGGCTGGCGCGCTGGACTGAAAAAGCCAGCGGGCGCCGTTGGTCAGGGTAATCAGGATCGCCAGGCCATCATCGGTCGCGCTCACGTGCGTCATCGGGTGCAAGTGCAAGCGGATCGCATAGGGATGAGCCGCGGGCTCCCTGCCGTCGGTCGATATCAACCGGTCCTCGCCGCGCAGCGACGATCCGTCCTGGGACAATGAGATTGAACGCTGATGGATCAGCCCGAATCGGCGCGCGTATCCATCATGCGTGGCGACGAGGGCGTCCGCCTCCCGCTTGACCGGAACGCGTTGCGGGCCGGCGATGATCCAGCCGGCGATCCAGCCGCGCACGCCAGAGTCCGCCGCGAACCGGCAACTCGAAGTGTCCGCCACCACCAGCGTCGAGTGGGCCGCGGTCGAACGCGTGGCTTCGCGCAATTCCGAATTGCCGTCGGCGGGAGATCCGCAATTGACCACGAGGCGCTGCCCTTGGGTCGTGAATTCAAAGGACAGGCAACCGGCGTGGGCGCGACCGGAAAACTCCGCGGGCGGCGGCGCTCCAGTGTCCATGACAAGGCTGGCGTCGGCTCCTTCAAGCCTTTGATAGCCGGAATAGGGCGCGTTCAACATCGCCGCGGCGCGGGCATCGTCATGTGACAGCGCGGTCGCCAGTTGATGTGGCGCGGTGACGCCCATGCCATTGAACAACCCGAGCGATCCGTCGCCCATGCGAAACAGGCGCAACATCGGCAACATGCGGTCGATGGAGTTTAGCAGTTGCGCTGGCGCCGCCTGACCGCGCGCGGCGTAGGTCTGGCGCAATGGCAGCAGGTCGAGCAGCAGGTCGATAATCGTTTGCGGATTGCGTCCGATGTGCCCGCCGTCGGGCAATATCTGGCGGGTCAGTTCCCGGGCGAGCATTTGCGTGCTCTTGCGGGCCAGTTTCGACAGGCCTTCGGCGCATAGACCGAGTTCGGCGAGCGCGATCAGAGCGATCAGCCGGTCTTCCCCCGACAGGCCCTGGCGAAGGCTGTTTTGCAGGACGGCGCCATGCCGGCCCAGGCACTTCATGAATCGGCGATAAAAGGCCCTATCGGCGCCCTCTAGTATCAAAGGCGATTGGCTTAGCCAGGACAGCAGTCGCCGCGTCGTGACGCGCGGGTCCCAATTGGCCGCCGCGCCGCCCCGATCCGCGACGGTCATCCAGTCGGCGACAAGCGCCCGCGCGTTGGCGTGGGCGAGCGGCGTATCGGCGGCGCGCAGATGCCGCAACCAGCCAAAGCCAGCGAGGCCGGCGGCCCAGGCTTGCGAGGGCGGGACAATCTCGAAGGGCAACTGGCCATGGGTATTCTCAACCTTGCCAGCGAAAGCAAAGTAGCCGGCGTAGATGTCATTGGCGATGGTCGGATCGGCCGTGCGAATATCCTGTGGCGAGATCAGCAGCCGCTCTGGCGCGCGGGCGCGGAGCGTCGCGACAAGCCGCACTGGTCGGCCGAGACAATGACGCACACGACCAAAAACCTCGCCAGCGACAAGTCGCGCGAGGTGAAATCGATCGGCAACCGAGGCTTGCGGCAATGGGGTGACAGTCCTCCTGCTATCGGCCCGGGGAAATCGCGTTCCCGCGGGCGCGCCTTCGCACGGGCCGATAATCCCAGATTGCCGGGCAATCGTACAGGTTCCGTTAACCCTGCGCGCGCCTGACCAGTCGGGCGACAAAAAAGCCGTCGAGCCCGGCATGGCGGGGGTCTTCCGCCGGAAGATGGCATGGCAAGGTGCGCACATCGCCATCCGCCGTTACGCATTCCGCCATGCCGCCGATCTCATCCGGCGTGATCGGCGACCGCGCCACGTCGGGGTTTCGGCGCAGCAGCGCGGCGATCCGGGTTTCGCCTTCCTCGGGCTCGAGCGAGCAGACGGAATAGACCAGACAGCCGCCGGGTTTCAGCATGCCGACGGCCTTGTCGATCAGCCGGGTCTGAAGGGTGGACAGGGTGGCGATGTCGCCGGCCCGCTTCGTCCACGCCACGTCCGGGTGGCGGCGGATCGTTCCGGTGGCCGAACAGGGCGCGTCGAGCAGAATGGCGTCGAAGGTTCCGATTTCCGCGGTCAGCGCGTCGCCAACGCGAATTTCGGCCGACAGGTTGAGGCGCGCGAGATTCGCGGCGACCCGCTTGAGGCGACCGGCGGAGCGATCGAGCGCGATCACCTGCGCGCCCATGGCCGCGAGTTGGGCCGTCTTGCCGCCTGGCGCGGCGCAGAGATCGGCGACACGCATGCCTGGCTCAACGCGCAGCAGGCGCGCGGGCAGGCTGGCGGCGGCGTCCTGCACCCACCATTGCCCTTCGGCGAAACCGGCAAGCTCAGTGATGGCGTCGTGTGTATCGAGACGAAGCGATCCATTTGGCAGGACGATGCCGCCGAGACGCGCGGCCCATGCATTAGGATCGCCAAGAACCGTCAGGTCGAGCGTCGGCTCCAGTCGGTTGGCCAGAACAATGGCGCGCGCCGGCTCCTCGCCATCGGCCGCGCGCCAGCGCGCGGCGAGCCAGGCTGGCGTATCGATGAAGGGATCGTCCGGCGTCCGCAATTCATCGACGTGGCGCGCGATATTGCGCAGCACCGCGTTGCCGAGCGCCGCGAAGGGTGCGCTGCGCGGATCGCTCTTGAGCGCGCGGATCGCGAGATCGACCGCCGCGTGGTCCGGCACATCGAGAAACAGGATTTGCGCCGTCGCCGCGACCAGCGTCCATTCAAGTCCATGCGCCTTGCGCGGCAGACCGGTTTCGAGAAACCGCGCCATCGCCGACCGGATCGTGCCAAGCCGGCGCAAGGACGCGACAATGATCGAACGCGACAGCGACCTGTCGCGCGCGTCGAGGTCCGACAGGCGCGCGTTGGGGGTTTCAGCGTCGAAGCACTCGTCGAGATTGAGGCCCTGTCCCGCGACGTCGGCGAGAATGGAGGCGGCGACCGTGCGCGCCAGCAGACCAGGAGGCGGGGGAGGCGGCGCCTCCAGCGGCTTGCCGCGAGGACGAAACGGCCGTGGAGATTTGTTCAAGCTGTAACCGCGATGCATGCAAAAGGGTCAAACGCCACGCGGGAACGCGCGCAATGATTCGTCCGGGTGACGAACGCCACTTAACCACAATCGCGCGACAATGGCGAGGCGGTCGGCGATTTGGCTCGTCGCGTGGGCGCCTGGCCCATTCGCTCGCCAGATCGCCGCTTGTCAGACAGGCGTCGTGCTGCTTTATTCCTCAATGTTACAAAAAAGATCGAGCCCGTGGCGAAGAGCCCGGGGAGGAAAGGACCCAGGATATGCGAGCCATTCGCCTGATGACGGTCGCGGCTTTCGCGACCGGCTGCTTCAGCTTCGGCGCCTTCGCGCAGAGTTCCGCCGATCTGGTGGCGAGCCAGAAGAGCACCAAGGAAATTCTCACCTATGGCATGGGCTATAACGCGCAGCGCTACAGCGCGCTGAAGCAGATCAACCGCAACACGGTTAAGGATCTAGTTCCGGCCTGGGCCTACGCCATGTCCGACGTGCTTGGCCTCGAGGCGCAACCGCTGGTGCATGACGGCGTGATCTACATCACAAATCATAACCGCACGGCGGCGGTCGATGGCGTGACGGGCAAGGAAATCTGGCGCCATTCCATTGACTATCCCGCCGAGACGACGCGCGTTGTCTGTTGCGGCATCGTGAACCGCGGCTCGGCGCTTTACGAGGGCAAGCTCTTCCGCGGCACGCTCGACAATTACATGCTCGCGCTCGACGCCAAGACCGGCAAGGAGCTCTGGAAGACCAAGGTCGCCGATATCGCCAGCGGCTATTCCATCACGGGGGCGCCGCTCGTCGCCAATGGCGTCATCATCACCGGCGTCGCCGGAGCGGAATATGGTGTGCGAGGTTTCGTGGCGGGTTTCGATCCGGCCACGGGCAAGGAACTCTGGCGCACCTATACGATCCCGGCGAAGGGCGAAAAGGTCTCGTAAACCTGGGAGGGCGATTCGGGCGAGACCGGCGGCGGCAGCACATGTGTTAAGGGCTCCTATGATCCTGAGCTCAATCTGGTGTTCTGGGGCATCAGCAATCCCTCGCCGTGGAATCCGCGTGGCCGCAAGGGCGACAATCTGAACACCTGCGGCATCATGGCGATCGATCCGAAGACTGGCGCGATGAAATGGTTTTCGCAGACCGATCCGCACGACGCCTTCGACCACGATGGCGTCAACGCGCTGGTGCAGGCGGATATCAAGGTCGCTGGCGAAACCAAGAAAGTGGTGATGCAGGCGCACCGCGACGGCTTCCTGTATGTGCTTGAGCGCGCCACGGGCAAGTTCCTGGCGGTCAATCCCTTCGTCAAGGTCAACTGGGCCTCGGGCTGGGATTACAAGACCAACAAGCCGATGTGGACCGATGTCTACACGAAGGCGCTGGCGGGCGAGAAGGTCGAGGTCTGGCCGGCGATCGGCGGCGGCACCAACTGGCATCCGATGTCCTACAGCCCGACCGAGAACCTGCTGTTCATCAACACGTTCAACGTGGGCATGACCTATCAGGCCGGCGATCCGGAAAAGGTCGTCGCGGGACAGCGCGCCATCTTCGTCGACATCACCCCGATCAAACCGGAAAACCAGGGCTATCTGCAGGCTGTCGATCCGGCGACGGGCAAGTCCAAATGGTCGATCCCGTTCCACGTCGCCAATACGGCGGGCACGATGAACACGGCGGGAGGTCTTGTCTTCACGGGTCAGCTAACCGGCGAATTCATCGCGGTGAACTCCACGAACGGCAAGATACTCTGGAAGTTCCAGACCCCTTCCGGGATCATCGGTCAGCCCGTCACGTGGGAGAAGGACGGTGTGCAGTACGTGACGGTCGGTTCGGGCATCGGCGGCGTTTACGCCATGCGCACCGCCGCCGCCGACGTGACCCACGTGCCGACGGGATCGTCGCTGTGGACGTTCAAGCTGCACGGCAAATAGCGCCACGTGGCGGGAGCGCGCTCGGCGCGCTCCCGATTGATTGAAAATTCATCGGGAGGTTGGTTCCGTGACGCGTGTCTTCGCCGCGCCTGCCTTGTTGTGCGCGACCATCGCCTTTTCCTCGTTCGCCGTGGCCGAGGATTTCGATCCGGATCTCGTGAAAAAAGGGGCGAGAACCTACGACAACAATTGCGCGCAATGCCATGGCGACAAGCTGGTGAATTCCGGCGGCGCCGCCTTCGACCTGAAACGATTGCGCGATGACGAACGCCCGCGGTTCAACAATTCCGTGCTGAACGGGAAAAACGCGATGCCAGCATGGCACGGGATCATCAAGGACCCGGATCTCGACGCGCTCTGGGCCTATATCCGCACGAACGCCTATCCATGACCGGGACGATATTTCTCCCGGCGATTTCTCGCCACGTATTGGCGCTCGCCGCCTTGGCGGGCATGCTTTGTTTTGCGCCAGTCGGGGCGTCGGGCGCGGCTTGCGACTGGGCGGCGGCGAAAGCGGACATCGATTTGGTGCTTGATGGCGATCAGACGAAGAGCCAGGCTTTCAGGTCGCTGACCGCGAATGGCAAGGATTCCGAAGACGCGTTGCTCGCGCTGGCGTCCGACGAGGTAAAGTCGCGCTTGCGCGCCTGCGGCTACGAGGCGGCCGAATATTTGACAAAGCGTGGCTTTCCGCCCTTGCATTGATGTTCCGTGCCGCATCGGGCGCCAAAAGCGCGAGCAGCTGCGAGGCAACCTAATTACCGGAGCGCGCCATGCCCACCGATCATGCTCCTCCTGAAGTTCCCGCGAAGGTCGTGACGCCAGCGGCCCAACGCGCGCTGGACGAGGCCGCCGAGCGTCGCCGGCACGCCGAGGAAGCCAAAGCCGCGCCGCCGCGCGAGATCAATGGCCGGGAAGGGCCAGACCCCGTCCGCTATGGCGATTGGGAAAACAAGGGGTTGGCCAGCGATTTTTGAAGCGGGCATACATATACACGTAAAAGTAGAATAATTTAATCCTAAGATTGTAGGAGTTATTGACTTAACTTCGGAATCGGTTCATTTTTCGGTTCATGCTTTGGTCCCCGCCATCGATGGCCCTTTTCGCGCGCCGGCTGTGCGTCGCCATCGGCCTCGCCGGGGCCGGCTATCTTGTTTCAGCGCGTCATGCCCCGGCGATTGATGACAAATCCGCGGCGCCGGTCCGGGTCGAGGCAGTGGCGCCTCCTGCCCAGTCAATCTCCCGTGGTGACAGCGTTTCGGTTCGCCGCGCGCATCTGGCTGGTCCCTATCCCGTTGATGTGCTGAACGTGCTGGATGGCGACACGTTCGAGGGGCGGGTCCGCGTGTGGTTCGGGCAGGAGATCACCACCCTCGTACGCCTGCGCGGAATCGACGCGCCGGAGCTCAAGGCGCGCTGCGGCGAGGAGTTGCGCGGCGCCGTGGCCTCGCGCGACACGTTGCGGGCTATTCTGGGCGAGGGAGGTGTGAGCCTGAAAGACGTCGCGCTCGACAAATATGGCGGGCGTGTCGTCGCCGCGGTTTTGGTCGGCCAGTCGCGGGATGTTGCGCAGGCCATGCTCGCGGCCGGCATGGCGCGGCCTTATGGCGGGGGGCGGCGCGAGGCCTGGTGCCCGTTGCCGAGGGTGGCGCGCGGCTGATACTGCAATCCCGGCGCGGATGTCGCGGAGATTGTCTTGGACCCCAGAACGCGTCTGCTGCTTGAAGCGCCGATCGGTCGCCTGCTGGTTCGCCTCGCCGCGCCCAATGTGCTGGTCATGCTGGCGCAGTCGTCGGTTGGGCTGATCGAGGCGTTCTTCGTGGCGCGACTGGGCGCCGACGCGCTGGCCGGCGTGTCGCTTGTGTTTCCCGCCCTGATGCTGGCGCAGATGATTTCCGCCGGCGCCATGGGCGGCGGCATTCTGTCGGCGGTGGCGCGTGCGCTCGGCGGCGGCCGGCGCGACGACGCCAACCGGCTTGTCTGGCACGCCTTCGCCATCGCGGTCGGTCTCGGGCTGTTCACCACGCTGGTCATGCTGACGCTGGGTCGGACGCTATATGTCGCCATGGGCGGCCAGGGCGCGTCGCTCGTCGCGGCGCTGACTTATTCCAACGTGATCTTCTCCGGCGCGCTGCTGTTGTGGCTGTTCAATTCGCTCGCCGCCGTCATTCGTGGCACGGGAGACATGGCGCTGCCCGCCTGGGTGATTTGTGGCGGCGCGGTCATCCTCATTCCACTGTCGCCGGCATTGATCTTCGGGCTTGGACCATTTCCCGCCATGGGCGTCGCTGGCGGCGCCATGGCGGTGCTCGCCTATTACGCAATCGGCGCCGCGATCTTCGCCTGGAATTTGTGGACGGGGTCGGGCGTGCTGCATCCCCCCTCCAGACCGCCGCGACTGTCGTGGGCCGCGCTGTGGGACATTCTGCGCGTCGGCGCGATATCTGCCTTGGTCAGTGCGACGACCAATGTCACGATCGCGATGGCGACGGGCTTCGCCGGCGCATTTGGCCCGGACGCCATCGCCGGCTATGGCGCGGGCGCCCGGCTGGAATATCTGCTGGTGCCGCTGGTGTTCGGTTTTGGCGCGCCGATGGCGGCGCTGGTCGGCGCCAACATCGGCGCGGGCCAGCGGGATCGCGCGCTGCGCGTCGCGTGGACAGGCGCGTTGATGGCCACGACGATCTGCGAGGCGGTGGGACTTCTCGCGGCGTGGCGCGCGCGCGACTGGATGACGTTATTCGCACATGACGCCCCGGTGATCGATGTCGGCGTCGCCTATCTCCACGCGGTCGGGCCGGCGTATGGATTTTTTGGCCTTGGCCTGTCGCTCTATTTTGCCTCGCAAGGCGCGGCGCGCGTCGGCTGGCCCTTGTTTGGCGGTATCCTGCGTGTGCTGGTGTCGATTGCCGGCGGGTTGCTGGCCCTGTCGTTGGCGCGCGATCTCAACGGCGTGTTCCTGGCGCTGTCCGCGGGGCTTGTCGTCTTCGGGATCGTCAACGCGGTCGCGGTCGCGCGCGGCGTCTGGTTCCGGGCGCGCCGGCGGCTTTGACTCCCCCGTGCGCCGCCGCACGGTACCCAATACCTGGTTCGCTCTCGACGCACGAACGTCGCCCCGTCTTCACATCAAAAAAAGGCCTCCGCGACGCACGT
>CAISJZ010000123.1 GCA_903885755.1 uncultured Hyphomicrobiales bacterium | reverse complement strand
CGGCGCGGCCCATGAGGCGTTCGAGACCGCCGATCGACTTCGACCACTCCAGCGCGTCGATATAATCCTCGACGCAGAGCATGGATGGCGTGTTGATCGTGTCGCCCTCGAAGATGCCCTTGATAAGCTTGCCGTTGTTGGTCATGCGGAAAATCTTCGGCAATGGCCAGGCCGGCGCATAGCTCTCCAGACGTTCGACCGCGCGCGGCCCGAGAATCAGCATGCCATGGGCGGCCTCGCCGCCGAGCACCTTCTGCCAGGAGAAGGTGACGACATCGAGCTTGGCCCAGTCGAGCTTCTGCGCGAAGGCGGCGGAGGTGGCGTCGCAGATGGTCAGACCCTTGCGGTCGGCATTGATCCAGTCGCCATTCGGCACTTTCACGCCAGAGGTCGTGCCGTTCCAGGTGAAGACGACATCATTGTCAAAGTTCACCGTCGAGAGGTCGGGAATGTCGCCGTAGCCGGCCTTGAGAACGCGCGCGTCCTTCAGCTTCAACTGCTTGGCGACATCCGTCACCCAGCCCTCGCCGAAACTTTCCCACGCCAGCATGTCGACGCCGCGCGCGCCGAGCAGCGACCACAGGGCCATCTCGACCGCGCCCGTGTCGGACGCCGGCACGATGCCGATGAGATAATTCGCGGGAACGCCGAGAATCTCGCGCGTCAGGTCGATGGCGCGCTTGAGCTTGACCTTGCCGGCCTTGGCGCGATGCGAGCGGCCGAGCGGCGCGCCCTTCAGATTGTCGAGGGAATAGCCCGGGCGCTTGGCGCAGGGGCCGGAGGAGAAACAGGGATTGGCCGGTCGCTGGCCGGGGATCGACGTCGTCATATCAAACCATCCTTTCAGATGGGCGCCTCCCGTTGGGGGGAGGTGTCCCGTCCGTGGCGATATGGGATGGCGGCGGGGTCGTCAATCCCTCATTCGGCTGGTTCGGGGGCAAGCCCATCGGTCGGAACGACGGCCGCCCGCGTCACCGGATAATTCGCCGCGAGCAGGACGAAGGCGATCGAGGCAAGGAGCGATGGTACGCCAACCACGATGAACATCGAGGCGTGGGGCCATTTGGCGGCGATCATCGCGCTGCCGATAAAGGGGCTCAAAATCGCGCCAATCCGCCCGATGCCCTGCGTCCAGCCAACGCCCGTCACGCGCATGACCGTGGGATAAAAGGTCGCGCTCAGGGCGTTGATGCCATTCTGGCCGGCGGCGATGCAGCAGCCGACCACGAAACAGACGGGAACGAGCAGCGAGGGTTCGAGAAGGGTATAGCCGATGGCGGTGATCGCCAGCCAGCCGATGAAATAGAGCGCCGACAGCACCGGCGCCTGCCCCCATTTGCCGATGGGTAGACCCACGACGAATGAGCAGACGATGCTGCCAACCTGAATGAACGTCGTAGCGAAAACAGCGGTCTCGATTTTCAGGCCCGCGTCGGCGGCGATGGTCGGCAGCCAGTTCTGCAGGAAGAAAATATCGAGCAGGCTCATGAAGGACACCGTCCACATCAACATCGTGCCAAGCGACCGGCCATCCCTGAACAATTCCTTGACCGGAAATTCCTTGCCGCGCGGTTCGTGGGACACAAAGACCGTCCCCGGCGCGGGCGCATAGGCCGGGTCAAGCCGCCCGATCAGCGCGCCGACTGTTTCATTGTCCGATTTGCGCAGGATCAGGAAGCGGATGGATTCCGGCAACCATATCCAGAGCACGGGCGCGAGAAGCACGGGCACGAGCGCGCCGATATAGAAGATCGAGCGCCAGGTGAACGCGGCGATGATCGACGATGACAGAAACCCGCCAATCATCGAACCCAGCGAAAATCCAAGATACAGCCACAGCACCGCCGTCACCTGCTGCTTGCGCGGCGTGTATTCGACGACCAGCGCCGAGGCGTTGGCGAGCGCGCCGCCAAGCCCCAGACCCGCGAGGAAACGATAGGTCAGCAATTCGCCGACGCTGGATGATTGCGCGGTCATGAAGGTGAAAAGCCCGAACATCAGGGCGGCGGCGATGATGATCGGCTTGCGCCCGATGCGATCGGCGATGGGGCCCGTCAGCAATGCGCCGACGCCCGAACCAATCAGCGCGGCCGAGAAGATCGGCCCGAGTTCGGCGCGCGTCAGGTTCAGTTCCTTGAGCATGTAAGGCGCGACATAGCCGATCGCCTGGGTGTCATAGCCGTCGAACACCACGACCGCGAGACACAGAACAAAGATCAGAACCTGATAGCGCCCGATTCCGCGCGCGCCGATGAATTCGACGACGTCGACCTGTTGCGTTTGCCCAGTCATGACATCCTCCCCCTGCCCGCCCCGTTCGCCGGAGTCTGGGCGACTAAACCGGTACCTGGCCTCAGGCCGCCGTGAACCTGTCTCTCAGGCCCACGCGCTCAAGACGAGGAAACACCTCCTGCACGAAATATGGCAGTTCCTGCAGATAATTCAGGAAAACCAGCGTGGACCCCGCAACGCCAAGCGACGCGATCTTCTGGATTTCGGCGACGACCTCGTCGGGCGTGCCGATGACCGGAAACATGCCCGCGAACATACCGGGGTATTTGCGTGGTCGCGCGCCGGTCAGGACCGCCGAGAGCGTCTTGTCCGCCAATGTGTCGCCCTCGCGCGTACTGCGCGACATGGTCGCCCGCCGTTGCCGCGCGAAATATTCGATCGCGTCGGGATCGGCCATCTCGACGGCGTAATAGTGGACGTACTCCTCCGCCTCCTTGCGCGTCGGCTTGCAGACGAACTGGGTCTGTACATAGACATCCGGACGCCGCCCGTGCGTCGCCGCGAGTCCATGCAGATGCTCGACGGTGCCACGCGCGTGCTCGGAATCCTGCATCGAGGTGAAGAGAATGTCGGCGACCCTCGCCGCGAAATCCTGGCCATCGCCCGACTGCGCCGCCGACATGATCGGTGGACGAGGCTTTTGCAGGGGCAGGGGATCGGTGACGAGCCCCTTGAGATCGAAATACTTGCCCTTCCAGTCGAACTTCGGGCCGCCCTCGAGCAGTTTCGCATAGACCTCGTACCATTCGAGCCCGCGTTCGTAGCGATGCTCGCCATCAAGCGTTATACCATGCGGGCTGAACTCGTCCGGGTTCCAGCCGCAGACGATATTGAGGCCGGCGCGGCCATGCGTGGCGTGATCGACGGTGGCGATTGCCTTGGCGGCGAAGGCGGCGGTGATCAGCGAGACATGGGCGGTGACGAACAGGCCCGTATGCTTCGTCGCCATGCCGAGCGCCGCTGCTTGCGTGAACGTTTCGAAGGAACGGCCCCACATGTCCGCGTCGCCGCCGAGGCCATGCCATTTGGCGATCGGTAGAAGAAATTCGACGCCGGACGTGTCGGCGAGCCGCGCGACCTCGACAATCTCGTCCCAGTCCGCCTTCCAGCGTTCAGGCGCGCGGCTGGGCGTCATGCCGCCCGCGCAATTCAGTCCGAACACGCCGAACTTGAATCGGTTCGCGCCGAAAAAACCCGCCATGCGCTTTCCTCCCCTCGCGCAATCATTGAGGCAAGGCTAGCCGGTCCGAAGGCCAAGTCAATCAGGGCCGCGATCCGCGAACAAAAACGGCGGAGCCATGGCTCCGCCGTAACGATTCCCCTATAATCCGATCGTCAGTCGATGAGATAACGGAAGCCGACCTTCACTTCCTTGGTGATGAACTGTCCGGTCGCGCTCGATCCGGGCACCGGCTGTATGGTTCCAAGATTCAGATAGCGAAAGCCCAGATCGATCTTGGCGCGTTCGGTCAGACTGTAGCCGACGCCGGCCATGAGCGCCCACGCTGGATTGAAGATCGTGGCGACCGATTTCTTGTTCCACGAGGGCGGCGTTGAAATGGAAACAACGGTCGTGGTGTTCGGAATGGTTGGTTGCGCGGCGACACCGGGCACGGTTGGCGTTTGCGACAGAAGCGCTTGGCCAGCCGCGTTGACCCATTGGAGCGGCGTCGCGCCGGTTTGCGTCCATTGCGCGGCGGTCGGAGCGTAAAGCTGGCCATTGGTCGTGTTATAGAAGTTCGTCGAGGAACTCGTGGCCAGACGCGACACGCCCACGCCGGCGCCGATATATGGCGTAAAGCCCTTCCATGTGCCCAGATCGATATAAAAATTCAGCAGCAGCGCCGCCGAACTGACCTGCGTTTGTTGCGACTCGCTGCATGTGCCAAGGATCGGATCCCAGACATAACCGATGTTGTTGCCCTGCTTGTAGCTGCTGGTCGAGCCATCGTTGTTCAGAATTGTTGTATCCGCGCCAGCGGTGACGATCTGCAAGGCGTTGTTGCCGCCGGCGGTGCCGTTCGGGCAAACGATCTGATTGCCATTCAGAAGCTTGGTGGTGCTGACCAATGCGTTTTGCTGCTTGCGCAGGTCAAGCACGCCCTCGACGCGCAGCCAGTCGTTGAGCTTGTAGCCGGCGCCCAGATCGACCGACCATGTTGGCAGGGTCTTGCTGCCGGCGCTGTTGAGCAAGTTCGGGAGCGAATCCCTTCCGACTCCCGCGTCGCCGCGCAGATACCAGCCCGTGCCCAGTTCAACGGGATCATTGTTGATCTCGACGCCCGGCGGCGGATCGATCACCGACTTCAGCCAGTCGGCGGCCTGCGCTGGCCGCGCGACCGAGGCCGCGATGATGCTCGCCAAAGCCAATCTCCCGAGGCCAACCATTCCAGTACTCCTTTAGCGATCACGCATCAGTTGTTCCCGGTAATGATGGCTTGGATTGTTTAAGGGGCTGACATAGATAGCTGAAGAAGGCTATTTTTGTCAGATGGATAGGAAACGGCGACGCAGTCGGCTTCCTCCAAGTATTCAATTGGAGCTGATCCGGCAGTTTGTAGCGGGCGTTCCGGCGCGGATGGCGGCGGAACT
>CAISJZ010000122.1 GCA_903885755.1 uncultured Hyphomicrobiales bacterium | reverse complement strand
GCCGCCTCGCGGTTAAAAAACAGGCCGATACTGTTGTCGGGCCAGTCTCCATCGTAGAGATCGCCGGCGATCAGAACGAAGGAGACGCGCTCATCGATGGCTTGCGTGACGAGATCGCTGAACGCCTCGCGGCTCGCGGCGGAGAACCGCCGGGCGATGGCCTCGTCCTTCAGCGACAGGCCGCTCATGGGGCTGCCAAGGTGAAGGTCGGCGCAATGGAGGAAGGTGAAATTCATCGGGCCAACTGATTCGGGACGATCAGTCTAGCTCATCGGCGAACCAGCGGGGCCGTTCAGTTGCCGCCGCTCGCGCCATAGAGCGGGCGCAGCCGGTCGGCGAGCGCCGGAGCCAGCGCCGCGACTTCCGCGACTCGCGCCTGGATTGCCTCGCCGCGCATCGGATTGAGGCCGACGCGGGTCTGCCTGAGGTCGGCCATGAAATCGGGATCGGTCATTGTGTCATCGAAGGCGCGGCGCAGGGCCTCGACGCGATCGGCGGGCGTTTCCGGCGTCGTGAAGAAGGACGTGCCGATCTCGCTGGCGTTGACCACGGCGCCGAGCATTTGCCTTTGCTCCGGCATCGTGGCGAAGTCCATCGCGATGGGGATTTCGGGCAGATCTGGATGCCGCGTTGCCGAGAATTGCGCGATGACGCGCGCCGAACCGCTGGACAGCCAATCGGGGTGAGCTGATTTCAGTGTGTCCCAGCCCGTGCAGTGCCCCTCGGCCTCGCCGCGCTCAACCGCGAGCATCGCCTCGGCGGAGCCGCGATAGCCCATGACCAGTCTGAATCTGGTGCCGATGACATTGTTGAGAACGGTGGGATAGACCGACACCGCCGAGCCCGCGCCGGTGCCGGCGAGCGTCGACTCGCGCGCTGTCGCATCGCCGATCGACGCGACGCGTGATTTGCTCGACATGAAGATGACATTGACGAGCGAGTTGACGCGTCCGATCCAGTTGAAGGACGCCGCCTTGAAGCGCGCGCCCTGTGTGCCGAGCCGTTCATCCAGTGGCGCGGTAGGGGCAATCAGCCCGATCGATGTTCCGTCGCGCGGGGCCGCGGAGAAAAGGTGGTTCGCCGCCAGAAAGCTGCCCGCGCCGGGCATGTTGCGCACGATCACCGCGGGCTTGCCAGGAATGTGCGAACCGATGCGCTGGGCCAGCGCGCGGGCATAGATGTCGTTGCTCGCGCCGGTGGGATAGCCAACCACGATCTCGATCGCGCGACCGTGATAGAATTGCTCGACGGTCTGCGCGCAAGCCGGAGAGGCGAGCGTCCACGCGAAAACAAGCATTCGCGCGGACGCGGCGCGCATCAGCTCTTGGTCGCGCCAAGCGCGCGTTCGTTGCGCCCGAAATCGGGCACCGGCGGCGTTCCCCATCCCGACACCCACGTGCGCGCGGGCCAGACTTTTGGACGCTGCGGTCGGTCGACATGCCATGGCCGCGGCTCGAAATAGCCAAGATCCTCGTTCTTCATCTGATCGAGTTCGCAATAATATTCGATGACGTGATCATCATGGTTGCGATGATAGGCGGCGATGTTGTGCCCCGGGCCATGGCGCAGCGGTCCCCATCCCAGCGGAATGCGATGCATCGACAAGGTCTCGCACGCCTGGTTGATATGCACGAAATCCTTCAATTCCAGCGCCAGATGATGCAGCCGCGTCGGGCCGCCGGAGAAGAAGTTGACGGTGTGGTGATCCGGGCTGCAACGCATGAACACGAAGAGATCGCCAATCCAGTCCGACACGCGGAATCCGAGAATGTCCTGATAAAACTCGATCTGCTTTTGCAGGTCCTCCACGAAAAAGGCGACATGGCCGACCTTCAGCGGTCCGATGCCCGCGACATTCTGGTTCGGCGCGACGAAATCCCATTTGGTGAAAAGATCAATCGCCACGCCGGCGGGATCGACGAAGGACAGTGATCGCGGCGTGCCGGGAAAAGGATCATTCCGGAGTTCCGCCTTCACGCCCTTGTTCGCCAGCGACTTCGCCGCCTCCGCGAGATCGACCGACGGCGCGACCTCGAACGACATGCGCGTGCAGGCGGGCTCGACGCCCTTGACCAATTCGATCGCCAACTGGCCAATCTTCGTCGCGAGCCAGGCATGTCTTGCGTCCCGGCTGACTTCGACGAGCCCATTGACGCCGACATAGTAATCGATCGCGCGTTGAAGGTCGGGTGTCTCAATTGTGGCGTGGGCCAGCCGTTGGGCTTGAATCATGGTCTCGAACTCCCAAAGCATGTCATGTGTCGACAGCGCGCCGCGCGCCAGTCGCGCGCGGCTCTCGGCTTGTCGCGGTTGGCTCAGTCGAGCGGCTCGACCTTGACGATGGAGCCGCCATGATTCGATCCGACCCAGAGAACCGGCTTTTCGCCGCGTTCGTCGACAAAGACACGCCGGATATTGGTCGGACGTGGCAGGAGATAATTGACGACCTCGCCGGTTTTCGCGTTGAGCCGATTGACCATGTCGTTTTCCATGGACCCGGACCACGCCTCGTCGAACTTGTTGGCGGCCACCGCGTCATAGGGGCTGCTCCACGGCGCCGTCAGCTTGTATTCCTTTATTTCCTTCGTCGCGGGATCGAACATGCCGATGCCATTGCCGCGATATTCCGCGAACCAGAGGCGGCCCTTCGGGTCCACGCGTCCACGCCGCGGCGCGGAACCCTGGAAGGGCGTGGTAAAGACCTCGGCGATTTTCTTGTCCGGATCGTACCAGCCAATGCGCGTGCCCGTGAATTCGTGCAGCATCGGACGGTTCTTCAAATCGGTCGGCATGCCGTAGCCGGGAATGGGCTTGCCCGCGGCGTCCTTGGTCTCGCCCATCTGTTCGTAGGCCGCGGTTTGCGGGTTCAAACGCAGCAGCGAATGGTTCTGCTGATCGTTGGTCCAGACAAAGCCATCGACATCGGAATGCTGTGGCGAGACCATGGATTCCTGCGTCGAGGGCGTTTGCCACTGATCGGGAATTCTGAACGCGGTGACCTTTCCGGTTGCGCGCTCCCAGCGATAGACACCGCCCTGATACATGCCGGATTCCCAGATGTCGCCGTTCGGCGCTTCGCTGATTTCGAGACCGCCCTTCGGCGAGCCGTCGGTTTTCATCATCGGCAGCGCGAATACATCGACCTTGCCGGTCGCCGGGTCCATGCGGCCCATGCGCTGCTCGCCGAAATCGGAGAACCAGAGTTTGCCTTCGTGATCCATGATCACGTCATGGGGTTGCCAGTCCTTCTGGGGCAGGTCGTATTCCGTGATCACGACCTTGGTGGCGCGGCCGGTCGGGCGCGGCAAGGTCTTCAACTCGTAGGATCGGGTTGGTCCCTGGCTGAGATTGGCCCTGGCCAGCAATTCGGCGGCGGCGGGCGCATCCTTCGCGTTGACGGCCGGACGCTCGCCGCGTGGGCCCGGCAGCAGGGGCTGCGGCTTGGTCGGCATGGAGCCCGGCGAATAGGAGCCCATGCGCTTGAAGATATTGTCGCGGAAGTCCTCGGCTTCGTAGGTCGAGTTCACGATCCGCTGATAGGTGTGGCAACCCGAGCAGCCGTCGAGAAACTGCTTCTCCTTGTCGGTTCCCGGCATCGACATCAGCCATTCCGCGTTCGACAATTGCGCCGCGAGATTTTTTGTCTTGCTGAGCTTGATGTCGGCGGTTCCAGCCTTGCCCTCCGGTACATCGACCGATTTGGGACCATCCAGCACATAGCCGACGGCGCGAACAGCAAGCGTATACTTGCCCGGCGCGAGGCGGTCGGCGGGGAACGCGTAATTGCCCCGCGCGTCGGTGACGACCGTCGTGGTGATCGCCGATCCCTCCTTTTTCGCGCTGACAAGCACGCCTTCCATGGTCGGTTCGGCCTCCGACGTCACCTTGCCCGTGAGCCCCTGGGCCAGCGTCTGACTGGCGAACATCATGGCGCCGAGCGCGACGCCCGCGCCGAGATTGAAAAGTGATGTTCTGTTCATGCGGCGGTCCCTCCGGGATTCGAATGGCGGCCTCGTTGATTGGGCCGCGGATCGGTCGCGACCCTAAATCGTGGGCCGGCCTGTTACAACCGCAAATATCGCGGAAACAGGCGACCGGGGCGGCCGCGCCGGTGGACTTTCATGGCGCGGGCGGCATACTCGTGCGACCGCGAACGCGGCCATAATCCGGGGAAACGCCCATGCTGCCTCCGACATGCTTCGATCCGCCGTGTCGCATCACGCGGACGAGCCATTTCGTCATGACGGTTCGCGATCTTGACGCCAGCCGCGCCTTCTACACCGAGATTCTGGGCCTCGTCGTCTCGGCGCAGGACTCCGATGCGCTCTATCTGCGCGGGGTGGAGGAAGCCTGTCACCACAGCCTCGTGTTGCGGCGCTCGTCCGGCGAGGCCATATGCCAGCGTGTCGGCATGCGCGTGATGACCGAGGATGATCTCGACCGTGCCCGCGACGCTTTCGCGGCGGCGGGTTGCGCGCCGAAATTCGTCGATGCGCCCTATCAGGGCCGGACATTGCATCTCATCGACCCCGTGGGCGTGCCGATCGAACTGACCGCGCGCATGGACGCGATGCCGCGCATGATCACCAAATTCACCAGCCATCGCGGCGGCTGCGCGCAGCGTCTCGATCACTGTCAGATTCTGACGCCGAGCGTGCGTCAGGCCGCCGAATTCTGGATGAAGATGGGTTTTCGCCTTAGCGAATATATCGCGCCGGCGGATGGCGACGCGATCTTCGGCGTGTTCCTGCAACGCAAGGGCAATCCGCACGACATCGTCTTTTTTAATGGCGAGGGGCCGCGGCTGCACCATTTCGCCTACGCCGCCGCGGAAACGCACAATCTCCTGCGCGCTTGCGATATCGCGGGTGAACTGGGCTTTGGCCGTGATGTCGAGCGCGGCCCGGGACGCCATGGACCCGGACACGCTCTGTTTGTCTATTTTCGTGATCCAGACGGGCATCGCGTCGAATTGTTCAACACGCATTACCAGATGTTGGATCTGGAAAACGATCCCGTGCGCTGGGACCCCGGCGACGCGAATATCTCGCTGCCATGGGGCCTGCCGGCGCAACGCAAATGGTTCGAGGAAGCCTCCCATTTCGAGGGCGCCGCGACCAAGGCGCCGGCGCGTCCGCCGATGCCGCTGACGCTGGAGAAATTTCTGGCGCGGTGAACGCCACTATTCTTTTAGCGTTGTCGCCTGCTTCGCCTTCTCGACGATCTCGGGCGGCGTGGAAAAAACCTTCCGCACCAGCGCCTGAACCTCCTCGCCCGAGGTTGGCGACACCTCGAGATTCATGCGTTTTGCTTCGGCCAGAAACGCGGGATCGCGGAACGTGTCGGCGAAGGCTTGGCGCATGATGGAAACGCGATCCGCGGGCGTCTCCGGCGCCATGATATAGGGGCGGCCAAACCGCTCCTGCGAATAGACGAGATCGAGCACCTGTCGCTGCTCCGGCGTTCTGGCGAAATCGACGGATTTCGGCACGCCCATAGCATCGAGATCGCGGTGGCCGACGGAGGCTTCCTGCACCAGCACGCGCGCCAGCTTGTTCGCGAACCAGTCAGGATGTTCCGATAGCACGCTCGACCAACCCGCGCCGCACTCGCCGTGAATTTCGCCCTTCTCGATGGCGAGTTGTACCTCCCGGTTGCCGGAATAGCCGAGCACCATTTTGAATTTCGCGCCAAGAACGTTGGCGAGCATGACGGGAAAATCGCGCGTGGACGCCGCCTCGCCGCCCGATCCCATGATGAGTTCGGTGCTCAAGGCCTCCTCGAATGTTTTGGCGGGCGCGTCCGTGCGCGTCACGCAGACATAGACATCGCTGTTGGCGTTGCCGATGTACTGGAAGGCGTTGGGATCGAAACGCACCTTGCGCTTGTCGCCCAGCACCGGTTCGATGATGTTGCCGGGATGGATGGCGCCGATCACGGTCCCGTCCTTTGGCGCCACGTTGACGACGTAGAATGTCGCTGTCGCGCCCGCCGCGCCGGGGACGTTCTGCGGGATGACTTTGGGGTTGCCGGGAATGTGCGCGCCGATGTGGCGCGCGACAAGCCGTCCATAGGCGTCAAATCCGCCCCCAGCGGCCGAGGCAATGACCATGGTCACTGTCTTGCCGCGATAGAAGCTGGCGGCGTCCTGCGCCCGGGCGCCGGCGAGCATGCATAGCGCCAGCGCGACGAAGCCCGCGCGATGGAAGGCGTGGCGAATCATGAACATGCTTTCCAACGAAACGGGCGGCCCGGAGGCCGCCCGCGAACATTCATGGGCAAACGCCGGAAATCAGAATTCCTGGTAGTTGCCGTACTTGATGAGGTTCTGCTTCTGGCCTTCGTTGCGCGGCGGCAGCTTGAACAGCCGGTGCGCCGTGCCGCCGAGGATGTTGTGACGCGCCTTGTCGGTGACGAAGGGGAGATCCCAGATCGTCGAGGGCAGGTCGAAGTCCCAGTGCGGATAATCGGAGGCGTAGAGCAGGGTGTTTTCCGCGTCCATCATGCGGAACGTGCACTCCAGCGCGCCCATGTCCTGGATTTCCATGGGCTGCACCGAATAGAACATGTCTCGCATGTAGTCGGACGGCTTCTTCTTCAGCAGCGGGCATTCCGACGGACGCAGCATGTATTCGTGGTCGATGCGCTGCATGACGAAGGGAATCCACGACAGGCCGGCCTCGATCCACAGGACGGGCAGCTTGGGGAAGCGCTCGCCCATGCCGTTCACGACCCAGTTCGTGCAATGCAGGATGTTGTACCAGGAGAAGCCCAGCGCGTGCGCCGACAGGAAGCGGTTGCAGCTCTGGAACGTGTGATCGCCCCATGACGGGCCCGAGTGGAACGACAGCACGAGGCCGCGTTCCTCGATGGCGCGATAGACCTTCATGTAGGCGTTGTCCTGCACGCCCATCTTCGGACGCACGGTCGTCACCATGAAGCCGCGCACGCCGGGCCGGTCGCCAAAGGTCTCGACCTGGCGCAGACAGGCGTCGGCGTCGCTGAACGGCAGGCAGAGCATGGTGAAGAGGCGCCCGCCGCTTTCCGGCAGGGCCTTTTCCGTCACCCAGCGGTTGTAGGCCCAGCACAGTTCGACTTCCATTTCCTTCTGCGGGTGCAGGCCGATTGACAGCATGCCCGTGGGGAAGAGGCAGGAGTAATCGACGCCCATGGCGTCCATCCAGCGGTTGCCGAGCTGAACGTCGCGGTGCGGCCCGTTGGAATCGGTCTTCTCCGAGGAGCGCAGGGGATAGCGCGTCACGCGACCGCCCATGTCCTGATAGCCGAAGCCCGACGGCGCGACGTTGCCGCGGCCGCCCTTGGCGCGCGAGGCGAGCGCGAGCTGCTTGAGAACGTCGTTCTCCATGTAGGGGAGAATTTCGCCAAAGCTCTCGTTCTCGTAGTGATGCGCGTCGACGTCGACGATCAGCACGTCGTCGAAGCCCTTGTCGCGGGTCTGCTTGG
>CAISJZ010000121.1 GCA_903885755.1 uncultured Hyphomicrobiales bacterium | reverse complement strand
GACGATGCGCGCAATCACCTCGCGAATATCGTATTGCCGGCGCAGGTCGGTCGGGACGATGGCCTCGAGATCATTGGCGGAATGGAAGGGTTCGCGCGGCTCGACCGTGGCGAGACGGGCCTTTTCGCGCAGGCCAATGTTAGCGACGGCGCGGCGCGCCAGTTCCAGCGCGTGCGCGTCGTCGCGCGCGAGATGATCGGCGACGCCCGACTGGCGCGTGTGCACGTCGGCGCCGCCGAGGTCCTCGGCGGAAACGATCTCGCCCGTCGCTGCCTTGACCAGCGGCGGGCCCGCGAGAAAGATGGTCCCCTGCCCCTTCACGATGATCGTCTCGTCGGACATGGCCGGCACATAGGCGCCGCCCGCCGTGCAGGAGCCCATGACGACGGCGATTTGCGGAATGCCCATGGCCGACATGGTCGCCTGATTGAAGAAGATGCGGCCAAAGTGCTCGCGATCGGGAAACACATCCGCCTGATGCGGCAGGTTCGCCCCGCCGGAATCAACGAGATAGACGCAGGGCAGATGGTTCTGCCGCGCGATCTCCTGCGCCCGCAGATGCTTTTTCACGGTGAGGGGATAATAGGCGCCGCCCTTGATGGTGGGATCGTTGGCGACGATCATGACTTCGCGCCCCTCGACGCGGCCAACGCCGGCGATGAGCCCGGCCGAATGCACGTCGCCCTCGTACATGCCGAAGGCCGCGAGCTGGCCGATTTCCAGTAAGGCCGAGCCGGGATCGATCAACCCCATCACCCGCTGGCGCGGCAGAAGCTTGCCGCGCGCGACATGGCGTTCGCGGGATTTTCGCGGGCCCCCCTCGGTCGCCGCCGCGCGCCGTTTGGTCAGCTCCGCTTTCAGCGCGCTCCACGCCGCGCGATTGCTCGCGCTGTCCGGCGCGGCGGGATCGAATGTCGTGGCGATGCGTGGCACGTATCCCCCTGCTTTGATGCGTCAGGTCTCTATTCGGCCGCCGCGCCAAGGGGATCAAGGCGTATAGTCAGCCGGCATCCCGTCGCCCGCGCGTATTTTTCGAGAGTCCGCGTGGACGGTTTGACCCGCCCGCTTTCCAGCCGCGAAATCGCGCTCTCGGTGGTGCCCATGCGCGCCGCGATTTCCGCCTGCGTCAACCCGGCGTTGGCGCGCGCGGCGAGGAGCGCGGACACAAGATCGAATTCCTCGCCAAGCGCCTCGTATGCGTCACGGTAAGCCGGATCATTCGCCATGCGCCGGGCGTGCAGATCGCTTGCCTTGATCGTCTTCATGACACCTCCTTCGCCCGCTGTCGGGCAAGTTCCAGTTCCCGCGGCGGCGTCTTCTGGGTCTTCTTCACGAAAATCCGGACGATGACGACACGCTGTCCGGACGCCGTGACATAAATGGCGCGGGCGATTCCGTCCTTGCCAGTCAGACGAAGCTCCCAGAGTTTGTCGCCGAGCGACTTGACCCAGTCACGCGGAATGTTGAGCAGACCATGACGTCCGATGACATCAATCATCCGGCCGAGCCTGGCTTGCATATCGACGGGCAAAGCCGCCTCCTCTTCGGCGGCGGCCGGCAGGAATTCCGCGGACCACATGGCGCAACTTACCAAATACGCTAAGCTTGATCAATGGCCAGGGACAACGGTTTCATTGGCCGAAGGAACAAGCATTAGCCATCGGGCGGCGCTTGCGGGCGCCTCCTGGTCGTTATAACTTATAATAATTCGGCGAAGGCGGGAGGCCATTCGCGGGACCATTCAGGGGAGAGAACATCATGGATCGCAGAGAGTTTCTGGCCTTGACGGCCGCGATCTCGGCAATGCCCGCGCGCGCCTTCGCGCAGCAGATGAAGCCGCTCAAAATCGGCGTCATGAACGACCTGTCGAGCATCTATTCCGACGATCAGGGCATCGGCTCGTCCATCGCGGCCAAGATGGCGGTCGACGACTGGTCCGCCAAGCTCGGCGTACCTGTCGAGATCGTCATCGCCGACCATCAGCAGAAGCCCGACGTCGGCGTCGGCATCGCGCGCCGCTGGTTCGAGCAGGACGGCGTCGATGTCGTCATGGACCTGCCAAATTCGGCGGTGGCGCTGGCGGTTCTCGCGCTCGCCAACGAGAAGAACAAGGCGGTCATCGGCTCGGGCGCGGGATCGTCCGTTCTGACCGGCCCGATGTGCTCGCGCAATTTCGTCCACTGGACCTATGACACGTATTCGTGGGGCAGCAGCGTCGGAAAGGCCGTCACCGAGGAAGGCGGCAAGTCCTGGTTCTTCATCACCGCCGATTACGCCTTCGGCAAGGACCTCGAGGAAAATTGCGCGAAAGCCGTTGAAAAGGCTGGCGGCAAGGTGCTGGGCGCGGCGCGCCATCCGCTCAACACGTCGGATTTCTCGTCCTTCCTGTTGCAGGCGCAGGCGTCGGGCGCGCAGGTCGTTGGGCTCGCAAACGCCGGCGGCGACAGCAACACCGCGCTCAAGCAGGCCGGCGAATTCGGCCTGACGCCCAAGCAACAGCTCGTCGGCCTGACCGCCAACTGCCTGACCGTGCGCGCGGTCGGCCTCGCCGCCATGCAGGGCGTCAAGTCCTCGACCGCCTGCTACTGGGACAAGAACGACGACACGCGCGCCTTCGCCACGCGGTTCCAGGCGCTGCATCCCAACAAGATCAAGCCGACGGACATGCAGGCCGGCATGTACGCCGCGACCCTGCATCTGATGAAGGCCATGGCGCAGACCAAGAGCGCGGCGGACGGCGTCAAGCTCATCGACGCAATGAAGGCGATCCCGACCGACGATCCGCTGTTCGGCAAGGGCTCGATCCGCGCCGATGGCCGAAAGATCCACCCGATGTACCTGATGGCGGTGAAGACGCCGCAGGAATCGAAGGGCGAGTGGGACTATTTCAAGCAGGTCGCGGTCGTCAGCCCGGAAGACGCATGGCGTCCGCTGGCCGCTGGCGGCTGCCCCTACATCAAGGCATAATCCCCGCGACTGTCGCGGGAGATCGGTTTGCCCCTCTACTTCGCCTATGGCGCGAACATGGACATCGACGCAATGGCGCGCCGGTGTCCAAAATCGAAACCCCTCGGCGTCGCGCGCCTCGCGCGCACGCGTTTCGCCATCATGCCGAACGGCTGGGGCAATGTGGTCGCCGATCCCCGCCGCAACGTGCATGGCGTGCTATGGGACCTTGCGCTGTCGGACGTCAAAACCCTCGACGCCTACGAGGATGTCGGCCGCGGCCTCTACTCGAAAATCATCCGGCCCGTGATCAAGGCCGCGGGCGGCTCGTCGCGCGCGCTCGTCTATGTCGGCAAGGGCGATGGCGGCAGGCCGCGGCTCGAATATATCTGCGGTATCATCGCGGCGGCTCGCGCGTGGAATCTGCCGGCGGCCTATATCGCCGAACTCGAAACCTTCGCGCCCGGCGGCATTTCGCGCGCGACAGAGGCAAAACCAGCCATTGCGCCCGTCGCGCCGCTGGTGCGCGCGAGATACGCCACGCCGTTTGATCGGGAATGAGTTGGCAACTCGCGTTCGCGAATTCTATCGTAGCTCAATGCCGGAGTTCGCGAAGCGATCCCTGGCCTTCACTCGCTCGGACGCGAGGAAATCGGTGAATGACTCGGGGTCGTCGAACACCGGCTCAAGTCCCTGGTCGGATATCCGCTCCTTGCGAAACTTTGGCTCCTCGCCAACGGTCTTGATCGTTTCGTAAAGCTTTTTGATAAAGGGCCTAGTCGTTTTCGCGGGAGCCACGAACGAAAAGAATTGCTTGGGTTCGTTCGGATAGCCAAGTTCACCCAATGTTGGCGTATCCGGAAGAAGATCCAGCCGCGCCTTGGAATTCACGGCGAGCGGCACGACCATCCCGCTTCTGATATAGCCGAGCCAGTTCTGCAGTCCGACAATCGCGACGGGAATGGTTCCCGTCATCACGCCGGTCACCGTGTCAGATCCGCCGCCAACCGGAACATTCACGATGTCGCTGCCGCGTTTGCGGCCCCAATCATCCATGAACATGCGCATCGAGGTCGACATTACGGAGTAACTGAGCGTTCCCGGCTTGCGTTTGGACAGATCGGCGAGTTCCGTCATCGACTTCACGCCGAGAGAGGTTGCGGCGACGATCACCTGCGTGTTGAAGAACGGGTTGGTTATTGGCGCGAAATCAGACGCAGGGTCGTAATTCAGTTTCTTGAACAGGAACTGGTTCAAAACCATTACTTCGTCAGGCAGCAGGCAGATCGTATAGCCATCCGGAGCCGCGTCAATGCAGACGCGAGCGCCAATATTCGACTGACCGCCGGGGCGATTTTCGACGATTAATCCTTGCCCCGTCAGCCTCTGAAATCCATCAGCGAGGGCGCGCGCGAACACATCGGCGGTTCCGCCGGCTCCCGTAGCCAGAATGACCTTGACCGGTCGATCGGGATATTCGCCGGCCGTCCCGCCCTGCGCGCATCCGGCCGCGAATAGGCTGGCCAAGGCAAATCGCATCGCCAGCACGATCATCTCGTCGACCTCGTTTCAAGCGCGGAGATTTCCGCCGCGGATAGATTCAGAAGACCCGCCGCGGTCTTCCAGAAAAGCTGCTGTTTTTGCTCGGCGGGAATGTCGAGGTCTTCGATGATCTTGATCGCGCGGGGCTTTAGTGACGTGAGCGGCGGCGCGTCGCTGCCATATACCGCGTGATCGGCGCCAACGGTGTCCAGAACGAGGCGAGTCGCCGGCGCGTGATAGGTCGCCGTGTCAAAATACAACTTTTTGAGATAGTGAAGCGGCTCGTGCCTGATTTTCATGGGCTCATAGGAGCCAAGGAAATAACACTCGTCCTGCAGTTCATAGGCGTAGTTCATGCGCCCGATGACCTCGCAAATTCCGCCGCCGCCATGGGACGCGACCAACTTTATTCGAGGAAAATCTTCCAGGATACCGCGAACAATCAGCCGCGCCAGCGCAACGCATAAATCGGCCGGACGCCCGACACTCGAGGCTAGGCGATATATGCCAAGCTGCGCCTCTCCGACGCCAACATGCGGCGGATGGATAAAAATCGGTACGTTGAGGGACTGTGCGAGTTCCCAGAATGGTCGCGCGTCGTCCTCGTCCGGATATCGCGAGTTGTGGTTCGAATGAATAAATAATCCACGCAGACCGAGCTGTGTAATGGCCCTTTCGGCTTCCTTGATCTGTTCCTTGCCCTCGCAAGGCAAAATGGTGGCGAACGCCACGAGTTTATCCTTGTGCGCGACCTGCAATTCAGCCGCGTAATCCGACCATCGTTGAACGCATTTGAGGGCTTCGGCGCTGTTCTTGCCGCGCAGATAATGAGCGGCGTTGCTGATGACACTGAGCGAAATGCCGGAGCGCTCGTGTGCGTCCATGACATTTTCGATGGTCATCGGGCACTTGCCAGCCCACGCGGGGGCGCTCCTGCTGTCCCAGGCCAGCGCGTCCGCTGCCGCTTCCTCCGGCGGATAGACGTGGGTGTGCCATTCGATGATCATTCATGCCTCCCTGGACCGGCAAGTCTTAAAGTTCGGCTCGCGCTTGCAAGACAATAGCCCTAATAGGCGTTTCCGGACAACCAAGGCGATCTTGCTATCCAGCGAAGTCCTCGGCCAAAACGCCCAAATCTTGCGCCGGGGGCTCCCAACCAATAAACCTCGCCACTCCCACGAGGTTGTCATGTCCGAATTCACGCCAAAGTCCGATTTTCTCCACGTGCTCACCGAGCGCGGCTTCATTCACCAGTGCTCGGATTTTTCCGGCGTGGACGCGAAGGCGCGCGCGGGCGAGCTCGTCGCCTATATCGGCTTTGACTGCACGGCGGCCTCGTTGCACGTCGGCTCCATGCTGCAGATCATGATGCTGCGCTGGCTGCAGAAGACCGCGGGCGGCAAGCCCCTGCCGCTGATGGGCGGCGGCACGACGCGGGTCGGCGACCCCTCGGGCAAGGATGAAAGCCGCCGGCTGCTGTCGATCGCCGACATCGACGCCAACAAGGCCTCGATCAAGGAAGTCTTCTCGAAATTTCTGACCTTCGGCGACGGCAAGACCGACGCAGTCATGCCCGACAACGCGGAATGGCTGACAGCGCTCAACTACATCGATTTTCTGCGCGACGTAGGCCGGCATTTCTCGGTCAACCGCATGTTGTCGATGGATTCGGTGAAGATGCGGCTGGAGCGCGATCAGGAACTTTCCTTCATCGAATTCAACTACATGTGCCTTCAGGCCTATGATTTTGTCGAACTCAACCGGCGCTACAACTGCATCCTCCAGATGGGCGGTTCGGACCAGTGGGGCAACATTGTCACCGGCATTGATCTGGGCCGGCGCATGGGCGCGCCGCAGCTCTATGCCCTGACCTCGCCACTGTTGACGACCTCGTCGGGCGCCAAGATGGGCAAGACGGCGGCGGGCGCGGTCTGGCTCAACGCCGACATGCTCAGCCCCTGGGATTACTGGCAATACTGGCGCAACACCGAGGACGCGGATGTCGGGCGGTTCCTGAAACTCTTCACGGAACTGCCGATGGACGAAATCCGCCGGCTGGAGGCGCTGGCCGGCGCCGAGATCAACGAGGCCACGAAGCGTCTCGCCAACGAGGCGACCGCCATGGCCCATGGCCGGGCGGCGGCCGATCAGGCGCTGAAGACCGCGCGCAAGACGTTTGAGGAGGGAGGCGTCTCGACCGACCTGCCGACCATCGAGATCGCGGCGGGCGAGCTTTCCGCCGGGCTCGGCGTGCTCACCGCCTTCGTCAGGGCGAGGCTCGTCGCCTCGACCGGCGAGGCGCGCCGGCAGGTCAAGGGCGGCGGCCTGAAGGTCAATGACGCCCCGGTGACGGATGAACGCGCCAGCCTTGGCGCGGGCGATGTATCCGGCGATGGGGTGATCAAGCTGTCGCTCGGGCGCAAGCGCCACGTGCTGCTGAAGCCGGAGTGAGACCGAGCGGCGGCACCTCGCCGCCGACGCGCACCAGTGCGCTCAG